>JARBUG010000165.1 GCA_029239785.1 Symbiobacteriaceae bacterium | reverse complement strand
TGCACTACAAGCGCAAGGCGCCGGACTACACCCTCATCACAGTGATCGCGCTTTTACTTGGCATCGGTCTCGTCATGGTGTATTCGTCCAGTTCCGTCATCGCAGTGGCCGAGCACAACAACCAGTTTCACTACCTGCAGCGGCAGGCGCTCTGGGCGGTGGTCGGCCTCGGCTCCATGTGGTTCTTCGCCACCATTCCGCCCTGGACATGGCAGAAGTATGCCAAGCCCATCGTGCTGGGCGTCATCGTCCTGCTGGTGCTGGTGGTCATTCCGGGCATCGGCATCTACCGGCTGGGCGCCCGGCGCTGGCTGGGGGCCGGGCCGCTGCAATTTCAACCCTCGGAGTTTGCCAAGTTTGCGTTCATCATGTTCCTGGCCGATTACCTGAGCCGCAACCCGCGGGAGGTCAAGTCGTTCTGGCGGGGCTTCCTGCCGCCGATTCTGCTGCTCGGCCTCTTTTTCGGTCTGATCATGCTGGAGCCCGACCTGGGCACCTCCATGACGCTGGGCGGCACGGCGTTCCTGATGCTCTTTGCCGGCGGGGCCGAGTTGCTTCATCTCGGCGGCATGGGGGTCGTGGGGGCACTGGGCATTTTGGGCCTCGCCCTCATCGACAAGGAGCGTTGGAGCCGCATTACCACCTTCCTCAACCCCTGGGCCGACCCCAGCGGCGACGGCTACCAGATCATTCAGGCGTTGCTGGCCTTTGGCTCCGGCGGACTTTTCGGAGTGGGCCTGGGCCGGAGCCGCACCAAGCACTTCTACCTGCCCGAACGCCACACTGACATGATCTTCGCGGTGCTGGGCGAGGAGTTGGGCTTCCTGGGCGCCGCCCTGGTGCTGATGCTCTTCGTCGCCTTCGCCTGGCGGGGCTACCGCATCGCCGTGCAGGCGCCCGACCGGTTTACCAGCTTTCTGGCGGCAGGGGTTACATCGCTCATTACGCTGCAGGCGGCGATGAACATTGCCGTGGTGACAGCCTCCATTCCCCCAACTGGTATTCCCCTGCCGTTCCTGAGCTACGGCGGCACTTCGCTGCTTATTACGCTCTCTGCGGTGGGCATATTGTTAGGTGTAAGCAGGTACACCAGGGAATCATAGGCCCCGGCCGGGCGGAAGCGTATGCGCTGCCGCCCGGCCTTCCTCAGTCTCTATCGCCAATCGGAGGGAGCGCCACCATGAAGTACCTGATCGCCGGCGGCGGCACCGGGGGGCATATTTACCCCGCAGTCTCAATCGCACATGCGCTCAAGGCCGCAGACCCGCAGGCCGAACTGCTCTACGTTGGCACCCAGGCCGGGCGTGAGGCCACGCTGGTGCCCCGGGAGCAGATTCCCTTTGTCACCATCTCCAGCGCGGGGCTGATCAACCTGTCCGCCATGCAGAAGCTGAAGGGCGCCCTGAAGGCGGCCAAGGGGCTCTTCGACTCCCTGGGGCATATTCGGCGCTTCCGGCCCGATGTGGTGATTGGCACAGGTGGTTTTGTGAGCGGCCCAGTGCTGCTGGCGGCCCGCCTGGCCGGGCGCCCGGTGGTGATTCAGGAGCAGAACGCGTTTCCGGGGGTAACGAACCGAATCGCAAGCCGCTGGGCAAAGGCGGTCCTTGTGCCGTACGAAGAGGCCCGGCCCTACTTTCCCGCGGGCACAAAGCTGCAGTTTATCGGCAATCCGGTCCGCCCCGAGGTACAGGGGGCTGAGCGGTCGGCGGGGCGGAAGGCCTTCGGCTATACCGAGTCAGACAAAGTGCTGGTGGTCATGGGCGGAAGCGGCGGCGGGCGCGACTTCAACCGCTTTGCGGTGGATGCGGTCAAGCTGCTCTTGGGCCGTCTGCCCGGCCTGAAGGTCCTGCATATTACCGGGGAACGCTACTTTGACCAGGTAAGGCAGCAGTACGGCGGCTCGCCCGCGGGCGTGTCGGTTGTGCCTTACTTGCATAACATGCCGGAGGCTTATGCGGCGGCAGATGCGGGGATCTTCCGGTCGGGCGCCCTGACCCTGGCCGAGGTCCAGGTGCGGGGCCTGCCGTCTGTGCTAATTCCCAGCCCCAACGTGACCCACAATCATCAGGACTGGAATGCGCGTACCCTGGAACAGCGGGGTGCGGCGCTGGTTGTGCGCGAGCGCGAAATGTCGGCCGACAAGCTGGCTGACGCCGTGGCGGTAGCGCTGACCGATTCGGCAAAGCGGGCGGCCATGGCGGAAGCGCTGCGCTCGCTGGCCCAGCCGGACGCGGCCGCGGACATTGCCGGGGCGATCATGAAGATTGCCCGTCGGGATTGAGGACATTTTCTACCGCGGATTACGCAGATTTCAGGATTACGCGGATCTACCGGGCTAACCGTTCTGGGTCACACATTTATGATATTGGCCAAGAGCGTGTTTCAGGGTATCTGCGTAATCCGTTAATCTGCGTAATCCGATGTAAAAGAAAAAGAAGCCCGCAGGGGTTGGCTTACGCCGTTCCCAATGGTTTCCGGTTTACTTCACAGGAATGAAGGAGGCTGCCGCTCTATGTCACCTTTGGAGCAGGAGTTGCGTAGCATAATTCGCGATCCGGGCCGCATCCACCCAGACAAACCGCTCAGCCGGCACACCACGTTCCGCCTAGGCGGCCCGGCTGATTTCCTGATCGAGGTGGCAGACCGCCGGGAGTTGTCCGGGGTACTGGTCCTGGCTCAGCGCGAGTCTCAACCCGTCTACATCCTGGGGCGGGGGAGCAACCTGCTGGTCTCCGACGAAGGTGTGCGCGGCATTGTCCTGAGCCTGGGCGGCGAGTTTGACGCCTTTGCGATCGATGACACCCGCGTGCGGGCCGGCGGCGGCTATGATCTGCCGAAGCTCGCCACCAAGGTCGGCAAGATGGGCCTGGGCGGCATTGAATTTGCCTGCGCAATTCCCGGCACCGTAGGCGCCGGGCTGATGATTAATGCAGGCGCCCATGGCGGCGATATGTCCCAGGTGGTCTCCTCCGCCGTGGTCGTCTGGCCGGACGGCAGTGAGCAGCAACTTTCCCCTGAGGAAATTGGTTTTGGATATCGAACGTCTAAGCTGCAATCAACGTCTGCGTTAGTAGTAGAAGTCGTGATGGATCTGCACCATGCGGATCTCGCCACCATCGAAGCACACATGAAGCACCATCTCGAGCGGAGGCGTGCCACACAGCCCCTCAACATGCCCAATGCGGGCTCGGTCTTCAAGAATCCGCCGGGCGACTATGCCGGGCGCCTGATTGAGCAGGCCGGCCTCAAAGGGCTGACTGAGGGCGGCGCACAGGTCTCCGAAAAGCATGCAAACTTCATCGTGAACCTCGGGGATGCCTCGGCCAGGGACGTTTTGGTTCTGATGGATCGCGTCCGCCTACTCGTCCAGGAGCGGTTTGGAGTACGGCTTGAGCCGGAAGTGAGGATCTGGGGTCCGAACCCCTATTTCACCGCCTGACCGGGCAGCCCCTGACGACCCCCGGTCGGCCTGCTTCCGACCGTGGGAGGTCTACACATGTGAAGACGCTCGATCGCTACGTGGTCGCCGGCGGCAACCGGCTGCAGGGGAAGGTGGCTATCAGCGGCGCCAAGAACGCCGCCCTGCCAATCCTAGCGGCTGCGTTGCTGACATCCGACGAATCCTTGATCCATAACACGCCGGTCATCCGCGACGTTGGCGTTATGCTGGAGATCCTGCGGCGCCTGGGCGCCCAGGTCGAAGAGCTGCCCGAAGGCGAGACCGGCCGCGGCCTGCGCATCGTGCCAGGCGCGCTGGCGTCTGGGGAAGTGGGCGCCGACTTCACCCGCGAAATGCGTTCCTCCATCTTCCTCATGGGACCGCTGCTGGCCCGGCTCGGGAAGATCCGCATTTCGTACCCGGGCGGCTGCGCCATCGGTCCGCGGCCCATCGATTTTCACCTGCGCGGGCTGGAGCAGCTCGGCGCAAAGATCGAGGAGCGCTTTGGTTTTATCGAAGCGTCGGTGCCCGGCCGGCTGAAGGGAACCGAAGTCTACCTTGATTTCCCCAGCGTCGGGGCCACAGAAAACCTGATGATGGCCGCCGTACTGGCGGACGGCGTCACCGTGATTCGAAACGCGGCCCGTGAACCCGAAATCGTCGACCTGCAGAACTTCCTGAACCGGATGGGCGCCAAGGTGCGCGGGGCCGGCATGGATGTGATTCGGGTGCAGGGCACGGAGGCGCTGGGGCGCGTGGAACATACGGTCATACCGGACCGGATTGAGGCCGGCACCTTCCTGGCTGCCGCTGCCATTACCAAGGGCGACGTGACCGCAGCTGGCGTGATTCCCGAGCATCTCGATGCGATCTGCGCCAAACTGCGGGAGATGGGCTGCATCACCGAGGACGGCGAGGACTGGGTGCGGGTGATTGGCCCGGAGCGGCTGAAGGCGACCGACCTGAAGACGCTGCCATACCCTGGCTTCCCAACCGACATGCAGCCGCAGATGATGGCCCTGATGTCTGTGGCTGAGGGAACCAGCATCGTCACCGAGACGATCTTTGAGAATCGCTTCAAGGTGGCGGAGGAGCTGCGGCGTCTGGGCGGGAACGTGAAGACAGAGGGGCGCACGGCGGTGGTGCAGGGTGTGCCGCAGCTGTCGGGCGCCCGGGTCGAATGCCCGGCCTTGCGGGAAGGGATGGCCCTGGTGCTCGCCGGCCTGGCGGCAGAGGGAACCACCACCATCGACCAGATCGTCCATATCGACCGTGGGTATCAGAACCTGGATCAGAAGCTCGGGGGGCTTGGGGCGACGATTACCCGAGGCTAGGTCGTTCTTGCGTGGTCGCCTGGCCACCCCACATTTTCAAATGGGCGTTTGCCGAGACCATTGCGGTCTCGGCAAACGCTGATTTTGGCACCGAAAGGCACGCTCCCCCTGGATTTCGGTAGCAGGAAATATCAGGAGCACATGCGAATCCTAGTGCGGAAATACTACGACTGGGCCGGGCTTTGCCCGGAATCGTGCGCCTGCCTTTGGTGGGTCGCACCCGGCAGGAGGAGTTGTCCCACCGATGCCGCGCATTTGCTTTATCGTTAATCCGACCGCTGGCCATGGACGGGCCTTGAAAACTTGGCAGCGAATCGAACCGCTGGTTGCCTCGTTGGGCGAGTACGGCGTCAAGTTTACGGAGCGTCCGCGCCACGGCGAGGAACTGGCCCGGCAGGCTGCCGCGGAAGGGTACGACCGGGTGGTCGCTCTGGGCGGCGACGGTACGCTCAATGAAGTGGGCAACGGTCTGATGGGCACCAAATCGGCCCTCGCCGTCGTGCCCATGGGCACCGGCAATGACTGGGTCCGCACCGTCGGCATCCCCCGCGACGCCGAAGCCGCAGTGCGCATCGCTTTCGGCGGGCGCCGGGTCCCCATGGACGTTGGCCTCGCCGTCGGTTACCGCTACTTCTTCAATATTGCCGGCATCGGCTTCGACGCCGAGGTCTCCCGCCAGGTCAACGACTACGGCCCGGTGCTCAAGGCCGTGGGCGGCACCCTGCCCTCGCTTCTCGCAATCGTGGGAACCCTGTTCAAGTTCAATGGGGTGCCCGTCAAAGTCCAGAAGGACGAGGAAACCATGGAAATCCCCCGCATGCTCCTTATGGCAGTCGGCATCGCTCGTTATTACGGCGGGGGCATGAACATTCTCCCTGACGCCGTCATCGACGACGGCAAGTTCGACATCGCCTGGGGCTTTGACCTGGGCCGCTCCGAACTGGTCAGCCTGGTCGGTAAAATCTACAAAGGCGGCCACGTTGGCCACCCCAAGGTCAGATTCACCCAGGCACGGCGCATCGCAGCTACATCCACCCAGCGCGTCGCCTTCCACCTCGACGGCGACGTGGCCGGCAACTTGCCGGTGACCTTCGAGCTGCTGCCCGGCGCCCTGGACGTGATCATTCCCTAGGACTGAGGACCAAACGGCAGAGTTGGCGTTGTGCGGCGATGCCGGCCAAGCCGATCGCAGCGGCACGGCAAAACTTGTCGTTTGAAAGTCCCTGTGTAGGAAGATCATCCTGGAGTATAATCGTCATAGTACCGGGCGCCGCACAGCGCCGATGGGAGGCGGACCGTGACGCGTCGATCGCAGGAAGCAGACCCGCAGGAAGACGTAACAGAAGAAGAACGGTCCGGCGGCGGCAAAGGCTGGTTCTGGCTGGCCCTCCTCGTCATGCTCGCCATCGCATCCATCGCAGCCTACCGCTCGGCCTTCTTCCGGGCCACGGCCATCGACATCACCGGCCTTGACCGGCTCACCCGTGAACGCGTCATCGAAGCCGCCGGTCTCGCAATCGGTGCCCCGCGCTGGGAGCACTCCGCCCGGGCAGTTCAGACCCGGCTCCTGAGTGAACCCTGGATTCAATCGGCCACCGCGGCCTGGGAAACGGGCCGCATCGCCATCAACGTCGAAGAACGAAAGGCCGCCGGTCTGCTCAAGTACTCAGACCGCTTCTACCTGGTTCTCGACCCCACCGGCATCATTTTGGGTCAAACCGAACTCGACCCCAAGAACGCCCTGCCGGTCATCTCCGGCAAGGAGGTTACCACCGCCCTGCGGGGCCAGAAACTCCCCGACCCCGGCCTGCAGGATGCGCTCTTCCTGCTCGCCCGCATGGCCGAAGGCTATCCCAGCCACATCTCTGAAGTCAAGGTTGCGGCTGACCGGTCGCTTGTCCTATTCATGGTCTCTGGCGCCACGGTCGACTGGGGCCCCATTCCGGACGGTCCGGCGCGGCTCGAAAACCTGAACGAAAAGATTGAGCTTTTCTTCGGTACCTGGAACGGTCTGAAAAAGCGTTCCGGTGGCTGTAAAGTCGATATGCGTGTCGCCGGCAGTCCCATCGCTTCCGGCTGCGGCGACGACTGAAGCGGGAGGCAACATATATGAGCCGACTTCGACATTTGCCTTGGGCCATTGCACTGGTCTGCGTGGTGCTTGGCTTTATGCTTTCCATGCAGTTCAAGGTACAGAAACAGGTCAAGCTGACCGACCTGACCGCCATGAGCCGTGCGCAGGATCTGGCTCAGCAGCTCGAACAGGCCGAAAAGGCCCGCGACGACTCCATGACCGAACTCGAACAACTCCGACAGGAGATGACCAAGGTCATCAACCAGCAGGCTGGCTTTGAAGACCTCGGCCGTCAGCTCGAAGAGGCGCAGCGTGCCGCCGGACTCGTCGCACTCACAGGCCAGGGCGTCGTTATTGAAATGCGCGACGCTACCCGTCCGCTCGCACCGGGCGAGACGGCCAACAACCTGCTGATCCACGATTACGACGTGCTCCGGGTCATCAACGAACTCTTCGCCTCGGGCGCCGAAGCGATGTCGATCAATGAACAGCGGGTCATCGGCCGCACCGAAATCATCTGTGCCGGCCCGGTCGTCATCGTCAACGGCATCCGTACGGCGCCGCCGATCGTCATCAAGGCGATCGGCAAGGCCGAAGATCTGGAAATGGCGATCACCATGAAAGGTGGCCTCGCCGAAACACTGCGGAGCTTTGGCATCCACATCTCCGTCCAGCGTGAAACGAACCTGACGATCCCGGCCTTCAAGGGCAGTTTGAAGATGCAATATGGAACCCCCGCACAGTAGGAGGTGGGCAGGCAGAAATGTGGATTATTCTTGTAGGTCTCATTGCCGGTGTATTCGCGGGTCTGATTTCGCCCTTTACGTTCCCCGTCTTCTACGCCCGCTACCTGTCCATCGCGGTCCTGGCTGCGCTTGATACGGCCTTCGGCGGCCTGCGCTCCAGCCTGGAAGGCACTTATGACAACGGCATCTTCATTACCGGGTTCTTTACCAACGCGTTGCTGGCTGCGGGCCTGGTTTACCTCGGCGACCGCGTCGGCGTCGAAAACCTATACCTGGCCGGCGTGGCCGCCATGGGCATCCGCATGTTCAATAACCTCGGCATCATCCGGCGGGCACTCTTCACCCAATGGGGCCTGCTGCGGAAGAAGGGAACCCAGGCGGGCGCCGTCGGCAACTCGTCCAAGTCGTAAACAACGGACCGGCTTTCGTATGGAAAGTCGGTCCGAATTTCGTCCTCCCAAGATTTATGGGACTCCCCAATTTCTAGAGCAGGATTCGAAGGGGCCGTGTTGAATCCGATAGGAGACCGCTTTGTTTGCCTTCGGCAAAGGAAAGCGGAGAACGCAGCGACCAGGGAGGGCCGTGGAGTGGAAGGATCCCTCGTGCTCGGAATCGACAGCGGTTCGGCCAATACCGTGGCTGTTCTGGCTGATCTTGCCGGGGGGGAGCCCCAGGTAATCGGGGTCGGCCTGGTCCCATCCGCAGGCGTGCGCAGGGGCATGGTCGTCGATCTGGCTGCCGCCTCGGAGTCGATCAGGGCAGCCGTTTCACAGGCCTTTGAAATGGCGGGGCGCATCGGTTCGGCCGCTGTGGTGGCTTCCATCGGGGGCACCCACATCCAGTCGCTGATCTGCTCGGCCGATGTGGCGGTCCACCGCCCGTCGCTCGGCGTCACACCGGAAGATGTGCGCCGCGCACTTGACGACAGCGTTGCCAAAGTAACACTGCCGACCGGGCGTGAAGTGATTCACGTTGTGCCCCGTGCCTACCGGCTTGACAGGGCTGAAGGGGTGCCCAATCCCATCGGTCTGGCAGGGCGGTGGCTGGGCGTCGAAGCGCACCTGATCACGGGTGATGCACTGCCCCGGCAGAACTCGCTGGAGGCCATTGGCAGGGCAGGCTTGCAGGTGGCCGACTTCCAGGCAGGCATTCGGGCCGCCAGCGAAGCTGTGCTGACCCGCGCTGAGCGGGAAGCAGGCGTCTTGCTGCTCGACATTGGCGCCGGCACCACCGGCGTGGCTGTCTATGATCAGGGCCATCTCTGGCATGTCAGCATCCTGCCGCTGGGCGGCGAGCACATCACAGCCGACCTAGCCGCCCTGCTCTCCATTCCCGTGAGCAGCAGCGAATCTCTGAAACTCGAACGGGGTTGGGCCGCCGCTGAACTGGCGCCTGACACTGGCTTTGAGCTGACAAGCCCGTCCGGCCAAAAGGCGCGCGAGGTCACCGACAAGCAGGTCGCCGAGATCATCGAATCCCGCGTCCTGGAGATCTTGCAGCTAGCGGCCGCACAGGTCAAACGTTCCGGATACGCCGGACTCTTTCCCGCCGGACTGGTTCTGACAGGCGGCTCAGCCCGCCTCCGGGGCCTGGCTGCGCTGGCGGGCGACTCGCTGGGCCTCCAGGCCCGCGTGAGTTGCCCAGAAGGCCCGCTGGTGGGCAGCCCGGAGTATGCAACCGCAGTCGGATTGGTGCAATGGGGCGCCCGCCTGGCCCAGGATGAGGCGGCAGCAGCCGTGGAAACGGCCAAGCAAAATCAGTGGGGACGCATGAAGAACTGGCTGCGCAGCCTGTTCGGCTAGCGGCATGCAAGGAGGATTTCAACGTGTACGAATTCCTGGCGGGGTCTGAGCAATTCGCCAACATCAAAGTTATTGGCGTTGGCGGCGGCGGAAACAACGCCGTCAACCGCATGATTGCAGCCGGTCTGCGCGGCGTCGAATTCGTGGCTGTCAATACGGACGCTCAGGCTCTCAAGGGTGCCATGGCGCCCATTAAGCTCCAGATTGGCAACAAGCTGACCAAGGGCCTGGGTGCCGGCGCCGACCCCGAAGTCGGCAACCGGGCAGCCGAAGAGAGCCGCGACGAAATCGCCAACGCCCTCCGGGGCGCTGACATGGTCTTTGTCACCGCCGGCATGGGCGGCGGCACGGGCACCGGTGCGGCCCCCATCGTGGCGGAAATCGCCAAGGAGATGGGCGCCCTCACCGTCGGCGTGGTCACCAAGCCCTTCACCTTTGAAGGCCGCAAGCGCCAGCTCCAGGCTGAAAAAGGCATTCAGGGCCTGAAGGCGAAGGTCGACACCCTCATCACCATTCCGAACGACCGCCTGCTCCAGGTGGTCGACAAGAAGACCAGCATCGTCGAAGCGTTCCGCATCGCCGACGACGTCCTGCGCCAGGGCGTGCAGGGCATTTCGGACCTGATCGCCGTCCCCGGCCTGATCAACCTCGACTTCGCCGACGTGCGCACCATTATGGCCGACACGGGCTCCGCCCTGATGGGCATTGGCGTCTCCCGGGGCGAAGGCCGGGCGACCGAGGCGGCCCGGGCCGCGATTTCCAGCCCGCTGCTCGAAACCTCCATCGAAGGTGCCAAGGGCGTGCTGCTCAACATCACCGGCGGCGCCGACCTGGGCCTGCTGGAAGTCAACGAAGCCGCCGAAATCATCTCCCAGGCGGCCGATCCCGAAGCCAACATCATCTTCGGCGCTGTTATCGACGAGAACATCACCGACGAAATTCGGGTTACCGTCATTGCCACGGGCTTTGGCGACTCCGACTTCGCCGGCTGGGGCCGCCGGAAGCAGCCTGCGCCGGCGCCCGGCCAAAGCGTCGAAGTCAAGTTCACCGACGATCTGG
>JARBUG010000164.1 GCA_029239785.1 Symbiobacteriaceae bacterium | reverse complement strand
GATGATCTGGTCTCCTTCCTGATCGGGTGCAGCTTTACGTTCGAAAAGCCGCTCCTCGATGCCGGTCTGCCGATTCGGCATATCGAATGCGGCTGCAACGTGCCTATGTACCGGACGAACCGGATGTGCGTGCCCGCCGGGCGTTTCAGCGGTCCCATGGTCGTATCCATGCGGCCCATTCCCGCCCACCTGGTGCCGAAGGCGGTGACCGTGACCGCACGGTTCCCGGCCGTGCACGGGGCGCCGGTTCACATCGGGGAGCCCGCGGCCCTGGGCATCGCTGACATCAACAAGCCCGATTACGGTGACCCGGTGCCCATTCGCCCCGGCGAGGTACCGGTCTTCTGGGCC
Source organism: Symbiobacteriaceae bacterium (assembly GCA_029239785.1). GTDB lineage: Bacteria > Bacillota > Sulfobacillia > Symbiobacteriales > Symbiobacteriaceae > JARBUG01. The sequence continues at coordinate 11,476 of JARBUG010000164.1, read as the reverse complement.
TGCGGGGTAACGCCCCAGGCCGTGGCGATTCAGTCGAAGCCGGCCTTCATGATCACCCATGCGCCTGGGCACATGTTTGTGACCGCGGTGCTGGACGAAGCGGTCTCGGCCAGCTAACCGCCTAACTTCAGACGCGACATCGCCCGTCTCTTCACAGAGGCGGGCGATGCTACTTCCTGCTTGCATTACTCCAACGGCCCCGGCTTCCCGACATAATACCCCTGCGCAAAATCCGCCCCGTACGCCCGCAGGCAGAGAAGCGTCTGCTCGTCTTCCACATACTCAGGCACCGTTTTCATGCCCAGCGCCTGGGCCATCTCACAAATGGCCGCCACCAGCCGCTGGTTAATCGGGTCCTGGCTCAGCCCGCGGATCAGGCTCCCGTCAATCTTCAGGTGGGTAATGGGCAGCCTGCGCAGCGTGCTGAACGACGTGAATCCGGCACCGAAATCATCCAGGGCGAAGCCGCAGCCCAGGTCATGCACGGTTGCCACGAAGCGGGCCGCCCCATTCAAGTCGGCAATCGCGGCCGTCTCCGTCAGCTCAAAAATCATGCGAGATGGATCAACCCGATTCTCAGCCAACTCCCGTCGGATCAAGGGGATGAGATCTTCATCACTCGTCGCCCGGGCCGACAGATTGACCGAGAACCGGTGGCCCGGCAGCCGGCCCGCCATCCTGATCGATGCGGTCGCCACCCAACGGTCAATGCCCCGAATCTGCCCGAACCGCTCGGCCACTGCAATGAACTCATTGGGGAAGACCAGGCGCCCATCCGGACGCCGCATCCGCAGCAGCAGTTCATGGTGCGAGATGCGCCCTGTAGCCAGGTCCAGAATCGGCTGGCCATGCAGCACAAACCGGTCGTATTCAAGCGACTCGCGAATCATCGACTCTACGGCCTTGACGCCGACCACCGCCACGTAGGCCTTGCGGAGCAGTTCCGGTGCGTTGCTGCCGTGGTCGGGGTAGACCGTTACGCCGATGCTGGCACCTACGCCGATCGCTTGCTCGTCCACCCACAGGGTGCAGTTACGCAGGATCTCAGAGAGTTCCGCAGAGCGTGCGCAGGCAGTCGCTCCGTCTGCGTCAGGCAGATAGACGGCAAACTCATCGCCCCCCAGCCGTGCCAGACAGGCATGCTCGCCGTACGTGTCACGAAGCAGCCCGGCGACCTGGCGCAAAAGCTCGTCACCGACCTGATAGCCCAGGCTGTCGTTGACGTATTTGAACCCATCCATGTTGATGAGGATCATGGCGCCCGTCCGGTCCGGGCGTCCGGGCTCCACCAGATGTCGCTCTACCTGGGCATAAAAGTGGGTCCGTGTCCACAGGCCGGTGAGGGAATCGTGTTCAGCGAGGAAGCGGAGTTTGCTTTCCCGCTCCTCCAGTTTGGTCATCGCCTGAGCCCGCCGCCATGCAAGCCGGCCCGCTGCCGGACCGGTCAGGAGCACGATGTAGGGCGCCGGGCCGGAAAAGAGGGTCAAGGTCAGCGCATCGCCACCTGCGAGGCTGATCACTACCCCATACCACCACATGTTGAGCAGCGCCGCAAAGGTGCCGGCCCAGGGTCCGCAGAGGAGTCCGACCACGATATTGGAGAACATGAGCAGGCCGCCGCCCGATTCCCCGTACATGGCATACACCGTCGGTGTCATGGCTGCGAAGATGAGAAAGGTAGCGATTGACACCGTGTATGGCCCTGGCCGGGCGCCACGGTTCACGGTTGGCGGCAGGTCCACGGATTACGCACATCCTTTTCTGTTAGCATATGGCATGTTTCCGTGTGCGCCTAGTACCCATCGGCTGGCATATTGATGTACGAAAGATTCACGACAGTTGCTGCCTGGCGCTATAAGATGTAAGCAGAGAGTGAAAGGGGCTGATCCGCATGACATTCCAACCTGTCAACACTCGCTCCGCCCGGTGGCTCTGGCTTCTGCCAGCGCTGATCGCCGTGGCCATGCTATTGCCGACCTTCCTGCTGGGTCGTACCTGGGTGGGCGCCGCGAATATGAGCTATGAACTGACGCCCACCGACCTGGTCATCCACTTCGCAGGCGAGCCCGCACGAATCTCCCGGTCTGACATCACTGAGGTGCAAATCTACGACCGGCTGACCGAAGGACGCCGCCTCATGGGGACCGCCATTCCCGGGCTCTACGAGGGACGCTGGTCTTTCAAGGAGACCGGGCGGATCAGCCTTTTCGCCAGCACCACGGGGAATCTGGTTGTGATTCGGACCGCTGACCACGCATGGGGCATCACTCCGGCAGAGCAGGCCGCGTTCGTGGGCTCCCTGAAGGCTGGCGAAACGGGCGCATGGTCCCCGGTCCGGGGCCAGTCGCCCGGGTTTTTCATCGTTCCATTCCTGATCTTCATCACGCTGGCGCTGGGTGTCGTGATCGCGGTGCTGACCTATTACATCCGCCTGCCTCGCTCCATCCGCTACCACCTGACCGATGATGCCGTGGTGATCGAAGGCGGGCGCCTGCGTGTGGCGCTGCCCTACGGTGAGATCACCCGGGCCGAGGTGGTCAGCCCGCCCGGCTACCCCTGGCGCCTGTTCGGCTCCCAACTGCCCGGGCAGGTCTGGGGCACCTTCAAGTGGAAGGGGCTGCCCGGGAAGCTGCGCATTTATGCAACGCAAACCAAGCCCCTGGTCGCAATCACGGCGGGTAATGTGACCTACGGCATCTCCCCGGCGGAGCAGGAACGCTTTGTTGCCGAACTGCAGAAGAAGATTGTAGGCATGTGAACCTTTAGCCGGGATGCCTGTGTCTTAGTTGCCAGGAGGGATGACTCATATGCCGATTGTTATGTCCCCGTTTTTTCCGCTTTTGTTCTTTGCTGCTTTCATTGCGATCTTCATTCTGCCGGGCGTCCTCAGGCGCCAGGCCGAAAACCGGCATAACGCGGCCCAGCCGCTGGTCGAGCGGGAAGCCTTCGTGGTAAGCCGCAGGCAGCAGGTGCGCGGCCATAAAGCGACGCGAACTTACTACTTTGTCACCTTCCAGTTCCGCGACGGCAGCCGGGAGGAACTGGAGATGGAAGGTCCGCAGTACGGTCTGCTCGCCGAAGGCGACACTGGCGTGCTGCATACCCAGGGCACGTGGTTCAAGGGGTTCGCGCGGGCGCCGCACGCCTGAGCAGGAGTTCTGTTCCGGTTGAAGAATGTCTACGGTTATCGATATTGGGTCTCACGATCATTTGGAAACGGAGGGCGGAGCGTGAAGCGGAGCCGTATTCGCAGAAGCAGATTACAGCACATGGCGCAGCAATATCCGTGGCACGTGGCCGCCCTGGTGGTGCTGCTTTGCAGTCCGCCCAGCTGGCTGATGGTCGGCCTGGGCGCCCGGGCCGGGTTGCTCCACCACGCCGGACTGGCTGCCCTGGGTGCCGCCATGCTCACCGCTCTCGGCTGGTGGGGCGAGGCCGGGGTCAACCGGCCGGCGCGCTGGCGCAACGTGCACCTGGCTGCGATTCCGTTGGCCGCCGTGGCCGTTTGCTTCCCCAGGGGACCGGTTGCGGCGGGGGCGCAGTTCCTGCCCTATGCGCTTATGGCCCTGCTCATCGCGCTGCAGCGGGAGCTTTGGTTTCGGGGCATTCTCTTTCGGGCGCTGATTCCTACCTACGGCCCACGTCGAACTGTGCTGCTGACCGCCCTGCTCTTCGCCCTGCCCCAGGCCGCCGACATGCTGGCCGGCGCTGCCCCGGGGGTAACCCTGGTCAAGGCGCTGGCGGCGGGCCTGCTGGGGTACGTGCTGGGCGCCCTGCGCCTGCGCACCCGGTCCATCTGGCCCGGTACCGTTGTGGCGGCGGTCTTCCATCTCTCCATCTTCCTGGCCAGATTCCAGGCCGCCGAAGAGATGCTCCCCGAGTCATCCAACCACCTGGGCCTCCGGGTCTTCATGGGCCTGCTCGTCTACGCCAGCGCCCGCCTCTGGATGCGCCGTGCCGAGGATGAGGTTGCGGTGCCTGCGCCCGAACCGGAGACCGTGCAAGCCAGTTGAGCCTTCTATATAGCCGCAGATGACGCAGATGTCGCAGATACCGGGATATATCAGTCCGGGTCAATAATATATATATTATTACCTGGAACAGATTACCGGGCATCTGCGCAATCTGCGTCATCCGCGTCATCCGAGAAATCCGCGGCGAAATAACTGCCCCAAACGCCCCACCCAACAGCAGCGCAGTTTCACCTTTGACTTCCATTATCACGGTTGTTACACTGTATGGGGACATTTAGACCATCGTTCTAAATGCCTACGTGAATCCCGGCACAAACCCCGCTTTGCAAGGAGTTGAGACCCGTGGCTCCTTTCCGTGACCTCCACGACTTTATCGCCGCCTGCGAAAAGCGCGGCTGGCTTAAGCGGATCAACGCGCAGGTAGACCCCTACCTCGAAATCGCCGAGATCACAGACCGGGTCTCGAAAATGCCCGGTGGGGGCTACGCCCTCCTCTTCGAAAACGTCAAGGGCTCAGCCTTTCCCGTGCTGACCAACACCTTTGGCTCGCTGGAGCGGATGTGCCTGGCGCTCGGCGTTGACCACCTCGACGATATCGCCGCGAAACTAAAGGATCTCATGAAGCTGCCCGGCCCCGGGGGCGGCCTGCTGGACAAGCTCGGCCAGGGCATGAAGCTCCTCGACGTGGCCAAGAACACCCAACCCAAAGTCATTACCAAGGCGCCCTGTCAGGAAATCGTCCTGACCGGCGACGCCGTCGATCTATACAAACTTCCCGTACTTACTACCTGGCCCAAGGATGGCGGCCCCTTCATTACGCTCCCCAGCGTCATCACCCGCGACCCCAAAACCGGGGGCCGCAATATTGGCATGTACCGCATGCAGGTGTACGATAAGCAGACGACCGGCATGCACTGGCACAAGCATAAGGACGGCCAGCGCCACATGGACGCTTCGGCCGGCACTCGCATGCCCGTCGCCGTGGCCCTGGGCGGCGACCCCGCCACGGTCTACAGCGGCAGCGCACCCCTGCCCCCGATCATCCCGGAGCTCATGTTCTCCGGCTTCCTGCGGGGCGAGCCCGTGGAGCTGGTCAAGTGCAAGACCATCGACATGGAAGTGCCGGCCCACGCCGATTTCGTCATCGAAGGGTATGTGGACACCTCGGAGCCGCTCAAGATCGAGGGGCCCTTCGGCGACCACACGGGCTTTTACAGCCCGGCAGACCCGTACCCGGTCTTCCACGTCACGGCCATCACGCACCGGCGTGATGCGATCTACCCCGCCACGCTGGTGGGCAAGCCCCCCCAGGAAGACGTCTACCTGGGCAAGGCCACCGAGCGCATCTTCCTGCCCATGGCGCAAATGATCCTGCCCGAGATTCTGGACTATTCCATGCCGCCTGAGGGTACCTTCCATAACTGCATCATCGTCAAGATTAAGAAGCGCTACCCCGGCCAGGCCCGCAAGGTGATCAACGGCCTCTGGGGCATGGGCCTGATGATGCTGACCAAGACCATCGTCGTCGTCGATGACCATATTGACGTGCAGAATTACAGTGAAGTCTTCTGGTACGCCTCGGGCAACATCGACCCGAAGCGGGATGTCTTCTTCAGCGAAGGGCCGACGGACGACCTGGACCATGCGTCGCCGGTCTGGCGCTACGGCTCGAAGATGGGCATTGACGCCACGAAAAAATGGCCCGAAGAGGGACATCCGCGCCAGTGGCCCGACGAAATCGAAATGTCATCGGAGATGAAGGAACAGGTCACCCGCCGGTGGCGGGAATTCGGCATCTAGACGCCGCAGGGAGGGCAGCAGCTATGTACTACGCCGAACGGGTTCGTCTGCGCCGGGTCAACCCGGAGCTGGATACCGACGACCGCTATCGCTGGCTGAACGACCCGGATACGGTCCGGTACCTGGGCATGCGCCCCGCCCGCCTTTCCCGCGAAGAGGTGCGCTCGTACCTGGAGAAGTGCGCCGATTCGGCCCGCGATATTGCCGAGTTCGCCATAGAAACCTCGGACGGCTGCCACATTGGCGGCACCTGCCTCCGGGCCTTTAACCACACCGCCCGCTCGGCGGAGTTCGGCATCTGCATTGGCGAAGAAGATTTCCGGGGCCAGGGCTACGGCACGGAAGTGACGCGCCTGATGGTCAAGATTGGGTTTGAAGAGTTTAACCTGAACCGCATCTGGCTGCACGTCAGCGCCGATAACCCCGCCGGCGTGCGGGCCTATGAAAAGGCCGGGTTCCAGCGTGAGGGCTGGCTCCGGCAGCACGGTTTCATCAACGGGAAGTACTATGATGCCTATTTGATGGCCGTATTGCGAGAAGAATATGAGCGACGGGAAAGGGGAGCCTGACGGATGACCGGTGTGAGCAAGGTGAAAACCTTTGCGGAACTGGTCCGATTCGAACACACCATCCTCAACCTGCCCTTTGCTTACCTGGGTGCCTTTGTCGCCGCACGCGGCTGGCCCACCTGGTGGCAGATTCTGTGGATTACCGTGGCCATGGCCGGCGCCCGGTCGGCCGCCATGGGCATGAACAGAATCTTCGACGCTGATATTGATGCCAAAACGCCCCGGACCAAAACGAGACACATACCCGCAGGGCTGGTGGCCAAGAAGGATGCATGGTTCTTCGTTATCCTGGCGCTGGCGTTGCTACTGCTGGCGGCCTTCAACCTGAATCCGCTCTGCATCTGGCTTTATCCGCTGGCGGTGCTGACCTTCGGCATCTACAGCTTTACCAAGCGTTTGACCTGGCTCTGTCATGTTTGGCTCGGGCTGAGTGTAGCCTGGGCGCCGCTCGGGGCGTACATTGCAGTTTCGGGCAAAGTAAGCTGGGAATCGCTCCTGCTGGTGGGTATCATCACCCTGTGGAATGCGGGGTTTGATACGATCTACGCCACGCAGGATATGGCGGCTGACGTGGTGAACGGGGTCCACTCGATTCCCGCACGGTTTGGCCTGGCACGGTCGCTGCAGATTGCCCGGGTCTTCCACCTGGGCGTGGTGGCACTGGTACTGGTCTCCGGGTTCGCCTGGGGCCTGCTCGGCGGGCTGAATCCGCTGGCCTGGTCGCTGTCCGGCTGGCTCTACTTCGCCGGCTGGGCGCTGGTGGCGGGGCTGCTCCACTACGAGCACGCGATTCTCTCGCCGAAAGATATGAGCCGGCTGAACGCCGCTTTCTTCAACATGAATGCATACATCAGCGTGGTCTTCTTTCTGTTCACGGCGGCCGCGCTGGTCGTGTCGCACTAAGCAACAATCTGAAGCAACGGAGGATGCATAAGTCATGAAGCGTTCCCTGTCCATGGTGCTGGCCGGCGTGCTGGCCCTCGGCGTGCTCGCAGGCTGCGGCTCCAAGCCGAACGATGCATACAAGCAGGCACCGGCCGATCAGCCCAAGCCGACCACGCCCATTGTTGGCAAGTTAAAGATCGCCCAGTTGCCCGTTATCGACAGCCTGCCGTTCTGGGTGGCCGCGAGCAAGGGCTACTACAAGCAGGAAGGCGTCGACGTTGAACTGATCACCTTCAAGTCCGCCAACGAGCGCGATGCCGCGCTGCAGAGCGGTGCGGTTGATGGCCAAATGACCGATATTATGTCAGCGACTTCGTTGCTGGCTGCGGGCGGCACCAAGCTGAAGATCACGTCCGTCGCCCTGGGCGCCACCAAGGAAGAGAGCCCCTTCGCCATCGTTGCCGCCCCGGGCTCGGGCATCACCAAGCCTGAACAGTTGAAGGGCGTGGAGATCGCCATCTCCAATGCGACGATCATCGACTACGTGACGGACAAGCTGATGAAGGACCAGGGCTTTGCCGCTGCCGACATCAAGACGACCTCGATTCCGCAGATCAACATCCGCTTTGAAGCGCTGATGAGCGGCCAGGTCAAGGCCGCAGCCCTGCCGGAGCCCTGGCTCTCCATGGCAGCCGATCCCGCCAAGGGCGGCAAGGTGATTCTGAACGACGCCAAGGATGGCAAGGCGAACTACTCAGTCTCCGTCATTACCTTCAGTGAAGCAGCGCTCAAGGAGAAGTCAGCTGCGGTTAAGAAGTTCTTCATCGCCTACAACCGGGCCGTGAACGACATTCGCATGAGCCCGGACGCCTTCTTTGACCTGCTCAACACCGAGGGCAAGGTACCCGCCGAGGCCAAGGCGCTCTACAAGAACGTACCGCCTTCTTTCGCCCAGGCGCCCAAGAAGGAAGAGGTTGAAAGTGTCGTAAAGTGGATGGTCGAGCGGAAGATCATTACCACGCCGCTGACCTACGAGCAACTCGTGGATGCCAGCCTGATCCCACAAAAATGATTCGCGCCGAATCGGTTGGATATAGCTATAAGGAGACGGTCGCTTTGCGCGACGTCTCCTTTGCCCTTCCTGCCGGGCAGACGCTGGCGGTGGTGGGGCCCTCAGGCTGTGGTAAGACGACACTCCTCAGCCTGATTGCGGGTCTCTTGGAGCCGGCCACGGGCAGACTGACCGTGGCGGGTCAGCCCATTAACCCACGCCGGCCGGGCACCTCGCTGATCATGCAGGACTACGGACTCCTCCCCTGGAAGACCGTGCGGGAGAACGCCGCACTGGGCCTCATCATTCGTGGGCTGCCCCGGGACCGGGCCGACCAGGCGCTGGCGGAGATCGGCATCCGGGAGCTTGGCGACCGGTGGCCGCACCAGCTTTCGGGCGGACAGCGGCAGCGGGTGGCGATCGCCCGGTCGCTGGCGCTCGACCCCGACCTGCTCCTGATGGACGAGCCCTTCTCGGCCCTGGACGCCCTGACCCGTGAAGAGATGCAGGATACGCTGCTCTCGATCTGGCAGCGGCATGGGACTACCATGGTGCTGGTCACCCACTCCATTACCGAGGCTGTCTACCTCGGGCATCAGATCATGGTGCTCTCGCCCCGGCCGGGGCAGGTGGTCGGCCATTTCCAGAACCCTTCGGTCGGCGACCGGCGCAGCCGGGCCTACCATGAACTGGTCAACAATGTGCGCGACGCTCTTGAGAAGGGGGTGGCGCAGCATGGCTAGGCGACACTGGTACCACTATGCCATCGCCCTCGCGATCATGGCCGCCGGCTGGGAGGCGCTCGCGCTTAGCCTGCATACGCCGGCTTTCCCCCGCCTGGCGGAAGCGACCAGAGCATTTGTGGAAGCGTTCAGCGGCGGGCCCGGGCTCCAGCACTTTTACACCTCGCTCTACCGGGTGACGCTGTCGACAGTGATCTCCCTGGTGGTGGGCATACCGTGGGGGCTTTACCTGGGCCGGAGCGGCGGCCCGATTGGCAACGTGCTTGTCTATCTGCTGCATCCGATTCCCAAGGTGGTCTTCCTGCCTGTCATCATTGTTGTCATGGGCATTGGCGATACATCGAAGATCTTCCTGATCACCTTGGTGATTCTGTTTCAGGTTGTGGTCACAGTCAGGGACGCCGCCGCGGGCGTGGGCCAGGGCCTGATTCGTTCGGTCAAGTCACTGGGCGGCAGCGAATGGCACATCTTCCGGCATGTCATTTTGCCGGCCTCGCTGCCGGGCATCTTTACGGCGCTGCGGCTGGTCACCGGTACAGCGGTGGCGGTGCTCTTTTTTGCCGAAACTTACGCCACCAAGTATGGGCTGGGCTCCCTGGTCTGGGACGCCTGGTCGATGCGCCAGTACGGGCTCATGTTCGCCGGCGTAATGGCCATGGCGCTGATGGGCTTTGGGTTCTATGTGTTGCTGGACTGGGCCGAGCGGGTGATCTGTCCCTGGGCCGATTCACAGCGGTAGCGTGACGTTTAGGAGTGAAAGCGGATGGCTCCTGCCTATAAGCCCCCGGCCCCGGAAGAGAAGGAAGCCTATGTCCGGCAGTTGTTTGACCAGATCGCTGAGAATTATGACGCCATGAACCAGGTGATGTCGGCGGGGCAGTGGTCCCGGTGGCATAAGCAGTTTGTGGCGATGACGGACTTTGAGCCGGGCGGCCGGATTCTGGACGTGGCCTGCGGTACCGGCGATCTGTCGATGCTGGATGCCGCACAGGTGCTGCCCGGCGGCAGCGTGGTGGGCATCGATATCAGCGAAGGGATGATGGAGGTAGGGCGGAAGCGGATCGCGCAGACGCCGTACAAGGACGCCATCGTGCTGGAGTGGGGCAACGTGATGGAGCTGAAGTACGAGGAGAACAGCTTCGACGGGGCGACCATGGGCTGGGCGATGCGCAACGTCTCCTCGATTCCGCAGACGCTGTCAGAGATTTACCGGGTGCTGAAGCCGGGAGCCCGCTTTGTCTGCCTGGAGGCGGCGAAGCCGTACAGCAAGTTTGTGCGCTTCGGCTTCTTCCTGTATTGGAAGACGCTGCTGCCTTTGATTGACTGGATGGTTGTGAAGACGGGGCGGCAGGCGAAGGTGCGGCCCTATACGTACCTGTCGCGGTCGCTGGATAGCTATCCGTTCCCGAATGAACTGGAGCAGATGTTCCGGGATGCGGGGTTCAAGCAGGTGGAGTACAAGCCCCTGATGCTGGGGACCGTGGCGATTCACGTGGGGACGAAGTAGATGAAAAACACCCGGCCGCTCTGGGAGCGGTCGGGTGTTCTTTGCTGTGGTGGGGTGGCTTATTGCTGGCACGGGAAGACGTGGGACGGATCGGGCGAACATGCCCCGGTCATGGCGCTCTGCCCGACCGCCAGAAGGCCAAGCAGCAGGGCAAGCACCAACATGAAACGAAGCGTACGCTTCACGCCAATTCTCCTCCTTGTTCGAGCGTTGAGCAATGGAATCTCTCGATTTCTCTCAGCAGGTAGTGGCGCCGGTGCTCGGAGGCTGCTTCCATCGCTTTGGTTCGGAGCCTTTGGAAATCGGACGCGTTTCCGGTGTCGAGCGCGACGAGGGCCTCTGCCCAGCAGTGGCGCACCGGCACGTCGGGTTCATCGCACTTTGCCGCATCATCGGCGATGGATGCCAGCAGGTCGGCTGCCTGTCTCAGATACCCTAACTGGCGGAGGAGATCACTCCGCAACACGGCTACCCGGAGTTTCTGCGCCTCAAACGTGGTGGACTTCTCGGCCAGATCAAGGGCTTCCTGACATTCGTAGAAGCGCCGTGTCCGCAGGCAGGTTCTAGCTACCTGCAGTTGCAGCCCCGACTCCCAGCCGCGGCGTTCCTTCTCGTCCACTGCCGGATCGGCAATGCTCTCCGCCGCTTGTGCCAGGTACCAGTACGCGGTCGGATAATCCTCCCGGGAATAAGCAACCTGTCCCAGGCTAAGTTGCAGGCGATGACGGCGGGGACGGATTCCAGGGGCGGTGCCGTGCAGGCGCAGGAAGTTGTCGGCCTCCTCTTCATAGACACGCGCCCGGACCTCGTTGTCAGTCGTATACAGAAGGGAGAGTACCGTAATGTAGTACTCGAAGAGGGCTGTCTTGTCCTTACGAACCAGGGGCAGCGCCTCTTCCGCCAGGGCCAGTCCCTCTTCGGGGTGCTTGGCATCGACGACGATGAAC
>JARBUG010000163.1 GCA_029239785.1 Symbiobacteriaceae bacterium | reverse complement strand
GAGGCTTGTCGCTGCGGGGCTGGCCGTAGTGGGGCTGGGGTTTTTGGTGGACGGCGGTTGGGAGTTCGGCCGGGCCGCGGGAATGGTGCCGGTGTTGCTGGCATTGGCGGCGGCGGTTGCTGCGGCCGGTGGGGCTGGGGTTGTGGCGTGGATGGTGCGTGAGGCGGTGGGCGCCCGTCATCCTTATGAGGCACGAGTTGGGCGTTGGCTGCCGTGGGTGGCGGCACTGGTTTTCGTGGTGTGGGCGGGGCTGACGGTTTGGGTCCGGTAACGGTGACCGTGCGTGCCCTCTGGGGCCTTGGATCATATTTTGCCACGGATTACACGGATGGCACGGATTAGGCCGGGTGTTCAAGTCAGGGCAGAAGAAATGCCTGGAAACTCACGACCAAATAAGAAGAAGGAGCGCAGAAACGCCTGCGCTCCCTCTTCTTATTCCAGGGTCATGATCTTCTCCGTATAGTAGAGCTCTTCCCGGAGCATGTGGTCTGCCATGGCGGGCATGAGGTTGACGCTCAGCACCTCGTAGTCTTCCAGGTGCTCCCGCAGTTCGGTCAGGAAGGCCCGGAAGAGGCCGATCTGGCCTACGGCGTCGCGGTTGAGGCGGCGGAGGGCCCCGACCATGCGCGGCGCTACCCGCAGCATCGAGTAAAGCTCCAGCGCCTTGATATGCATGCCGTTGAACGTTTCCCGGAAGTCGGCCGTGATGGTCTGAATCTGCTTCTCCACGCCGTCGGCGCCGTTATGCAGGGCCGCCGCGTGACCGGCCGCATCGGGCAGCCAGACCAGGTGGTGGTGGAGCGCCTGCATGGCCGGCGGGAGGGGCGCCATCTGGCGGACGCGGCCCAGGATGCGCTGGGCCTCCTCGGCCTCGGTGACCATGTGCGAAAGCAGCACCGGCCCGAGCGCCAGCTTCACCTTGCAGTCCAGCTTGCGCTGGATCAGATCCTCCTTGAAAGACTTGAGGGACCCCAGCTGCTCCAGCAGGGCGGTGCTCAGCCGCTGGGCCTGCTGCTCCAGGCGGAGCAGCTCGTTGCCCTGCAGGCCGTCGAGCGGCTGCTCGGCAGGGCGCCCCGCCAGGGCATACGAGCCTGCCGGCCCCTGCAGCCCGGCGCCCTGGGCCATCTGGGCGGCATCGGTGTGGAGCTGGTCGAACCGCTGCTTGAAACCCTGCGCCCAGCGGGCCAACTGCTCCTGATCGGGCGCCAGGTTATCGAAAATGAACGCCGCATGATCCCGGAAGATCGAAGACCAGAACCAGTTCTCCCGCAGCGCCTGAGCCACGCCGGTCGGTCCATCGGCCATGGGTCGCATCGCCCCTTCCGCCCGGGGCCGGCCCCGGGCTCAACATTCGGAAGAGTCTACGCCAAAGTAGGCCGCAATATCAACGCGGCAATATAGGTAACAGACCCCACCGTACCTAGTGCCTCCAGGGTATTGTTTGGGCTGCGGCATGTTCGTAATCTGTAAGGTAGACAGGGATGGTTCGGTTCGGTACACTGAATGAATCGGATGATTAGGGAGTCGAAGCCATTGCACATCGCCATGATGGGCCTGAACTTCAAAACCGCTCCCGTCGAGATCCGGGAGGTCCTGGCCGTCCCCAGCGGCGCCCTTGGTGCAGCGCTGGAGCGACTTGGCGCGCTCGACGTGGCCGAGGGCATCCTGCTCTCCACCTGCAACCGCACGGAGCTTTACGTTGTCGGACGCAGTGTGGACGAGCTTTACACCGCGATGATCGGTTATCTGGCCGAAATGGGCGGCATCACCGATACGGCCCAGCTGCTGCCGCACCTCTATCGCCATCATGACGCCGACGCCGTGGAGCACCTCTTCCGGGTCACCTGCGGCCTCGATTCGATGGTGATCGGGGAGACGCAGATTCTCGGGCAGGTGCGCGATGCGTATCTTGGGTCCAATAGCGCCGGCATCGTCGGGAAGGTCTTTCACCAGCTCTTTGAGCAGGCGATTGCCGTGGGCAAGCGGGCCCAGACGGAGACCCGCATCGGGCAGAACGCTGTGTCGGTCAGTTATGCCGCTGTCGAACTGGCCAAGAAGGTCTTCCGGTCGTTGGACGGCCGTCGCTGCATGGCGATAGGGGCCGGCGAAACGGCGAAGCTGACCGTCAAGCATCTGCAGGCCAGCGGCGTGAAGGATATTGTGATCGCGAACCGAACGCTGGAGCGGGCTACGAAACTGGCCGAGCTGATTGGCGGGACCGCCATCTCCATGGATGAGGTCGGGCGCTATTTGCAGCAGGTGGATGTGGTGATCTCGTCGACCGGGGCGCCGGGGTATGTGCTGACCCACCGGCAGGTGGCGGAGGCGGTCCGGCATCGGCGGGGAAGGCCGATCTTCCTGTTTGATATTGCTGTGCCGCGGGATATCGATCCGGAAATCGCACGGCTGGATGGCGCGTTCGTCTACGATATTGATGATTTGCAGGCCGTGATCAACGCCAACCTCCAGGAACGGGCGGAGGAGGCGAAGCGGGCGGAGAAGATCATTGTTGAGGAGATGGAGAAGTTTCAGAGCTGGCTGGCCTCACTGGAAGTGATTCCGACCATTCGCATGCTGCGGGACAAGGTGGACCTGCTGCGCCAGGCGGAGCTGGCCCGGGCGCTGAACCGGCTGCCCGACCTGACGGAGCGTGAGCGGGCGGTGGTTGAGGCGATGACCATCTCGCTGGTTAATAAGATTTTGAACGCACCGACCCAGCATTTGAAGGGGATGGCCGGGGAGGGCGCCGCACCGGAGGCGATTGCCACCATCAGCCGGCTCTTTGACCTGACTCCCGGTGAGTTGGAAGCGGCCGTAAAGCAGGGGAGGGGGTAGCGGATGGCGTCCGTTCTGGCGTTTATCATCGCTGCGTCGGCGGCCCTGTACACCTGTGCGGCCGTGGCGCATGCCTATTACGTGGCCCGGAGCCACTTCGATTTTCTGGCCCGCTGGTGCACGCGGGCGGCCTGGCTGGTGAACAGCGTCGGGCTGGGCCTGTTGGTGGTGCACGCCGGGCGCCCGCCCTTCTATACGGTCTTTGAGTTTATGTATTTCCTGTCGTGGCTGGTGGTGACCAACTATATCGCCATCGAGATGCTGCGGGATAATCAGGCGGCCGGCGCCTTTGTGGTGCCGGCAGTGGCCGTGATTCAGGTGATTGGGGTGGCGATGCCGAAGCCGGCGGCGGACCACCAGGAGTATCTTTCGCCGGCGCTGGTTGGCTGGCATATCGGCGTGTCGATGCTGGGCTACCTGTTCTTCCTGGCTGCTTCGGTGGCGGGGGCGCTCTATTTGTGGCAGAACCGGAACCTGCGCCAGAAGAAATGGGGGCCGATGTATCACCGGCTGCCGTCGCTGGAGGCGCTGGATGTGTGGGGCGGGCGCTTTGTGTACGTGGGCTTCCCGCTGCTGACCATCGGGATTGTGACGGGCCTCTTTTTTGCGGAGATTGAGTGGGCGCACTTTTGGCAGACCGACCCGAAGGTGATCTTCACGCTGTTGGTCTGGCTGGTGTACGGCGGGTATTTGCTGATGCGCAAGGTTTGGGGCTGGGGCGGGCGCCGGTCGGCCTGGTGGTCGGTCATTGGCGTGGCCGGGCTCCTGATCAACTACTTCGTGATGAACGTGCTCTCCCGGACCCACCGGTTTGGGGTGTAGGAGGAATTCCCGTGCATGTGCGTGTTGCGACCCGTGGCTCGCTGCTGGCGCTGACCCAGACGGGGTGGCTGGTCGACCGGCTGAAGGAGGCCAACCCTGGCACCGAGTTTGAGCTGATTACCTTCAAGACCGTGGGCGACAAGGTGCTGGATGTGGCGCTGAGCCAGATTGGCGGCAAGGGGCTCTTTACCAAGGAGCTGGAAGATGCGCTGCTGGCCGGTGAGGCGGATATCGCCGTGCACAGCCTGAAGGATATGCCGACGGAGCAGCCCGAGGGGCTGGCCCTGGCCTGCACCCCGCCCCGGGAAGATGCCCGGGATGTGGTGATTACGGCGGATGGCACGAAGTTTATGGATCTGCCGGCGGGAACGCTGGTGGGAACGTCGAGCCTGCGGCGCCTGGCGCAGCTGCGTGCGCTGCGGCCCGATTTGGAGTTTGTGCCGATTCGCGGGAATGTCGATACCCGTCTGCGGAAGCTGATGGAGGGGCAGGTCGGCGCTTTGATTATGGCGGCGGCGGGGCTGCACCGGGCTGGCTTTGCGGCGCGGATTACCGAGTACCTGGAGCCTTCGGTGTCGCTGCCGGCGCCGGGACAAGGTGCTTTGGCGGTGGAGATCCGGGCGGCCGATAGCGTGATCGCTGCGATGGTGGGCCGGGTGCATGATGCTCGGACTGCGGTCGCAGTGAAGGCTGAGCGTGCGTTGCTGGGGCATCTGCAGGGGGGCTGCCAGGTGCCGATCGGGGCGTATGCGACGGTTGCGGATGGGCGGATTGCGTTGGAAGGGTTGATCGCGTCGCCTGATGGGAGCCGGGTGATTCGGCACAGCGCTGCGGGGAGCGAGGCGGAGGCTGAGGCCCTGGGGGTGCAGATGGCGGTTTGGCTGCTGGAGAACGGCGGCCGTGCGATATTAGAGAGCCTGCGGTAATTCTGGTAAGGGGGAATCGGGATGAGTATGGGGACGGGGGTCAAGCCCGCTGCAGGGCGTGATCGGGTCGTGACGATGGCGATGATGGTGCTGCGGGTTGGGTTTGTGGCAGCCGCTGTGGTAGGCCTGGGTCATATGTTTGGGTTGGTGGATTCGGTGGGGGCGATTCATCTGGTCGCAGGGATTCTGGCGCTGGTGGGCGCCCTGGTTGCCGGGGTGCGTATGCTGGTGCTGGGCCGGGGCGGCGGGCTGCCGCTGCTGGGCGTGGTGATCGGTGTTGCCGGGGCTGTGGGTATGCTGACCCGGTCGCTGCCGGGCCTCGCTCATTTGCTGCTGTTGGTGGCGGCGGTCGGGATGACTGAAGCGAGCGCTGCGAAGCTGAAGCGGAGCTAGAAATGAAGAGACCGCACCTCCTGGGAAGGGGGTGCGGTTTTGTTTTCTGCATCTTTATGCAGTTTGGCACTGTTTTGACTGAATGGCGACTTCTGGCTGCATCTTTATGCAGTTTTGGACGAATTTCTGAATCTGTATGCATCTTTGTGTCTCTGTGCATTGTTTTGCGTTTCTGCGCATTGTTGGAGACCGTTGGGCATTGTTGGGCATTGTTGGGCATTGTTGAATGCCCCTGTGCATCGCTGGACGTTGCTTTACGCGAAGCGGCCTTCGAGCTCTAGGAGGCGCTGCTTGAGGCCAAGGCCGCCGGCGTAACCGGTCAGCTTGCCGTTGCTGCCGATGACCCGGTGGCAGGGGACGATGATGGGGACCGGGTTGGCGCCGTTGGCTGCGCCGACAGCCCGCACGGCCTTGGGGCGCCCGATCTGAAGGGCGATGTGGGCGTAGGAGCAGGTGGCGCCGAAGGGGATGGCGGTGAGGGCCTGCCAGACTTCCTGCTGGAACGGGGTGCCCCGGAGGTCGAGGGGGAGGTCGAAGACCTGGAGCGTGCGGTCGAAGTAGGCGGCGAGCTGCTCGGCGACAGGAGCGAGGGCGGGTCCGTTATCGGTCAGTTCGGCGGTGGGTTCCCAGCGGCGGGCCCAGGCGTGGCAGAGGCCCATGGGCTCGTCGGGGAAGGTGAGGCGGGCAAGGCCGGCCGGGGTGACGACGGCGCCGAAGTCGCCGCCGGCGGTGGGGACCCGGGCGATGATGATGGGCATGCTGTGCGGCCTCCGTATCGGCAGGGTAGGTTTCGTTCCGCTGATTCTGGAGGCGCCCAGGCAAATCCTGCTGCAGGTCGTTTGTACACCGGAAAGAAGAGGAGTTGCAGGTAAGTATGGAAATAGATGTTGACGCTGTAAGCCGTTTCAGGATAGCCTAAGAGTATTCCACTGGCTCGAACATAACATGAATGCAGGAGTGAATCACGAAATGTTTCGCAGCATACGCTTCACACTATCACTTGTGTTCGGCCTGATCCTCGCCGGCAGTCTCCTGGTCTCATCCTTTCTGAGCCTCCAGCAGACGGAGGATGCCTATCTGGAACTGGCCATGAACGACGTCAACTTTATGGCCGATCAGATGGTACGCATCGTCGATCCCCTTGCGGCCAAGAGCAGCAACGCCACCGATTTCGGCGCCAGGGGCCGCAGTGAGATGGAGTATATCGGGGAGAACTACTTCGCCAAGCACGGCATGACCGGCTACGCATTCATGATTCACCGGGATGGAACGATCATCTATGCGGACGGGTTGGTGGGCAAGAACGCCTACGACTTGGGCGAATCCGCTGTCGGTCAGATGGAGGCCATGAAGAAGGTGAACTTCACCGGCACCATCCACTATCAGTGGCAGGATCCGGGCGAAAAGGCGCCGCGTGCGAAGTTCGCAGCGATTCGGCCCCTGCCCAGCCGCCCGGACTGGATTCTGGCCGTGTCGGCCTACACCAAAGATGATCTGCTGCTGCCCTTTAACGCCCTGCGAACCCAGTCGATTCTGATTGGGCTTGGCTGTCTGGTCGCGGGGCTCGCCTGGACGCTGATCTACTCGTGGCGTCTGAGCCGGACCATCGGGCAGGTGCAGGGGAGCCTGGCGGCGGTCGCCGCCGGTAACCTGCAGTGGAATGAGGAGGACCTCAAGGGCGTCACCGGCCGCCGCGACGAGTTGGGACAGATGGCCCGCAACGCCCGCCAGATGGTGCAGAATCTGCGCACGCTGGTGGAAGGTGTGATGGAGTCCAGCCAGGGCATCTATCGGGCGTCGGAGGAGTTCTCCACCACCGCAGAACAGGCGACGAAGGCCTCGGGATCGGCCGCTGAGGAGGCGGCCCGGGTGGCATCGCAAGTGCAGGAGCAGGCGCAGTCGGCGTCGGCGATCAACCGGATGGCGGTTGAGTTGCAGCAGACGATCGAT
Organism: Symbiobacteriaceae bacterium; assembly: GCA_029239785.1. Lineage (GTDB taxonomy): Bacteria > Bacillota > Sulfobacillia > Symbiobacteriales > Symbiobacteriaceae > JARBUG01. The sequence goes on along the minus strand of JARBUG010000163.1, from coordinate 3,763 downwards.
CAGATTGCCAGCGGATCATCGCAGTCGGCGGCCAATAGCCAGAGCGCCGTGGAGAACCTGCGGGGGATTGTGAACACGCTGCAGGGCATGACGCGGGACGTGGGACAGGTGGCTCTCCAGTCGCGCGGGGTGGCCGGTGCGGCCCGGGAGGGTTCGCAGGTGATGGAGCGTTCGGCGCAGGGCATGCAGCGCCTGAGCCAGCATGTCGATACGATGGCGCAGCGTATGAAGGATCTGGAGCAGTTCTCCAGCCGGGTCGGTGAGATCACCACGATGATCAGCGGCATCGCCGGTCAGACGAACCTGCTGGCGTTGAACGCCGCCATTGAGGCGGCCCGGGCCGGGGAGCAGGGGCGGGGCTTCGCCGTGGTGGCGGACGAAGTGCGCAAGCTGGCGGAGCGGTCGGCCCAGTCAGCCAAGGAGATCGGCGAGATGATCGTGGGGATGCGGAGCATGATCGCGGAGACGGGCGATGTGATCGCCCGGGGGGCGGCGGAGGCCGCCAGCGGCAACCAGCTGGCTGCTGAGGCGAGCACCAAGCTGCGGGAGATCATGCAGACCGCGGAGCAGACGGCGGCTGCCGTTGTGAAGGTGGCCGAAAACGCTGCGCAGATTGATGAGAGTGCCCGGGGGATCGCCGGGGTGTTCGACGAACTGGCGGCGGTGAGCGAGGAGAATACTGCGGCGACGGAAGAGATGACCGCTGCGGCGAACCAGACGACCGGCGCCGTGGAGACGATCGCCCGGTCGGTGGGTGAGACTGCGGGCGCGATGGAGCAGATCTCTGCTTCGCTGGAGGAGTTGTCGGCGGCGTCGGAGGAGGTTTCGGCCTCGGCCGAGGAGCTGGCGAATATGACCAGCGTGCTGCGGGAGCGGGTCGCGAGCTTTAAGTTGTAGGGAGCGAATGGAAAGAGCCTGCTGCTTCCGTCCGGCGGACGGAAGCAGCAGGCTCTCTTTGTCAGGACGCGGCCACAGTGGCTCCTTCATGCATCACGCAGCCACTCCTGGATTTTCGGGGGGATGCGGGTCCGGGCCAGTTCCCAGGGGGAGTTGTGGGCAGCCGTCAGAAAGTGCAGCGACATATGGTACAGGTACGAGTATGGAAATCCGACATCCTGCGCGCAGCCCAGCTCTTCGTCTTCGCCGGCTGCGCCAAACCCATCGAGCGCGGCCTGGTAGCAGGCCAGTGCGAGCGCTCGGTCGTAGATGGCTGCGGCGTCGCCCATCATTTCGGTCAGGTACCACCAGTAGATGGCATCGTACTCCTTGAATAGATCGCTGCGGTCAAGTACCCGCCGGGCCTCGTATACCGCCCGCTTGGCCGGGAGAAGGGCCAGTTCTGCCTCGCCGGCCTTGCGATACCAGTGGGCTGCCTGAATGAGGGCACCTATGACTTCGATGTTGCTCATGAGGTGGTTGGCGGCGCCCAGGTGGAGGAGCATGAGGTCGGCTGTGGCGACTGCTTCATGGAGCCGAGCCAGCCCGGCAGCATCCTTTGCATCTAGTAAGGGGTTGCGGAGCGGAAAGTGCCTGCACGCACCAGAGTAGGTGAAGAACGGACTCACGGCAGATTCGTCTGCCGGGGCGCGCAGGGCATCAAGAAACTGCCGGGCTAGCTCGGACATGGGCTTCCCTCCCTAGAACTGGTTGCTGCTCTGGCCGTCCACCTTATTGAGTTCCGGGTCATTCGCCCACGGATTCGGGCCGAGGAACTTCAAGTCAACATCCATGGGCTGGGGGTGAATGCGGAGCACGGCCTTATTGCGGTACCGGTAGTTCTCAATGTCGTCCGCGGCGCGCCTGGCTCCGCGGAAATGGGCATGGAACCAGTTGTCACGCTTGAAATTGTACACCATGATCAGGACCCCGCCCGTGGTATTGAAGTTTTGCAGGTTGTCGGGGTAGGTCCGTGAACCGTCACCCAGGTTATTGGAGAACCGGCAGTTGATGCCGGACGGGATGGCGAAGGTGACCACCACCGCGAACGGATCCGTATTCTCGCCGGTGCCGGCATAAAGGCCAGCGTAGGGCTTTCCGTTGATGATGTTCTTCAGGCATGACTCCTCAATGTGCTTGGTTGCACTGGTGGCAACCGTTGCGACAATCGCGGTGCCGAGGATCTTCTTCAGGACTTCGCCGGCCTTTTTGGCCAGTCCGTCAAGGATTGCGTCTGCCGCAGCGGCGAACGCCGTGGCGAAGGCCGCCTTGACGCCCGGCCACAGGGCGGCGATGTCATCCCAATAGTAGGCCAGGATGCCTGCCGACACACCGAGCGCCAGCACTGCGAGCACGTCGCCGACCGGCAGCGGACCGTCGGCGCCCGCCGCGAGGAGGGCAAAACCGTCGGCCATCAGGGAGTAGTAGACGGGCATGGGCAGGGACAGGGCGAGCAGCTCAGTCCGGAGGACGGCGATCGGGCCCGGCAGCCACCAGGCGGCCATGGTGACCGATTCGATGGTTGCCTCCGGGATGGCTGTGGGGCCGGCACTGCTGGCAGAGCCGGTTCCTGGCTGTCCGGCCACGACGACACCGGTCAGGCCGGAGTGGTAGGCCACCATGGTCGGGTTGCCGTTGGTGCCTTCCCAGGCGATGTAGTTGTCAAACATAGCCCTGGCTTCAGGGCTCAGGCTCTGGTAGCGCTGGAGCACTTGCGTGTCAATCGGCGACTTCGCGGTGACAGGGGAGTCGACGGTGACGGCCACGAGGTGGGATTCGGCATTGCCAGCCTGGTCATAGGCCCGCGCCCGGATGACGTGGGACCCGCGGGTGACGCCGTTCGTATCCCAGGTGAACTGGTAAGGCGCCTGCGAGACGGACCGGATCAGCTGGTTGTCGAGTTCGAATTCGACCCGGGTGATACCGACGTCGTCCATGGCGGAGGCCGAGACGGTGACGATACCCGAAACGGTTGTGTTGGTGGACGGTGACTGGATGAAGACCATCGGCGGATTTTCATCCGGTGCGATGACGGGGCCACCGATTAGTACGACGACGGAAGCTGTCGAACTGTTCCCATCTTCGTCATAGGCGCGGGCGGCGAGGGTGTGTGACCCGGGCGTGGCGCCCGCCGAGTTCCAGGTGAAGTTGTAGGGGGCTGACGTCAGGGTTTGGGTCACCTGCCCGTCGGCCAGGAACTCCACCCGGGCGAGGGCGTGGTTGTCCGATGCGGTGGCGCTGACCGTAACGATGCCGGAAACGGTGGCGCCGGAGGTGGGTGACTGAATGCTGACGGTGGGGGCGATGTTGTCGGCCACCCAGACCAGGTTGGGCACCCAGACCAGTTTTGGCACCCAGACCATTTTCTCTACCCAGACCGTTTCGCAGTGCGCGGGCACATCGGTAATCCAGACCCAGTTCGGAATCCATTCCCAATCGGAGATCCAGACCATGTTTTTGATCCAGACCATGTTTTTGACCCAGACCATGTTCTTGATCCAGACCATGTTGGGCACCCAGACAACGTTGGGAACCCAGACGTCGTTCGGGACCCAGACCATGTCTTTGATCCAGACCATATGGGGGATCCATTCGTAGTACTCGACCCATACCCAGTTCGATTCCCAGTACTCGTTGTATTCCCAGTGGCTGGTGTCGACCCAGTACCAGATGACGTCATAGTCGTCGTAGAGGTAGTTCCATTCCAGGTAGTAGTCCCAGTAGCCATCTTCGACCCATTCCCAGGTGCCGACCCATTCGCCCTGGTCTTCGAAGTGGCTGTAGTCTTCGTAGTGGCCCCAGTCTTCCCACCAGCCCTGGTCTTCCC
>JARBUG010000162.1 GCA_029239785.1 Symbiobacteriaceae bacterium | reverse complement strand
TCCGTTACTTGAACCACTTCTGGACCAATTGGTCAAGCTTGCCGTTCTTCTCCATCTCATCGAGGACGCCCGTGATGTACTTGGTCAGGTCAGGCGTATCCTTGCGCAGGGCGTAGGCGGTGGGCTGCGCCGGCAGTTCGGCGATCACCTTCAGGTTCTTGTCCGCCTTCACGAAGGCGTCGCCTACGGTCCCGTCCAGGTAGAGGGCGTCAGCCTGCTTGGCCGAAACCGCCGACTTCGCTTCGGTAAAGAGGTTATACTCCTTCACGGTAATGCCATCGATCTTCTTGGCATCGTCGGCCTGCACCGTGCCGATCTGGACGGCGACCGTCTTGCCCTTCAGGTCTTCGAGCTTGGTGACCTTGCCGCTGAAATCCTTATGGACGACGATGGCGTAATTGCCGGCCATGTAGGGCCGCGTGAAGTCGACGGCCTTCTTCCGGTCTTCATCGACGCTGACGCCGGCGGCCATCACTTCGAACTTTTTGGCGTTAAGCGCCGGGATCAGGTTGTCAAAGCCCATCTGGACGATCTCCAGCTTGACGCCGAGCTTGGTCGCCACTTCGGTCATGATATCAATGTCAAAGCCGATGACGTTGTTCTTGTCATCGAGAGACTCAAAAGGCGGGTAGTCCGGGGAGGTGCCAATGCGCAGGACGCCATCTTTCTTGATCTGGTCGATGGTGGAACCGGAGGTTTTGGCGCCGCCGCAGGCAGCAAGGGCCGTGGCAAGAAGCATGAGCGAGAGCAGCAGACAGAATGAACGTGCGAAGCTAGAGCGGATCATGTAGGCACCCCCTGTAAGATTGTTAGTCCTTATCTGTCTGCATTGTAATTCTTGAGAATTTCGGCGAATATGGCACCGATGGGGTCTACAGCTAGTCCGTAAGGAATAAAACGACATGAAAAACGACCGGCCACCTGCTGCCCAGGTGGCCGGTCGTTTGACTTTATGCCTCTTCCGGTTCTGGTTCGTGCGCCGCCATGAGGCTGTTGCCAAGCAGCCAGGGGCCGGCTGTGCCCACCGCCATGATGATGATCGCCCAGTACTGGTACGGTGCCCCCTTGATCTGAAGCGTCGCGCCAATGACGGCGTACAGCCCGACGCCGCTGTCGAAGGTCTTAAACTGATACGCTGCCGTCTCGGCGCCCATGATCTGGGCAAAGACCAGCAGGCCTGCGCCCAGCGCTGCGATCAGCGCCCGGCGCCGGTCCGGCCAGGCTGCCGCCCGCACCACCTGCCGGACCGCTGGGGCCAGGGCCGGCGCACAGATGGCCCCGGCCAGCAGAGCAGAGACCCAGGTCTTGCCGCTGACCAGCAGGGCGCTGCACATCAGCACGAAGAAGGGGCCGAAGAGCGCCGGGAACGTGACCCGCGGGCTGAGGAGAATGCGGCCCCAGCGGCCCGCAGCTGCGCCTGCGCCCCCGAGCACCGCCCCGATGATCATGGCGGCATATGTGCCGTAGCTGGCGTGCTTGATGGCGTTTCGCACGCTGAGGCTGAGCACGGCCAGCAGGTCTCGGCCCTGGCGGTCGGTTCCCAGCAGGTGGCCGTCGCCGGGGGGGTGCAACTTGGCAGTCGCCACGGCGACCGGTTCGGCGAACGTCGCCAGGGCCGTGCCGACCAGCGCTGCCGTCAGCAGCACCCCGAGAATCGTCCAGCCGGTGCTGCCGGCAGGGCGTGCCGACGTGCGGCCCTGTGACCGGGTTACCAACAAGTCCCCGGCCAGGTGCAGCAAGAGCACCGGGGCCGTAAACAGCGTCAGGCCGACCAGCATCAGGGTGAAATCCTTGAGGCGAACGCCGTCCGTCACCAGCCGGAAGATGCCGCCGCCCAGGGGAAAGAACTGCTCCATGACGGCAACGGTCACGAAGAGTGTCCCGGCCTGACCGAGAATCGCCCCGGCCACGGCAACTGCCTTGGCCATGAAGCCGGGTGCGGCTTCGGCCACCCGGTCCCGAATGGCCGGGGTGATCCAGGCGGCCGCGACGAGGGCCGTGATCAGTTTCGCCAGGCTGGCCATGTCCAGTACGTTGTGGCGCAGGCTGAGGGGGAAGAAGAGGAGCATGGCGAAGACCGGAATGGGAATCCCCGCGACCAGGGCGAAGGGCAGGGTGAGCGCCCGGTTGAGCCGTGTGCCGGGCCGGAGCCCCGCGGGCAGACCGAGCAGCAGGGCGAGGGGGAGCGCGCCAAGCAGGCCAATACCCAGGTATTGGCCTGTGATCTTGATCGATGGGAGAATGAAGGCCGCGGCCCTCTCACTCAGGGGCGGCAAGGGCCAGTACGGGCTGACGAGCAAGAGCAGGAGCATCCCGACCGACACGAGCGCGGCGCCAAAGCGGATGAAGCGTTCTGTGTAGGTGCTCATGCTGGTCTACCTCGTGAGCGCGGGGTTCAGCGCATAGGAGTCAAACTGGCTCAGCCCCAGCGAGTCGGACAGATGCCCCAGCATGGCAAGCCCGGCGGCACTGTTGCCCCGGGCGTCCAGGGCCGGGCCGAAGGTGGCTACCGCCGCCCGCCCCGGGGTAATGGCCAGAATGCCGCCGCCGACGCCTGACTTGCCAGCCATGCCAACCCGCACGGCAAACTCGCCGGAGCCGTTGTAGAGGCCGCAGGTCGTCATGCAGGCAAGGGCGGCCCGCAGCACAGGGCGGGGAATCAGGCCGTCCGGGTAGGCCAGCCGGGTGCCGATCCGGGCCAGATCCTCACACGTCATGCTGATGGCGCACTGGTTAAAGTAGAGCTTCAGCGTCTCCTCGACGCCTCGCTTCAGCACGCCGGCATCTTTCATGAAATAAGCCAGCGCCCGGTTCCGGTGGCCCGTCGCCCATTCGGAGTGCGCCACCTTCTTGTTGATGCTGATCGCCTCGTTATCGGCCAGGCGGCGAACGAAGTGAAGGACGCGCGCCAGCCGGTCTTCAAACGAGTTGCCCGGCACCATGTCGGTAATCGCAATGGCACCGGCGTTGATGAACGGGTTGAGCGGCTTGTGGTCCGGGAGCGTCTCCAGGCGGACGATCGAGTTGAACGCATCGCCCGTGGGCTCCATGCCCACCCGGGCGAAAACGGCCTCTTCCCCGGCCTCCATGAGGGCCATGATCAGGGTAATGACTTTGCTGATCGATTGCAGGGAAAAGGGGGTGGCGGACTCCCCCTCGGCGTGCAGAGTCCCCTGCGGCGTAACGGCGGCAATGCCCACGTGCGACGGATCGGCGCTAGCCAGTTCGGGAATGTAGGTGGCGACCTTGCCGGTCAGCGCGGCCGCGCGGCCGAGGCTGATCGCCTGCTTCAGCGTCTGCTCCATATGCTCCTATGCCCTCCACGGCGCCGCTGCGTGCGGGCGCTTGGCGCCGACGATCACCATTTTGAATTTCGAGGGTCTACTGCGTTTCACCTGTGAGCCAGCGGCGTAGCTGGTCCAGGTCAACGGGCTTTATCCGCAGGTCAAGGTCCTTGCCAATCACGACCTTGGCCTGCTCCGGCACTTCGAAGGCAATAAAAGTCTTCTTGCCAATGGTGATCTGGCGGAAATACTCCAGGTGCGCAGGGGTCAGCTGCACCTGAATGTCGCCGGCCTGCATTTTGAGCTTGGTCGGCTTCTCCATCTCCTCGCCGCCGAAGAGCGACTCGTAAGAGGGCCGGTAGCCCAGGTCGCCGAAGGAGGATTCCCAGCGGGCCTGGAAGCCCAGCCGGTCGATGCCCTGGCCCATCGCCTTTTCCAGGCTGGTGGCCACCTCTTCGGCGTGGAGCCCGTCCAGGCCGGTCTCGGCCAACTGCTCGCCCATCTGCCGGAAGAGGTCGTGCGGCACTTCGCCGCCGGCGGTCTGCTCGGTGATCATGCGCACCAGGGCGGCGCCTTCACGGCGCGGGCTGAAGCGGCGGCTGGCTTCCAGCGCCTTGAACCAGGCGCCTGCGCCGCTGCCGGCATAGACCAGAAGGTCGGCCATTTCGCGGCCCTCGTCGTCCAGGCAAGGGAAGAAGACCGCCCTGGAGACGGTGCCCTTCTTGATCACGTTGTGCAGTTCGGTGGTGACGAACTTGCCCTTCATCTCATCAAAAAGCGACTCCTCGCGGTCGTCCAGGTCGACGATGGTCGCGAAGGTGAAACCCACAGGGTCGGCGCCCAGGGCGGGCACGATCTGCAGTTTGAGAATGGCAACCAGGTGGTTCTTGACAGCACCAGCCGCCAGGACCTTATACGAAAGGGTGTTGCCCAGTTCGATCAGTTCATCGCTTGTCAGGGTCTTGGCGTCGCGAATCGACTCCAGCACTTCGACGGCGGGGCGGTTCCGGGTCCGGTCAAAATCTTCGCTGGCGACCTTCGCCACGGAGAGAACTTCGCCCGTGTACATGCAGGGGAAGTTGACTTCGCCAAGGGCGCCTTCAATGGCCTGATAAAGATGCTGTTCAAGGATCGCGCGGATGCTGGGCTCCGCCGTTTCCCATTCCTGAGCTTCGGCGTGGGCCAAAATCTTGCGGTCCTCATCTTTCTTGATATGACCAAGGTAGAGGTGCGTGACCTGAATCGTGCCCTCCTGAGCCACTTGCTGGAACTTCTGAAGCAAGCCGATACCCCCCACAATCATAGTCGCAAGGGGTATCGTATCACAAACGGGGCGCGTTCTGTAACTCTGAGAAGGTGCCAAAGATGGGTCAGGCCGGGGCATGCCCCGGCCTTGCTTCCATCGCTTATCGACGATCTGGCTGGTCTAGATCCGTTATGTCCGCGCCGTCGCCGTCGGCCGTGTCGGTGACGGAGCTGGCGAGCGCGCCGCCGGCAATTGCTCCGACAATCGCACCCACCGGCCCCAGGAACGCCCCGGCGATGGTGCCCGCAGCGGCGCCGAGCACTACAGCAGCCGTGCCGCCATCATCGCCGGCCTCTCCGGTGGGGGCGCCGAGGGTGGCGGTCTCCGCCGTCAGCATATCGTTGGCCGCATCATCGTCCGGGGCGTCGTCGCCGTGGCGAACCCGCCTGATCGGTACTTCCGGCACGCCGCGCACATCCGAAACGCCCTGCTCTTCAGGCACGCCCCGTACGACGAGGGGTTCGATGAATTCAACGTCTTCCTTCGGTCCTTCAGCCACGCTTGAGCCCTCCCTTCGCAGCCTGCGGTCCATCCCGTAGCGTTCGCCACATTCTGTCGACCTATACTTGAAACCGAACTTCAGACTCTCTCGTCTCTCTTCTGTAGAAACAAGGAGGTAGACAGAGATGAATGCGAAATGGATCAAGACGACGGCCCTGGCCCTGGCACTGCTGACCGCAACTGTGGGGACTGCTGCGGCGGCGGGTGCAGCGAACGAAATGACGGTTGTGGAGGCATCACCCATTCTGGCGCAGCTTGTAACCCTGGAAGGAACGCTGCAGAAGAGCGAACTGGAAGGTGGCTACGAGGTCGACGGGTGGATGCTGATTGGCGATCATGCCATGTTTGAGCAACTCTCCGGCCAGAAGGTCTGGATTCTCGGCAGCGAAGACCACGGCCCCTCCACCGTCATGGCGAAGCGGGTGCGGGTCGAGCGGATCGAGCGCCAGGTCGCCATGAACCGGGCCCTGCCCAAGACCATCCTCGTCAACGGCCAGGAGATCAAGGCCGACCAGGTGCAGTACATGCATAAGGGCACCCTGATGCTTCCGCTGCGGGCCCTGGTGGAGGCCGCAGGCGGCACCATCGAGTGGCGGCAGGAGACGTTCAGTGCCTATGTCCTGATGGGTGATCGGACCGCTTACTTCACGGTCGGCGATGCGAAAGCGGAGATGTACCTGCACGCCGCCCGTTACATGGGCCGTAACTTCCTCAATATGGATCAGCAGGTCGTGCTCGTCGGTGGCCGCATGTTTGTCAGCGCCGATGCGGCGAGCAACGTCCTCGGCATGAATGAGGAAGTGACGGTGGATGAAGCCGTCCTCTCCCTGCGCTTCCCGCAGTATCACTTTGACATTCCGAATCCTATTCCGGACACGCAGCTCGAGCTGGGCTACGACCTGAAGTGGGACGGCAACCGGCTTGAAATCAGTGGCCGGGCCGGTGTTCCTGACTTGCAGTTCCAGGTGCTCCTGGACGGCAAAGTGATCGCTCAGGCTGACACGACCGTCAAGGAAGGCCACTACATCGCCAATGTGCTGGTAGAAGGCGGTCAGACCCAGGCCGGGAAGTTGGAGTTGCAGATTATCGATCCTATCTCGGGCACGGTACTTGCTACCACGTCGGTCGGACAGCAGTAGCACCTCATCAACCAGGGCCGGGGCGCAGGGCGCTCCGGCCCTGGTCTATCATTCGTGGCTCCTTCCGGTCTGTTCCGCGGAACTGTTGGCCGGGCGACAGAGCGGCGGCACCAGGGGCGACCCATCGATACCGTCATACGGCCGCCTCTCGGAGCAGAAGGTGTGACGCTTCCTCCCGGGCCAAATGGGTGAAACGGCGCGAGTGCCTGAACCAGGCCAGATAGTTCCCGAGGTACCGGGTAGCCACCCCGCGAAAACTCCGCAGCCACCCATACAATGCGGAACGCAGCAACTCGGCGGAACGGCCGGGGTTCTGAACGCGCCCTCGCAACGGTGCTTCATGACAAGCAATAGCCAGGCGGCGGCAGGCTTCGGCAAAAGGGGCCAGCCCAGCAGCAAACAGAACCGCATCCCGCCGTACGGCCGCTTTGAGACAGGCGGACAAATCGGCGGCACTGGGACGACCGGTCCCGACGAGCGGGGTGGCCAGTTGGTTTTTCTCATTTGCCGCCAGAAGCACGCAGGACGGCTTTCCATCGACAAAACGGCGAAAAGGCCTGGGACCCTGCGCCGCGTGAGATGGCCCGGTGTGACCGGCAACGGCGGCCGACCCGCCCCAAGGACGTGGCCCGGTGGCCAAGATTGCCAACTGCCCAAGACCTTCGGCGTCAGATAGGCCCTTGATTGCTCCGGGACGATTCCCCTGGCGACTGCCCTTTGCTGAGTAGCGGATGTATACCTCACCAACGGCTACCTGGCCGCTGAGTGGGGCCTGGGGCCGACCGGACACGGCACCGAGGAGCCGGTGCCGCCAACGGAAGGCGGTGGATACCCGTACCTTTAAGACTGCTGCGGTCCGACGAACTGAGAACTTCTTGCTCATGGCCAGGGCATTGCGGCCCCAGAGTTCGCGCTTTTTGAGGTAGTAGAGCGGCGTGCCGGTGTATTGGGAGAAGGTCCTGCGGCACCTGCGACACCGAAACCGCTGCTGCCGGGTACCGTCCTTCAGGGGGAAAGAGCCGTACAGGCCGGTCTCGTGGCCCGCGCAATGGGGACAAGGAGGGGCGGCCGACGTGCTCAGATCCGCCTTTTTTGCGGAGATCATCAGCAACTCCGAAGCGAGTCTTCCGCCTTGCATGTACGGCACCGTCCAATCTAGAACCAGATACTGCCATTTTACACGAACTAGTGTTCTGTGTCAACCCAGTTATTCCTTGCCAGATGAGCGGTCCCGAAGCAAGGGGGCGCAACAGTTCATTGGAACACTGACATGAAGGTTAGGCAGGGGTGGAACGTCGGCCACGTATGGGGCGACCAACAGTTCCCTGGAACAGAGGGGAAGGTGCGTCGGCAGGGTGTCCCCCAGGGGGAGGCACACAAAAAAGGACCCGGGCGACAAGGCCCGGGCCATTACTCTCCTGCGCTGACCGTTGGCAGCCAGATCGTAAAAGTCGTGCCCCGGTCGAGCTCGGATTCAACCCGAACTGTTCCCCTGTGGGCATCGACGATGGTTTTGACGATGGCCAGTCCCAGGCCGGTGCCTCCGTCGCGGCTGCGAGCGGGGTCGGCGCGGTAGAAAGGTTCAAAGATCATGGGCAGCGATTCAGCGGGGATTCCCCGGCCGTTGTCGGCCACCGTGAGCTCCACGCCGCCGCGCACGGGCCGGGCCTCGATTCGCACAGGTGCCCCGCCGGCCTCCACGCCGTTGCGGGCCAGGTTGGAGACCAGGCGCTCCAACGCCAGGGAATCGCCGTCAACCGTCAAATCCGGGGGCGAAGCGGTCTCCACTTCGCCCCCGGTGGCCCGGCGAACCTCTGTGGCCACTCGCTCCAGGAGGGAGGGGACCGGAATACCCGCCTCCCGAGACATGGCGGCGCCCCGGGAGAGGGTGAGCAGATGCTCGGCGAGGCTTGACAGGCGGGACGTCTCCGCAAGGGCGCCTTCCAGGGCCTCCCGATACTCCTCAGGCGAGCGCGGCCGCCGCAGGGCCACTTCAAGCTCCGCCCGCATGGCGCCGAGGGGCCCGCGCAGTTCGTGCGCTGCCGACGCCACGAAACGCCCCTGTGCCTCGAAGGCCGCCTGGAGCCGGCTGATCATGGCGTTCAGCACCTGGGTCAGCTTGCGTAAGGTCCGGTCGTGCCAGGTGTCGGGCACGCGCAGTTCCAGGGATTGCGCGTGAATCTCCTCGGTCGTGGCAATGACCGCCCGGAGGGGCTTGTAGGTCTGGCCGGCCATCCGCCAGGCGATCAGTGCACTGAGCAGCACGCCGACAATCGAAATCAGAATGAGCCAGCGCAACAGCGCCGGCAGGACTTCGTGGGCAGCCTCCATCGAGGCGAACGCTCGCCAGGTCTCACCGCCCCCGCGAGATCGGCCATAAAGCACCCTCACCTCGTCATCCGCCGGGGTGAGCGCCTGCCACCAGTCGGGTCCGGTGCGGGGCACCCACTCACCGTGCTCTTCGACCAGGGAGACAAAGACCTGCCCATCCCGTCCCGGCGGCGGCATGTGTTTGTCATCGAAGGGGATGATATGCTCCCAGTCCTCGTTATCGCGATCCCAGCCCGGGCGCTGTTCGGGGAGTGCCACCCTGGCTGCCAGCGTGGAGTCAACCGCCTGGCGCAGCAACAGGGCGGTAATGACGTAGGCGGAGGCAGAAATGGTGAGCAGAATGACTGTAAGGAGCCCGGCCGTGGCCATGGCCACCCGGGCAGGCAGACTTTCACGCCAGATCATGGGGGTTCGCCTCCAGCACGTATCCGAGGCCCCTACGGGTTTGGAGCCAGGCCCGAGGGGAGACGGTTGCGATCCGTTTGCGCAAGTTTTTTACCTGCGCCTCGATCGCATTGTCGGTGATCTCTTCAGGCTCCTGCCAGCAACCTTCGGCGATGGAACTTCGCGTCAGAATCTGGCCGGGGTGGCGCATGAAGAACTCCATGAGCCGGAACTCCTGGGCGCTCAGTGTCACCGCCTCGGCGCCGCAGGCAAGCCGGCCCGTGTCGGGTTCGAGGGTCAGGTCGCCCACCTGCAGCAGCGGGCCCAGGGCGGCGCCCGGGGCGGCCCGCCGCAGCAGCGCCGTGATGCGGGCCAGCAATTCTTCGAAGGCAAAGGGTTTGATCAGGTAGTCATCGGCGCCGGCGCGCAAGCCCGTCACCCGGTCGGCGACGGCGTCCAGGGCGGTCAGCATTAAAACCGGGGTGGCGACGCCCTTGCGCCGCCACTCGGCCAGGAGCTGATCCCCCGTTACTTCCGGCAGCATGCGGTCGAGAATAACCAGGTCGTAGTGGCGGGTGGAGGCCATCAGCCGGCCTTCGGCGCCGGTGGGGGCGTGGTCGACGGCATATTCTTCTTCCCGCAGCCCCTTTACGACGGCTCCGGCCAGGCGGCGGTCATCTTCCACCAGCAGTATTCGCACGCTTTTTCACTCCCAGATAGATGCGGTAGACCAGCAGCGCCCCCACCGAGATGGCCGCGAACCGATAACCGAAGGCGATCGCGGGCAGGTCGGAGTCGGTGCCGAGCAGCAGACTGTGCAGCAGGGCGAACAGAAAGGCAGCCAGGCTTGTCAAATGGATCGCCCGCCAGGCCTTCGCTCCAATGCGGGCCCTGAAATAGGTTGTCACGCTGACGCCGACGGCGATGTAAAAGGCGATTCCGCCGATGCCGTTCAACATCGGGCTGACCCGCGAAGCGAACGGAATCAGGATCTCCACGAGGCGGTAGGGGGAGTGGTGGTCGAAGAGCAGCACCACCATGTGGCTGACGGTGGCGTACAGCGCCCATACCGAGACAAACGTATGCAGATCGACGACGCCGGCCATGCGGAAGTAGCCGGTCGACTGCAGCAGGCCCAGCATGACCGAGAGCCAGAGCAGGGCGAAGGCGACCAGTCCGGCGGCCCGGGTCATCGCCCAGGTAGGGTTCTCAACTTGCAGCAGGCCCGGTGCGGCTAAACTTACCGCCGCCACGGTGGCGCCCAGCGCCCCCAGACCTGCCCAGGGAATCGCAACGGTTGCAGACGGATTACGCTGCGCCATGCCGGTATTCCTCCAAGCCCTCGGTCATGATGATCGATCCATCGGAGCGAACGATAAGTGCGTGGTGCCCGTGCTTCTGCACCAGCCGGAGGCCGTCGTGCTCGCCCAGGACGATGGCGGCCTTGGCCAGCACTTCGGCCATGGCGGCCCGGGGGCCGAAGACGGTGGCCTGGACCAGGTTGGAGCGGGCCGGGCGCCCTGTCCGGGGGTCAATGATATGGTGGAGCCCTTCGCCCCAGCGGCGGCCCATCACGCTCGATGTGGCGGCGGCGCCCCGGTGCAGGCCGAAGGTGGCGATGGTGCGCTCGGAGTCAAACGGATCTTCGATGTCAATCAGGTAGGGCATGTCGCGGGGCGCCGTCCGGCAAGCCAGGTCGCCGCCCGCGTTGACCAGGTCCAGCCGAACGCCCTGTGGCAGCCAGATGGCCTGCAGATGCCGGTCCAGGCGGACCTCACCCCAGCGGCCGGCGCGGGCGGGGGCGGCAGTGGCCCCGGGGGTCGGGCCCAGGTCGAATGACTGCCCGTAGCCCGCACCCTCAAGGGCGCCCAGGATGGTGGGGTCGAAAGCGCCGTCCGTGGCCGCTGCCGCCTCCAGCGCAGCTCCCACGGCATGCAGCAGCAGCTGTGGCACCACAACCCAGCGCTCCGGATGGGCGTTCAGCCAACTGAGCGGGCTGCCCGGGTCGAACCGGGTCAGCATGGCTTCGACCTCGGCGAACCAGGGGCGCAGGTCGGCCTGACCGTCCACGGTGACG
>JARBUG010000161.1 GCA_029239785.1 Symbiobacteriaceae bacterium | reverse complement strand
CAGGTCGAAATGAATGCGTTCGCCTTCTCGAATAAGCAGGATGACTTCTTTGCCAAGCGCTTGGGCGAAACCGGCCTCATAATAGCAATTTGGGCGTTCACCGGTCAGGTCAGCGATAACGATGCTGCTTGAAGCGATGTTGTCGAGTATTTGGTCGGTGACAGGACCGCTATCTTGAACACGGTCAACACGGATGGCTTGGTACCCAAACTTCATTGCAGTCGGTTCGACAACCCTCTCATAAGCGGAGTCTAGAACTTCGTCGCCGAATTTCATAATAATAAAGGCCTGATCCTTAACCGGCGCGAAAACGCGCTGCAAAAGTGATTTGATTCCTGCGTCCGACATACCAGCGCGAAGCTCATGGAGGAGTTCATCGGTGCAATTGTTCTCTTTCCAGAATGTGGCGTCATTCAGCGTCTCTGGCCAACCGACACAGTTCTCTCTGAAGGGCGCCTCTGTTTTTGCCACTGCGACTTCGGAAGCTGCACCGAAGTTGATGAGTTGGCGACCGAAAATGCCACTTGAGGCTACGACTTGTTTCGTAACAAAAGGAATCAGCACTTTGGTCACTATTTCATCCTTTGGTAGGTCCCACCAATAGCTGGTCGTCTCTCCACCAAGCGAAATCTGGGCGTGGTAGTACACGAAATATCCCCTTTTACCATCGAAAATCGAATATGCCTATGAATTTCTACATGCGTACGTTTCATCCTTTGTTGTAGGACAAACATCCTAGACTACTTCGGCGGCAGGACATGACCTGGGGACATTGCGGACTCGGTTGTCTCCTAAGGTTTTGACAGTTCGGTGCCCGCGTACTAAAGGCAGAACCACCTCGCCCAGGGAGGTGGTTCTTGCTGGTGTTGATCTAAAGAGTGGTTGGGTCTTTACGCGCTGTGTTACCCTTGCGGTCGCGCAGGAGTGCACCTGCCAAGATGTCAGCCATGGCCTTGAGCCCCCGATCGGCCTTCTCTGGATGGTACACGAAGCTCGGGATGACTTTCATTGTGGTTCCGCCTTCACGTCTGTTCATGCTTGAACCCTCCATCGAAATGTCCGGAGCTGCGTTGGCATGACTAGGATTCCCCACAGTGACAGGTTTCCTGCGTTAGCGTGCCGCCCGGCTCTCCCGCACATCGCCTCGGTCTTTCATCCGCTGGTACTCCTCCAGGACGGCGGAACCTACCATCGCCCGCATCTCTGCCGTAACGGGGTGGGCCACATCTCGGTAGCGGTCCCCGTCCTTTCGCTGGGGCATGGCCACGAAGAGACCCTTCTCGGACTCCACCACCCGGACGCCGTGCACCACGAAGGCATTTCCGATTGTGACACTCCCGATGGCTTTCGTAGGCCCGCCCTCGCCCACCGCATGAAGCTGCACGCCAGTCACCGGGACGTTCTTGCTCTCGCTCACGTCAGATTTCCCCCTTTGTCTATGAGAGGGGCACCGTGCCGGGCTAAGGGGATTATGCCCGTTGGCTCCAGGCTGTCAAGGTTCGCGCTTAGCCCGCCCCTTGAGCCTTGACAGCCTTTTGGCCGCCAACGGGTACCCTTTAATCAGCCCGGCCCGGACCCCGTACTCCCTTGAAGTCAAGCGAGATGCTACCTGTCTCTCTCCCGCTGAAGCTGGCGCTCCAGCTCGTGGCCAGCCTGGCTCAAGTCGAGCGCAGTGTGCCTGACAGGCAGCGTCTGCTCTTGCGCCAGTACGGCGGCGGAAGCCCACTCCCGAATCTCGGGCACCCGGGCGTTGAGTTCCTCAATGCGCATCTTCGACCACCTGAAGGGCGGGTCTGGGACGAAGGGAATGCCGTGCTTGAAGATCAGCGCATTCCCCGCCGTACGGGCCGATGCAGCAAACGCCCGATACGCTGCCGCAACCTCATGCTCGACATCCAGCGTGGCCAGGCGCCGGCGCAGGGAGGCCGACAGTTCGACCAGCAAGGCGCCCTGCTCGACCTCGCTGAACGTCGCCCACGCCCGGTGGGCTCGATCCATCGTGACCTGGTCGTGATGCTCCATGCTCAGTCCCTCCCGGATCGCTGCCCCAGGAGCAGCAGCGGATCGACTGGTGTTCCCTGATAATGGATCTCGAAGTGAAGGTGTGGCCCGGTGGACCACCCTGTGCTGCCGGACTGCGAGACAACCTGACCTTGCTCCACCACCTGCCCTGGCTGCACGGCCAGGGCCGAATTGTGCGCGTACAGGCTCTGGTAGCCTCCGCCGTGGTCGATCACGACCATCAGCCCATAAACATCACTCCACTCAGCTACGGCCACCGTGCCGCCCCTGGAGGCTCGTATGGGCGTTCCACTGCCCACGCCGAGGTCGATACCTGCGTGGAGGCGCCACTCACCGTCTATGGGGCTCTGGCGCATGCCAAAGCGGCTCGTGATCGGTGCCACCACCGGCCAGGCGAAGCCGTCAACAGGCACCCACCCCGGCGGCGGATCAGTCGGCGGAATCAGGATCTCGTCGGAGTCGGAGGCGAGGCTGTCCAGCAGTTGGTAGCCCTCGAAGAGTTCCGCTGCTCGGGCCGCTACCTCCGACCCTAGGAAGCGCCGATAG
The DNA here is from genome assembly GCA_029239785.1 of Symbiobacteriaceae bacterium. GTDB lineage: Bacteria > Bacillota > Sulfobacillia > Symbiobacteriales > Symbiobacteriaceae > JARBUG01. The sequence continues at coordinate 8,221 of JARBUG010000161.1, read as the reverse complement.
ACCATCTCGGGGTCCTGCTCGAACTCGGTCCGAATGGGACTGATCAGAGACGCATGCTGCTCAATGTGCTGGAGCAGCGCCTGCCGCCACGCAGCGTGTGCACTTCGCCAGAGAGAGGTCTGTTCTTGTTCGCTCAGGGACGGCGGATCGGGCGGGCAACGAACCTCATCATCTGGGTGCGATAGGCACCAGTCCTCAGCCTCGCGGCGCTTCTCTTCCAGCCGGTCTGCGACCATGTCGGAGAAGATCTCGTCTACAGTCGGGATGGGGAGGACGTAGTCCGAAGCCCCGTCCCAGGCCGCCAGGACCGCCCAATCGATGCCAGTCTGAGCGCCCATCTGCCGGTAGGCAGCCTCCAGTTCGGGTGGAATCGGCGTCTCGGCCGCATTCATCGTTAGCGCCCCGGCGAAGACCGAAAAGGCGCCCACAATCAGCAACAACAGCCCGACCACCACCCCGACTGCACAGCCCAGGGGGTTCACGGCCAAAGCTCCTTCATTTCACCGGGGCGGGTCGTGAAGTAGTCGTACTGCCAGGCTGAGAGTACCAGCAGGAATGGCAGGCGGAACGGCCCCAGTACATAGAGCCCGTGCCCCGGGCCGCTACCCTTCACGAACGAGGCCTCAGCGTCTGAAAGCCCACAATGCTGCTGGATCTCGGGTAGCGCCTCGCCCTGGTCAAAGAGTACCTTCAAGTCGCTTGTCTTGACGATTGTCCGGCCCACCTCCGTGGCCATCAGGCGCTCAAGGAGTTGAGAGACTGCTGCCGGGCAGCAGCGCCACTTCCGGCCCCGGGTCCAGATCATGCTGATGTACTCTGCGGCGATGGGCTCCTGGAGAAACCAGAGGATCTCCTCGAAGTAGAGGTGCGTGTTCCGCTTGTGGTAGCGGTTCAGCCCGACCCGGGCCCAGACCCAGTTGACCATCCAGGGCATGGCCATGTTTCGCGTGGCGGGGTCCAGCTCACGTAAGTTCAGGCTGAGAAGTCGGGTGCCGGTCAGGTCAACGTTGGTGCGGGCGTTGAAAAGCTGCATAGGGCCGAAGCGGAAGAGGTCCATCGCTTCCGAGAGATGCGGCTCCGTCGTCCGCAACTCCGCCTGTAGGTCGTCCAGCACGGGCATCGCCTCGGAGCGGTACCGGTCGCCAGCCAGGATGTCGCTCTGGTTCTCGGGGGTGATGCCGTATCGCCCGTAGGCCCGGACGATGGCGTGCATCACATGGGCCTTTTGGACGGGATCGAAGCGGCGGCGCCCATCTCCGGAGGGGGTGCCGATCTGGTACTCCAGCCAACTGGTTAGCAGGGGAATGAACTTGTCCAGCGGGCGCCCTTTCTTGTAGCCGCCCCGCTCGTCGTCCCAGTCCAGGGCCAAGTCCATGATGTTGATCCGGTGGGCCGAACTGCCGCCGAGCCGCACGACCACGCCGCCCATGTCGGTGACCATGTTGTCCATCTCGCCGTCGGGGTCCAGAATCACCTGGTCGTCGTCGGTCATGGTGTGCACGTGCTGGATCTTCGACCGGAGCCACATGGTTTTTCCGGAACCGGGGACGCCGAGCAGGACAAGGTTGTAGTTCTTCAGTGCCCAATCGTCCAGAGCGATCAGACTGTTGTTCAGGCGGGAGACGCCGGCGTACATGCCTGCAGGGTGCATGAGCTGCTGCGAATCCAACGGTGAGAGGTGGGCCAGGGCGTCGGTTAGCATGTTCCGGCTGGCCTGGATGGGGTCGTACGCCATGGGCAGGCAGGCTAGGAAGCCTTCCCGCTGCTGTCGGAACGCCGGGCCGGCTTTGATGTCCGCCTGATTGAGCAACGCCATGACGGCGCTGACATCGGACTGGAGCTGGTCGGGAGTCTCCGCCGTGACCGCCACATAGAGAGCCGTGTAGAACCAGCGCTGATGCCCCTGCTCTAACTGCTCCCGGCAGTAGACGGCCTGTTCCTTAAACTTCAACACCCGGTGGTCGGGGGTGAAGCCCTCGAACTCGTCCTTGGCGGTGGCCACGGTCAAGGTCCGAATGCGCTCGTCAAGGTGCTTCAGGGCCTCGCCGGTGTCTACGGGCTGCACGTGGATGCTGATATCCAAGTTGAGCTGGCTGTTAGTCAGGTGCCGGAGGGCGTTGTATTGTAGGTAGTTAGGCCAGCCCCGCACCGCCAGCACCGCCCTGTGGAACCGGTTCAGTTCCATGCGGTCCCGGTGGAACTCACAATCAAGTGGTGCGATCAGGTCCAGGAACAACTGGCCGGCCTCGGTAAACTCGTCATCGGAGTCGAAGTAGTCGACCGTGCGGGCGAGGTTGATATGGTCCGGCTTGACCATCGTCACGAGGCTGTTTGGATCGGCGGGTGTTTTGTGGGCGGCGATCAGGTCGGGGTTCATGTCAGACCAGTACAGGCAGAGCATCTCCCACGTACCCAAGCGCCGGGCCTCGACGCCAACGGTGTGCAGTTCCGAGATGGCCTGGGTGCATAGCTGCTGCATCCGTTTGGCGACTTGATCGATGCTGTCCCGGGTCTGGCGAGGGGGATGCGGAACCCGCACCACCAGATAGAGGCCGGCCTGGGGAATGTTGTTGATGCGAATCAGCGTGGTGATGTGTTGCCTGTGGTCTAGCAGCCAGGAGCGGCGCTCGTCGTGCTCGGAAAGGGTGGCCAGCCGACGGTCGATGGCCGAGAGAATCTGCTGGGGGTCGACCGGGCGGGAGGAGAAGCGCCACTGGAACGCCTCAGCGCGGCCGTTCAGGAACTTGAAGAGATGGTAGAGGGCACGCTCCTGCTCCGTTTCGCCGCAGGTGGAGAGGTTCCGGGTCGCTACCTGAAGGATGCCGACCCAGTAGCCGGGCTGACCCTGGGGGCAGATTTTGAACATATCCCGGCCCACCGCCCGGATGGGGAGCTGCTCTGCAGCCAGCATCCGGCGAAAGTTCTGAAGCCGCCGGCTGTAGGACTTGCGGGGTGTGTGCAAAGGCAGGACCTTATTCGTTTCCATCGGGCTGTCGCTCCCTTCTCATCAGCCTCGGGTTTCGAATCAAGAAGGCGAGGACTCTCAGCACTGGGCCAATCTGGCCGAAGGGCGCCGGACGCAGGTGTGGGGGCCTGGCTGCCGTGATGCGCTGCGGCTTGGTGTAGTAGCTACGGTAGACCTGAAGCCAGTACTCTACCGGCCTGCCCTGGGGCTGGTAGTAGCCGTAGGCAAAGCCAGGCAGGGCTGCCAGGAAGGCGAGTGTGTAGCCGGTGAGGTCTCGGGCACCGATCAGGATCAAGACCAGGCCGGCGCCCCCGGCGCCCATCAGCAACCCTTTCAGTTGACGGCCCCGGAAGGAGCGATAGACACGGGGTTGTGCCTCAATCAAGGCGGCAGGGACAAAGGCTCGATGGGGCATCGTCGTTCACTCCTTCTCGGCGTCTGAGCGGCGCCGCGGTCCCTCGATGGTCCGGCGGCGACCATCCATGTAAGCGGTGATCGCCTCGACCGTATCCCAGGTGTTGGACCCTGGCTTTGACTGCCCAAGTTCGATATCCAGCGGCTGGCCCGGGGCCGGCTGGAACGGTGCTTCGAGCGAAGCGTGGGCGGCCTGCATCCCAGCGTGGATTTGCCGGGGCGCAGTGATCCAAGTCTCTTCCAGGGGCGGTTGCAGATGCGCTGTGCCCCCACCGGACAACCCGAGTGGGGCTGTCGGATAGGACGATGGGCCGGAGGGCGTGGGCGGAATAGGCCCCGATGCGGGCGGCTTTGCTGCCGGAGCCGGCCCACCGGTGGCTGCCATCAGACTGAGCCCCTTGAGCCCGGCAAGCATGTAGGCTGCCGTCATGAGCCCGCCTGACCCTGTGTTCCCTTGGCCGATCAGTCGCTTGATCATGGTCGGCAGGAAGATGGTCATGATCAGCATGGCGATGGCCGGGACGATGTTCCAGACCGAGTTCGCCAGCCCGCCGCCCAGTTCCATCCGCATGGCCAGGCGTAACATCCCGACGATGATCAGCAGCGTGGCGTTAAGCCCCAGGAAGCTGCGGAAGGCGGTCTTCGGAATATCCTCCAGAGTCGGAATCAGGTAGACCGGCCAGACCAGGGGTGCGATGATCACGGCGATGGCCAACTCCGCCATCCGTACGCCGCCGATCAGGAACCAGAGGATGATCAGCACGACCACCGTCACGATGGAGAAGAGGAGAATCAGGAGCACGTTCGCACCGTTCAGGCTCCCAATCATCTGGGTATAAAGCGCACTCGGATCATTCGGTCCTTGCCAGTGCGTATCCAGGTAGCCACGGAAGCCGGCCAGCATGGCGTTGAAGATGCGAATCCAGAGCCCGTAGAAGTGGATGCTGCCCATGGTCATGAACGCAGCGACGATGAACCGCTTAAACCACTCTGTGATGTTGCTGGATTCGCCCATCAGCCCCGCCTCGGTCAGCTGCGACAGAGAGATCACCGTGCAGAGGCCCAGCAGCAGGAGCCCGGCCACCCGCATAGCGGCGTAGACGTCGCGAACGGCCGAATGGGTGGTGATGTCCTCGGTGGAGCCGAGGAAGATTCGTTCCGCCTCCTGGAGCAGTCGCACAGTGGCGGGGGCCTTCGACTCCATCCGGTTCCCCGTCGTGGAGATGATGGAGTCCCAGAGTCGCCCAACGATGGTATCGCCCACATCGGCATGAGCGGGCACCGGCGCCAGGACTGCCAGCAGAATCAGAAGGGGCAGGATCAGCCGTTTCATCTTCGATCTCCCCCTTACTGCCAGAAGACGGGCAGATACGAGGTGAAGCCGAACCACTCGGCCACGCCCCGTGCCAGCAGGCGGTCACCAGCCAGCAGCAGGAAGATGACCGCTGCCCGGATCAGGAGCCCTTGTGCCCTGGAGTGCTCCTGAGGCATGTCACTGGACCCGAGCCGGGTCAGGGCAACGAAGAAGGCGAGGGCGGCTAGCGCTAGCCCTACACCACGAACCATTCGGTAGTCACGAATGATCTCCATGGAATCGCTCACTCGGTTCACCTGCCCTTGTCTGTGGGGGCCCCGGGGGAACTGCCCCCCCGGGGCCCCTGTACGTTACTGCCAGAGGAAGGAGGGGATAGAGGTCGGGTCGACGTTGAACCAGGTGACGAGGCCGCTCAGAATCAGCCGATAGCCGATGACGGCCACGAAGCCGGCGCCCGCCCACATCATCTTCTTGTTACCCCGGTTCACTTCGTGGGGGTTGTCAGAGTTCTGGCCCTTCTCGGCCCAGGCGAGGCAGAAGATGACGGCCAGGATCAGAGCCGCTCCCCAGCGGCCGTATTTGACGAGTTTGCCAAAGCCGGATGCAAGGGCCGTGTCGAGGTCGCCGTCGGCGGCGAGGGCGGTGCCGTGAACCATGGTGAGGGCGGTCGCGGCGGTCAGACCGAACGCCAGGAGACGGGAAGCGAGCTTCTTCATGCGGGTCATCCTCCTTTGTGATTGGGACCATCATCGGTGAAATGGGTCAGGTCGAAATCGTCATCGTGCCGGGGCATGAGGGAGGCTTCTTCTTCCAGGGCGGGGTTGGGCGGCATCAGCGAGGCGAGGATCGCGTCGACATTAATCACTGTGGGGGGCTCGTGTTGCGGCGCTGGGTAACCGCGGTGGTCCTCCTCGACGATTCGACCGGCCAGCCTGTGGAGCGTGAAGTCGACTTTTGTCACCCGAGCCGGGTAGTTGGCCTTGGGCAGCAGCAGGGCCTGGTCGTTCGGCAGTCGTCGGATCTCATCCGGCGTCAAGAGGGGGCGCCCCGTGTAGGTCCGGCTCAGGCTTGCGGAGCCTCCTGTCGAGCCTTCGGTGTTACCGGTACCCACGATGCTGATGGTGGTGGTGCCGGTGAGCTGCGAGACGTACTGCGCCGTGTCGAGGTCGTTCACGGCCAGGACCAGCAGGTGGTCACTGTTAGCCAGCAGTTCCGGCCAGGTCTGAGGGTAGCGATTCTTCATCTGGCCAAGGCTCTGCCAGATCTCCTCGGTGCTGATACGGCGGCTGCGCATGGTGCTCTTCTTCAGGGCGTAGTCGGGGATGTAGCCGCAGTTGGCGATCTCGTCCATCACGCACCGTACGGGGTTAGGTAGTGATCCGCCGTGTCGGTCCGCCACTTCGTAGAGTTGCTGGAAGAGTTGCTGCCAGAAGAGGGCGAGGATAGGGGCGTAGGTCGCCTTGGAGTCGGGCACCACCATGAAGAGGGCGATCTTTCTGGTGCCCAGGTCTCCCAGGCGGAAGTCGCTGGCAGCGGTCAGGCTGACGATTTCGGGGATGTTCCAGAGCTGCAGGCGGCTGCCGATGCCCGCAACCACGCCGGCCCGAACCTTTTCGTCCGCCCGCAGGAATGTGCGGTAGAAACGACGGGCCGGTGCCGACTTGTCCAGGGCGAGGAAGAGATAGTCCAGGTTCTTGGGGTGAAGTTCGGCGCCCAGTTCCAAGACCGAAGCCAGGTGCTGCTCTTCCATCGGGCGGTGCTGCTTCATGTAGAGCACCAGCGCTGTTATGAAGCTCTGCTCCGCCTGGTCCCAGAACGGGTCTGCCCCGCCCGCAGGCCGGTTTGGGTTCACTGTGTTGGCGACGAGGTTGACAGCCAGGTCGGCGGCGTCGTTGGTGGAGGTGACGGCGTCAAGCGGGTTCCAGCAGTCGGAGTGGGCCATGTCGACGAAGTTGAGGAGTCGCACCTCGTAGCCGGCTTGTCGGAGGAGATCGGCGCTGCGGCGCAGATTCTCGCCCTTCGGGTCCATGCACACGATGGAGGCCTGACGGTGGAGCGCCTCCTGGAGCAGGTTCGGCTGGACAAAGGAGCGGGTCTTCCGGCTGCCTGAAGAGCCCAGGACGGTGACGTTCTGGTTGTAGGGCAGTGTCGGGTCGGGTGGCAGGATTAGCGGTCCGTCGGCGGCCTTGCCGAGCAGGAGGCCCGGCCCGTCTCGCTTCAGGTACTTCCGCAGCTCGGGTGGTCGTGCGAAGCGGTTGCTGCCGTGGCTGGCGTAGTGGCTGGCGTCCTCCGGTTCCTTGGGGACCGGGCGCCGCCTGGAGAGCCAGGTTAGGACACCTGCCCCGGCGGCAAAGTTAATCAGAAACCACTCACCTCTGAGCGCCTCGTGCCCGGCCCCGATGAACAGGTACCAGGGGCGGAACGGGCCTGGCCCGTCCCAAATAGCTGCCGGCAGGAGGATCAGGTCCGCCAGGAGCAGGGCTGCTGCCAGGATCAGATGCCGTCGGTTCATCGTCCACCTCCAGTTCGCGTTATCGGCCGCGGTCGTCGTCCCGGTCTTTCTCTTGCGGACGACGCTTGCGGTGCGGCGTCGGGAGAACGTCTGCTTCCCGTTCATCCGACCTGCCTGCATCCCGAAGGCCCCTCAGCAGTGTGTTCGTCAGGTCGTGGAGGGCGCCGTAGAACTGCCGCTCCTGGCGGCGCTCTTCGTCACGGATGGTGCGCTCCCGCTCCATCACCCGCTCCACCGCGGCCCGCAGGTCCAGGCGCATCTGGTTGGTGATCTTCAGCCGGTGCTTGGTGCCGTCCGGCGCCGTGTAGACGCTTTTGATGTCGACGTGCACATGTGGGTGGGCGGCGGAGAGGTGCTCAGCAGCGATCCAGTCCAGCTTGATGCCGTGCTGCCGCTCGAACTGCTCCAGCGCTTCCCGGATCACCGGTTTCCAGCTTGTGAAGCCGCACGCCTCGAAGTCCTTCCGGCGAAGGCTGAAGATCAGCCGGTGCATCTTCGGGGGCTGAAAGACCTTGCCGTCACGGCGAGGCTTGTCTCGGGTGAGCGGATCGTCCAGGGACTGGATGAACGCCTTCACATCGGCCTTGTCCGTTGAACGATCGAAGGCGCCGCGCTCATCTTTGGGGACTTCGCGTGTGCGGAAGGCATGGTAGCGGACGGACTTGGCGGCCCGGTCGATCTGCTTCGTGTAATTGATTTTGAGGAAGAGCATCGCTAGTTACCGTCGCCCGGGCCGGTCAGGCTCAGATTCTCTCGGCGCAGGATCTTCCAGGCCTGGCCCCGGATCAGCTCGAAGTGATCCTTGGCCTGAGCCGGGTCGAGGGTCTTGCCGCACATCAGTTCCAGCAGCAGCAAGGCTGCCGTGGCGCTATAGGTGCCGCCGCCCCAAACACCGGGACGGAGCCAGACCTCTAGCTGTGCGAACTTCTCATCGAGGAGATGCTGCCAGACCGGCGTCATGGATGCTTCTTCGTGTAGTGCCTTATTGCGTTTGATGTACTCCCGGATGGCAGCG
>JARBUG010000160.1 GCA_029239785.1 Symbiobacteriaceae bacterium | reverse complement strand
TCGACTTTCTCCAGCCACATGACCAACATTGTCCGCATCATCGACCAGATCGAGGGTCCGGCGCTCGTCCTGGTCGACGAACTGGGCGCCGGCACCGACCCTAACGAAGGCGCCGCCCTGGCCATGTCGATTCTGGAACATCTGGCGGCCCGGGGCGCCAAAACCATAGCCACCACCCACTACAGCGAACTGAAGACCTTCGCCTACACCCGGCCGCGGGTCGAAAACGCATCGGTCGAATTCAACGTCCAGACGCTTCGCCCCACCTACCGGCTGCTGATCGGCGTGCCCGGCTCCTCCAACGCCTTTGAGATCTCCCGGCGGCTCGGCCTGCCGGAACTGATCGTCGACCGGGCCCGGCAGTTTCTGACCCGCGACCAGGAAAAGATCGAAGACTTGATCGCCGGCATTCACGCCACCCGGGCCGACCTGGAAAAGGAGCGCGCCGAGGCGGCCAAGCTCCGCTACGAAGCCCAGCAACTGAAGGCGGAGTACGACCGCCGCTTCGCCGGTGCCCAGGAAAAGGCGCACGACGTGGTGGAGAAGGCCCGGGTCCAGGCCGCCAACGTGCTGGCCCAGGCCCGCCGCGAGGCCGAAGCCGTCATTGAAGAGCTGAAGGCCGCCGTCAAGGAGCAGCGTGAGGCGGAACGTAACCAGGCGATTCAGGGCGCCCGCCAGCGCCTGAGCAGCGCCCGGTCTGCCGTGGAAGGCAGCCGCCCGGCCCGCAAGGCCCGCCAGGGCGCCGAGCCGCCCCGCGGCCTCAAGCCCGGCGATGCGGTGCTCATTCTGCCCATGGACTCCATCGGCTACGTGCTGACCCCGCCGGATAGCCAGGGCAACGTGCAGGTCCAGGCCGGCATTTTGAAGGTGAACCTGCCCCTGACCGACCTGGAGCGGGCCGAAGACCCGAACGCTGCCAAGCAGCAGGCCGCCAAGCCAGCCGCCTCCGCAGGGCGGGCCGGCCGCAGCGCCGGTGTCGCCAAGGCCCAGGAGATCTCCACCGAAGTCGACCTGCGCGGCCTCATGGTCGAAGAAGCGCTCGACAAGGTCGACAAATACCTCGACGACGCCGTGCTGGCCGGTGCGCCCTTCGTGCGCATCATCCACGGAAAGGGGACCGGCGCCCTCCGCAAGGCGGTCACCGACTTCCTCAAGACTGACTCCCGGGTGGTTTCTTACCGCCTCGGTGGCGTTGGGGAGGGCGGCGAGGGCGTCACGGTCGCCCGGCTGAGCGAGTAATCCGCGCAAAACTCGATATTCAGTTGGCAAAGCAACGCGAACAGTAGGAAATTTGGGCCTCCACTCCGTATTGGTACGTAAGGGATCTGCCCTGCAGGGTCCCGAAGGAGGAGGCCCATGGCTCTGGACGCACCCATTCTCGTAGTCGACGATGATGCCAAGATCGTCTCCCTCATCTGCCTCTACCTGGAACGCGAAGGGTACCGGACCATATCCGCCGCCGATGGCGCCACGGCACTGGAACTGGTTGTCAAACACAAGCCCGCCTTGGTGGTGCTTGACCTTTTGCTGCCAGCCGTGCCCGGGCTCGAAGTCTGCCGGCGCCTCCGTGAGCGGAGCGATACGCCTGTGCTCATGCTCACAGCCAAGGTCGAAGAGGAAGAGAAGCTGGCCGGCCTGGCAGTCGGTGCAGATGACTACATGACCAAACCGTTCAGTCCCCGGGAGTTGGTCGCCCGCGTCAAGGCGATTCTCCGGCGCACGGGCCAAATGAGCGAACGCCGCCCCAAACTCTCCTTACATGGTGTTGAGGTAGACCTCGACCGTCACCGCGTGCGGGTGAATGGTGAAGAGGTCTACCTTACCGCGTTCGAGTTTAAGTTGCTGGTGGCCCTCATGGAGTTCCCGGGCCGGGTATTTGGGCGTGACCAGCTCCTTGCCCAGGTCTATTCCTACGATGAAATGTACGTCGTGGACCGAACCATTGATGTGCACATCGGCAAACTGCGGCAGAAAGTCGAAGGCGACCCGGCCCGGCCCGAACGCATCCTGACAGTGCGTGGCGTGGGCTATAAATTCCGTGAAGCTGTGAGCGAAGTATGATCGACTTAAAGCGCCTGGCCCGCGACTCATTCTGGCGCACCTGGCTCCAGACCGTCGTTCCCACAGCCATCATCTTTATGCTCATGGCCTTTCTGCTCCGCTATTCGGTGCGGCAGCGAATCGCCGGGCTTCTCCCCGGCGCTGAGACCGTCTTTGATGACTCCTTCACAGGCTGGTACATCTTCGTAGGGGCAGCCCTGGCCATCGTGCTGGCGACGGCAGCCACAACGTTCTTTGTGCGGCGGGCGCTCAAGCCCTTCCAGCATGTGATTCGACTGACCAAGGAGATGGCCGGCGGCAACTTCTCAGTGCGGGCCAATGTAACGGCCACCGGCACCTTCGACTATCGGGAACTGGCGGCGAATGTGAACGCCCTGGCCGCGTCGCTGGAGCGTACCGACCGGTTGCGTCGCGAACTGGTCTCCAACCTCGCCCACGAAATCCGAACGCCTCTGACGAACCTCCAGGGGTATTTGGAGGCGTTGCGCGACGGCGTGATCGAAGCGAACCAGGAGGCGCTGGCCTCGGTTCACGAAGAAGTGATGCGCCTCGTCCGCCTGGTCGATGCCCTTCACCAGTTGGCCCGGGCCGATGCGATGCGGCAGCGCCCTCTGGACCGTGCCCCCGCCGACCTTGACCAATTGGCTGATCAACTGGTGCGTGTGCTGCGCCCGGGCGCCGAAGCCCGCCGCATCAAGCTTTTCTACGACGTTGGCAGCAGCCGGGGGCTGGTGCCCGTGCATGCCGACTCCATCGCACAGGTGATGCGCAATCTCATGCGCAACGCCGTCCAGTATGCAGACGAAGGCGGCACCATTCGGGTGCAGACTGCCGTGGCCGATGGGGTTTACCGGTTCAGTTGTCTCAATACAGGACCGGGGATCTCTGAGGAGGACCTGCCCTTTGTGTTCAACCGATTCTTTCGCAGCGAGCGGGCCAGGCAAGGTGTCAAAACCGGCGTAGGGATTGGCCTTGCCATTGCCAAGGAACTGATCGAGGCCCACGGCGGGCGTATCGGCGCCCAGTCGAAGGCGGGGTGGACCATGGTCTGGTTCGACCTGCCCCTCGATCCCTCGGTGCGGCTTGGCGAAGAAGGACCGGGCATCACCATGTGACCGGAACAAAGTTGCCGATCGCTTCAAAAGGGCCAGGTGCGTCCAGGAACGGACGTCACCTGGCCCTTCTGCGTCAATCTGCAAACTCCGACTGCAGTTCGAAGAACTTCTCGCATGCCCGGCGAACCGCATCCACCTTCTCAGGCGGGCAAAAAACATAGGCACGCCAGAGCGATTCGTACTGCCGGGCCAGGGCGCCGACTTCGCCGGCATTCGTATCCAGCTTGTAGAGGGGACCGACCCCGGCCCGGGCCTTCACCGGCACCCGAACCTCTTTGAAGTACGATGCCTTGGGGCAGTAGAAGATCACCTGCCCGGGCTTCAGCTTTGCCTTGGCGGCGATGGCGTTCTCCATCGCTTCCCGCTCGGCCGACTGGCCGGCATACCGGGCTATGAACTCAGCCAGGTTGCCACCCAGCGAAACCTCCGAGAGAACGTAGGCCCGTTTGTGGAGGCGCCGGGTGGCCAGACCTTCTACCAACTGTGCCGCAACTGCCGGCCCGGGCAGCCGGGCGAGGAGGTCAACAAAGGTCTGGTCGCCCAGGTCGTATAGGGCATCCTCGCGCAGGCCCCGCTGGGCGTGCAGCTCGACCGCCTTCGAAATCATGGCGCCCGCGGCGATTTTCGCATGGTGCAGGTAGATCCGCTCTGTCAGCATGTAGCGCATCCGGAGCAGGTGGAGGATCTCCGTACGGGCATCGGGCCGGTCGATGCCGTGCTTGACCATGTTGATTAAGAGCTGACCGCCCTCCAGCGTGTAGTAGGAGTAAATGCGGTCATCGTAGTCCTGCCGCAGGCCTGCAAAGAACGAATCACGCCGGAGGTAATCCAGCAAATCAGCATCCACCGTACTGGAGACGACCTGGCCCATCCAGGGCGTTGGAGGTGAACCGGTCAGAATTCCGCGCACCGTATCAAGCACACCCAGTTCGGCCAGTACTCGGCCCAACTCACAGTTTGGCCCGAAGAAATAGTCCAGGCGGGGGCCGGCGTCATGCCGGGGAAAGATCTGTCGCTCGTCTTCAAAGGTGTGGCCGTACGGAATGTGCGTCACGTCGTGCAGCAGAATCGCCAGGCGCACCAGTGCCGCATCGTGCGGATCGATATGGTGCCCCGTCAGGCGCAGGTTCTCCATCATCCGGTGGGCGCAGGCCAGGGCGCCCAGGCTGTGGTCAAATCGGGTGTGAACGCAGCCGGGAAAGACCAGATGGGCCGCACCCAACTGTTTAATATTGCGAAGGCGCTGCATCTCCCGGGTGTCAAGCACCCGGGTTTCCATTTCGGTGAGGAAAATATCGCCATGCACCGGATCGCGGAGCAACACAGGAACCACCTCAGTTCGACTTCCAGTCAAGGGAGAGCAAATCTTTCGCTTCCCGCATGGGTTTCCCCTTCAAGCCCCGGCGGAGAATAAGTTATACGGAAAGAATATCAACGTTAAACGTAAAAGAGGATTCGATTCCTGAGATGTCGAATCTTGGTAATTACGGCTTCAGATGCGCTCGCAGGAGGGGGAGTACCGTGCGGTCCAGTCATCCATGGCCGGCCCTGGCCTACCTGTACCTTGTCGATGCGATCGCGCTGGTGCTCGTGGTCGCCCACTGGCGCCACTACAGCCAGTTCGACCTGATTACATGGATATCGGCACTCGTATTTGCGGCGACCATGGCCGCGGCCCGCGTCATGCCCATTCACGGCGTAGATGCCAACCACGTCAGCTACGGGTGGTACATGGCGGTGGAGTTCGCCATTATCGCCTCCCTGCCGGTCCCGGTGACGGCCCTGGTCCACCTCCCGGCACTGCCCGTGGAGATCATTCACCGCATCAGAACAAAGCAGCCTGAACCATTTCGCGGCCCTGATTACAACGCAGCCGCATCGATTATCTGCGCGTTCATTGCCGGAAACGTTTTGGAGCTCCTCCACGGGTTGACCGGCACCACCCCCTTCTGGAGCACCGTGAACCTGGTGCCCGTCGCCTTTGTCTTCATGGGGACGCAGTATCTTATGCTGCAGACACTGGTCTGTCTGGACCGGCAAATGCCCTGGCGCATGGCCGGCCTCTTTCACACCGACGGCATCATCAGCGACATGATGATGACGCTGCTCGGCGCCCTGATTGGCCGGCTCTACGTGCTCGACCAGTCGACCATTTTGCTGACCATCGTTCCGCTGGCCACCTTGCAGCGAACACTGCAACGCATGCAGCAGGCCAGGCTGGCCCACATTGACGCCAAAACAGAGCTCTACAACTATCGTTACCTTGACCAGGCCTTAAGCGACGAGGTCAGGAAGGCGACCCAGACCGGGCGCCCACTCACGCTGATATTCGGGGATATGGACTACCTGCGGGATATCAACAACACCTATGGCCACCTGGCCGGTGACCGGGCCCTGGCCACCGTGGCAGCCATTTTCCGCAGGCACGGGCGCCCCGGCGACGTGGCCGCCAGGTTTGGCGGCGAAGAGTTCGTCCTGTTGATGCCCGGCATGGAGAAAGAGCAGGCGTGGGAAGTGGCGGAGCGCATTCGCAACGATACCGCATCCTCCCGGCTTGACACCGACGACGGCGGCCTCTTCTCGGTCACCATCAGCCTGGGTGTGGCTTCCTTTCCAAACGATGCGTCCACAGTGCAGGGGTTGATCAAGGCCGCCGATCAGGCGGTCTATGCCGCCAAGCGGGGCGGCAAAAACAAGGTTTGTGCCTATCCTACGGGGGTGGCCATATGAAACGCAGTGCCCTTCTGATCGGCCTCTTCGGTGTCACAGGCGCAGCCACGCTGTGGCTCAGTTACAGTTCCTTGCCGGACTGGGTGGGCTGGCGACAGGTTCCCGTCGTTCTGCTGGCCGTGGCTCTTCAGTCCGTCAGCGTAGACCTGTTTACTTATCACCACAAAACGCCCGGCGTCATCGCCCCTTCAGAGCGGCGCGCCCTTACGGCCGGGTTGGCGGGCACCTTTCTGGTACTGGGACTCTATGGGACGGAAGTGGCCGTTTTCACGGCGTTGATGCAGGCCATTGCCAGTGCGTTCCTGATCAGGAGCCCCTGGTATAAGGCGGTCTTCAACACCGGGCTGTACACGACGGCCACCTTTCTGGCCGGTTGGGTCTACAATCATTTGGGGGGCATGTCGCCTTTCTGGGATGCCGCTGCCGTGGGCGCATCGCTTGCAGCAACGATTCTCTACTTCCTGGTGCAAAACACCGGGGTAGCGGTCGTCATCAGTTTGTCCACGGACCGGGGACTCGGCCGCCTCTGGCTGGACAGTTTCGGCTGGGTGGGCCTGCAGCAGGCGGTGCTCGGCATTATCGGTCTCTTGCTGGGGCGCTCCATGCAAAATGGCATGACGCTGCTGGGCGGGCTGCTGCTGCTGTCGCCGCTCTTCTTGCTCCGCTACAGCTACAGTAGTTTTGCCAGCCGCATTCAGGCCTACGTGCTGGAGATCGAGCGGGTCAACAAGGGGCTCGCCGATTTGAACGAGGAACTGAAGGAGACGAATGCAGAGTTGATCGAAACCCTGGGCTCCGTGCTGGATGCCCGGGACCGGTATACCTACGGGCACTCCACACAGGTTGCCACGTATGCGGTTGCCCTGGGAGAGAAACTGGGCCTGCCGGCCGAGGAGTTGGAGCGGCTCCGTCTGGCGGCGTTGCTGCATGACATCGGCAAAGTGGGTATTCCTGAAACCGTGCTCTTTAAGGCGGGCCCGCTTGATGCGCATGAACGCCGGATCATGCAGGCCCATGCCGAAATCGGGTACCGCATCACCCGGCAGATACATAGCCTGGCGGGCGTCGCCGAGATCATTCGCCAGCATCACGAATGGTGGGGCGGGGGAGGGTACCCCCGAAACTTGAAGGGGGAGGAGATCCTGCTCTCCGCCCGCATCATCGGTGTGGCCGATGCGCTTGACACGCTGATTTCAGACCGCCCTTACCGCAAGGGCAAACCTGTAGAGGTGGCCTACCAGGAGATCCGACGCTGCTCAGGCACGCAGTTCGACCCGCAGGTGGCCGGTGCGCTTGAGCAGTTGATTCGGGAGCGGGGCGGGCTCTGGTTCCAGAACTCAGCCTACAAGGTGACGCAGAGTGCGCTGGCGTTGGAGGTGGCAGCCTCCATGTCCGGGTAGAAAAGTACGAGGGGGGCCGCAGCCCCCCTCGTACTTTTCACTTTCAATTATGTCGTTTTGCAGATGTAGCGTTTACGATACGTTTGCTTTGGGTGAAACGGTCGTCTCCTTCAGCGCTTCGGGCTGAAGCGGGGTCAGGTTTTCCGGAAAGACGACAACGGGGTTCCGCTCCTCGCCTGTCAGGAGGTCGAGATTTACCAGTACTACGTTTACATCGACCAGCCTGGCGGTACCGACTACTGTTCCGTTAAAGCCTGATCGGGTGATCACCCTGCAACCAGAAACCAGTTCTCGCAGTCGAGCCATAAGGTTCCCTCCTTTCCCTGCGGCGATGGTCGACTGGTTGTCTCTAATCATAACATATATTGGAAGAAATGAAAAGAAGTCGGATGATAAATCCGACTTCTTTCGGCTCTGGTCCTAGTTGCCCGGAATCGGCAGCCTGGGAATGGGGAGAAGGCCGCCGCCAGGCGGGTTCGTGCCGTTGCCGGGCGGGGTGGTGCCGCCGCCAGGCGGGGTGGTGCCGTTGCCGGGCGGGGTGGTGCCGTTGCCCGGCGGGTTCGTGCCGCCACCGGGCGGGGTGGTGCCATCGCCGGGGTTCGGAACGACCGGGGCAACCACCGGGCACTGTTCGGTGGGCACTTCTTTCCACCAGTCGGCTGGCCAGTACCGGTTGAAGTTCCACGGGTTGGTTGGATGTTTGACGTAGGTGGTGGGGCGCTTGATCAGGAGGAGGTCTTCGGGAACGCCCGCACAGCCTTCCTGCCAGAGATAGTACCGGTCGATGCTCTTCTCTGTGCCGGGAATTTTGAAGGGCTGCTTCACAACCTTGGCCATGGTCCAGAAGGTTGTGTCGAGCTGCTTGGGCTCCTGTCCCCTGCGGAACCAGTCGGTGACGACCTGATCCTTCGGGCACATGGGGCTGGGCAGCAGACCGGAAGCCTTGCAGATATCAACGGCCACCAGACCAGAGGTGGGCCGCTCCCAGTCAGCCGGCTTTTCCTTGACCAACTCATCCATAATGGTGCCCCAGAGGAGGGCGGGGGGACCGGCGCCGGTCCAGGAAAGACCCCCGTTGGTCGGGAGGCGGCGTTGCACCCCATCGTCGTTGTCGTACCCGGTCCAGACACCGGTGACAATGTTGGACGTGAAGCCGACGAACCATGCATCGTGCCACTTTTCGGTGGTGCCGGTTTTGCCGGCGGCAGGCCAGCCATGCCAGCCCTTCAGCGTGGAAGAAGGCGTACCCCGGACGATGGCGCCCTTCATGATGTCGACCATCAGCCAGACCGATTCTTTACGAATGACCTGCTTTTTGCGGGGTGTGGCCTCAAAGATGGTGACGCCGTTTTTGTCCTCGATTTTGGTGATGACGACGGGGTCGGTCTTCAGGCCGAGGCTGCCGAGCACGCCGTAGGCTGCGGTAAGCTCCAGCGGGGAGACACCGTTGGTGATACCGCCCAACGCGAGCGAGAGGTGCTCGTCGTTGGTGGAGGGGTTCATGCTTGCGTCAAGCAGCGTGGAGATGCCCAGCAGCCGGGCGTACTCAATGCCCTTTTTTGGGGTGACCTGCTGGAGGGTACGCACCGCCACCGCGTTGATGGACTGTTCGAGCGCGTACCGCATGGGGACGAGGCCGCTGTACCGGAACTCATAGTTCTCGGGCCAGACGTTGTCCTTATCGGTGTTGAGCATGGGCGGCGAGTCGTCGATGACCGTGGAGGGGCCCCAGCCCAACAGATCGATGGCCGGCAGGTAGTCGACGATGGGCTTGAGCGCCGAACCGGGCTGGCGCAGGGCGTCGGTCGCACGGTTGTAAGCCCGCTGCGTGACGTGGTCCATGCCGCCGATGAGCGCCTTGACATGGCCGCTGGTGTGGTCCATGACCACGACGGCGGCCTCGGGGATGCCGTCGTTGTCGGGGTAGGTCTTGGTGGCGGCATTGGTAACGACTTCGACGGCCTTTTCCTGTGCGATTTTCTGCCAGTCGAGGTCGAGGGCCGTGTAGATTTTCAGGCCCTTGGTGCGCAGGTCGATATCGTCGAAGAGGGGGGTGCCGTACTTAGCCGCAACGGCGGGCTCAGTCAGGATCTTCTGGACGTAGTCGGTGTACCAGTCGCCGTTGAACTTAATGGCCTCGGGTGCGATCTCTTCTTCCTTGGCCACGACCGGTTCGGTTTTGATGGAGGCGGCCTTGGCCGCATCGAGGTGGCCGTGCAGGACCATCAGGTCCAGAACGATATCGCGCCGTTCTTTGGCACCTTCGGGGTTGTCGATCGGGTTATAGATGGACGGCCCTTTCAGCATGCCGGCCAGGACAGCCGCTTCGGCGAGGGTCAGGTCTTTGGCGGATTTGGAGTAGTAGTGGTGGGCTGCTTCTTCCAGCCCGTTCCGCTGCCGGCCGAAGGGAATCTGGTTGAGGTAACGGAGCAGGATCTCTTCCTTGGTGTACATTTTCTCCAGTTCGAAGGCGAGCAGCATCTCCTGCATCTTGCGCATGGGGCTCTGGTCGCTCCGGTCGAGGAACGCGTTGCCCGCCAGCTGCATGGTGATGGTGGAGCCGCCTTCCACCTGTGAACCCTTGACACCGAGGTAATACTTGGCTGTCGACAGGACTGCGCCGAACATGCGGTACATGTCGACGCCCTTGTGGTCGTAGAAGCGGCGGTCCTCCGTGTCAATGAACGCCTGGAGCACGTCTGGTGGCACGGCTTTGATGTCCTTGATCAGGGTGCGGTTTTCCTGGTCATAGAGCTTGGTGACTACCTGGCCCTTGCTGTCGTAGATGACAGAAGTGAGGTTCGGATCCAGTTCATCGATGGAGGGCAGGTTTTTATACGCTTTGTAGACAAAGGAACCTGCCACCCCGGCTGCGCCCAGGGCAAGGCCCAGCATAACCAGCAGGGTATAAAGGAGCCACTTGCGGCGGCGACGCTTTTTCTTCGTCCGCAATGGCTCGCCCGCACCGTGTGTACGCGGCTTGGACAAGTGAAACACCTCCAACAAGGTGAATGGAATTCGCCCGAGAGGGGCCGGACTCCTGTTTTTGGATTCCAGAGATTGCAGGGTCCGGTGAATTCCTTGAACCGAGGCAAGCGAAAACTAGCGGTGAGCCACCAAAGAGAATTGTTATGCGTCAGTCTTCTGTGCTATAATCTCTGGCAACAGCGATGACGGAGAGAAGTACGCCGTGGCGCCTATCTGCAGCGAGGGGTTGGTTGGTGCAAAACCCCGGGGCACACGGTCGAAATACACTCCAGAGCCGCCTTCCGAGTCCGTCTTCAGAGGCTCTCCTTTGTTAGATGGATAGGCAGGGCCGGAAGTTCCCCGTTACGGAACTTTTGAGTGGGCTCCCTCCCGGGGGTCAACCAGGGTGGTACCGCGGTATGCGTCTCTAGCATGCCGTCCCTGGGCGAGCAATCCGGGGCGGGGGTTTTTTGCGTTCCCCCGCCGGTACTAAGGGAGGACGGTTGCAGATGGAGTTTCGCAGCGTCGACGAACAGTTGGAGATCCTGATGCGGGGCGTGGAGGATATCGTC
>JARBUG010000019.1 GCA_029239785.1 Symbiobacteriaceae bacterium | reverse complement strand
TGGAGGCAAGGAGCAATCCGACACTGACGATGGCGACCGCACCGCCCAGCGTAATCAGCGCACCGCGGACCTGGTTGTTGGTGGAAACCGTGTGCCACGCCGTCTTCAGCCAGGCGAACTTACTTGGCTGCTCGGGCGGATTGAGCAAATCGCCGTTGCTGAGATGCTCATTGATATCTCTTGCGCACAGGTAGGTACCGTCACTGAGCGGCCCCGTGGGCACGGTGCTCAAATAGGTCGTAACCGAACCGCTCAGCATGGCTGCACCTTCTGCATCAGCTTCGCCAAAGGCCTGTGCTCTTTGTACGACGAAAAAAGCCATGTCCTCCAACCGGTCAGCCAGCCGGTTGGCGCTATAGCGGGCCTGCTCTACGTAGGAGTCAACGCCGGCGGCGGAACGGGTTTCCCAGTCAACCGCCTGCAGGGCCCAGCGAAGGCCGTCCCCTACCCGCCGCACCTCGTCGGCCTTCGCATGAAGTCGCGAAGCCAGGAACTGAAGGTGCTCCGGGTCGACGAGAATGCGCATGTGGCCTTACTCCTCTCCTTCCACAATTCGATTGACCCAACTGCTGACGGATGTGGAAGTGGTCAGCGCCGTCGCGGCACGGAAGCGGCGGTATCGCCCGCGGCGGACCATGAAGCCATCGCCGGGCGCCTGCTGAAGCTTCCCGCCTTCGCCAAACGGCAGCCGGAAGCTCAGCAGTGTCTGATCGTTGGCATCGGTGCTCCCCATCAGGAAGCCCGTCTGCATCTCCTTGAGCACTTTGACCAGCCCATCGCCAAAGCTGCCGCTGATGCTGCTGCTGGAGCCGGCAGCCACGAGATAGAGCCCGAGCCCCCGTTCACGGCGCAGCAACTGTTCCAACTGCGTCTTGGTGGCGTTGGAAACCCCGTCGCGGTAGGCATCAAACTCGTCAAGCACAAAAACC
Source organism: Symbiobacteriaceae bacterium (assembly GCA_029239785.1). Taxonomy (GTDB): domain Bacteria; phylum Bacillota; class Sulfobacillia; order Symbiobacteriales; family Symbiobacteriaceae; genus JARBUG01. The sequence continues at coordinate 61,477 of JARBUG010000019.1, read as the reverse complement.
AATGCCGGATACTGCGCCAGCGCCGCCCTGTCGTCGAAGGCGTCGCCTGCGGCGGCCCGTGCAGTCTCAATCGCCTGGCGCCGCGCCTTCAGTTCCTCTTCAACTTGCCCCAGGGCCTCACGGAGCGCCGCTTCATCACGCATGGTGGCGCGCACGTGGGGCAGCCGGCGCAGCGGCGAGAGCGACTCACCGCGGAAATCGACCAGGTACAGGTGAACTCGCTCCTGCGAGAAGCGGGTCGCCAGGCCCAGGGTCCACGAATGGAGCAACGTGGTCTTTCCGCTTTGGACCGGCCCCACCACCATGAAGTAGGGACCGTCCTGCAGGTCAGCCATGATCGGTTCCAAGGTCTCGGCGTCCAGACCGACGGCGACAGCCAGGTCGTTGCCGGGGCCTGGCTGCGGCTGCGCGATCAGTCCCACCTCTCGGGGCATCACCGCCACGGGCCTCGGGCGGGGGCCCGCCCAGGCCTTGCTCATGGCCTGGCCCAGCTCCCGGAGCCCTTCGCTGCGCTCCGCTTCCGTCTCGCCCTGCACCGGCAGGGCGGTCTGGAACTCGAGGGGGCGTACGCCCTTGACATAGCCCCGGCCAGGCAGGGCGGGCACATCGGCCCCAGCGGGTAACGAACGGCCCAGCACGGTCGCATAGTCGCCCCGGTCTTTCAGTTGCAGGGCGACGGCCAGGCTGATGTGGCTCGACAACTTGGTCTTAATGGCCATGGGTGACTGCCCGGTCACAACCAGGTGAATGCCGTAGCTGCCGCCCTCGCGGGCGACTTGCACCAACTGGTCTTCGGTATCCGGATAGGCCAGCGAGAATGCCGAATAGTTGTCCAGGCCCACCACCAGGGCCGGAATGGCGGCGCCGGTGGCCTCCCGGTAGCTTGAAAGCGAACTGACGCCAACCTGACTGAACAGTTGCTTGCGCGTCTCCAGTTCGGCCGTCAGCATGCGCACCAGCCGGTTGACCCGGTCGGTCTCGTCTGCCAGCACGACAGCGCCTACGTGGGGCAGCGACTCGAACAGCTTCAAGACCCGGCCGCCAAAGTCCAGCAGATAGACCTGGACCGCTGCGGGGGAATGGGTGAGCGCGAGCGAAATGACGAGCGTCTGCAGGAAGGTGGTCTTGCCGCTGCCCGGGCCGCCGTATATGGCGAGATGTCCGTCGCGGCCGAGCGGCAGCGACAGCGGGGCCTGCAGTTGCTCGACCGGGTTGTCCATGCGGCCGACCACAGGCTGAATCCAGCCAGCGGCGGCATTCCAGCCTTGGCCGTTCCAACCCTCGGCGCTCCGGCACGCCGGCAGGGCGACCGACTCGGGGAGTGGTTCCAGCCAGGGCCCGGGGAGCGGGCATATGCCGGCCCGTTTCGCCTCGTCGCGCGTGCACGCGACCAGGGCGGCCTGCTGCGACATGGCGCCCTGCGACTGCACTGCACCGGTCGACTGTGTCAGCCGACTGCGGCTGCCGTCTCGCCGTATCAGGGCAATCTCCTCGGGGTCATTACCGGGAGCTGCATCCGGCGTGTACGCAAGACCCCCATAACCGGACTGGAACAGTTCGAACATTTCATTGTTACCAACCTGAATATAACCCCGCCCGGCGCCGCGCAGATTGGCCGCATCCGGGCACTTGAGCACTTCCTGGCTGTCTTCAGGCCGCTCTACCCGCAGGCAGAGCCGGAACCGGGAGTTACTCCAAATCTGCTCGTCAACCACGCCGGCTGGCTTTTGGGTCGCCAAAATGAGATGAACGCCCAGGCTGCGGCCAACCCGGGCCGCGCTGATGAGCTTCTTCATGAACTCGGGGTATTCGCTCTTCAACTGGGCGAACTCATCGACTACCAGCACCATGTGCGCCAGTGGCGGCAGGTTCCCACCATGACGGCGCCGCTTGATGTACTCGTCGATGTTCTGGTTGCCGAGCAGCCGTTGCCGGCGCTCAAGTTCGGCATCGAGCGAGGCCATGGCGCGTGTGACCATGCCCGCCTCCAGGTTGGAGAGCGAGCCAATCAGGTGGGGCATTCCCTCGAACACCTGGGCCAGCCCGCCGCCTTTGAAATCGATCAGCACAAAGGTCACTTCGTGCGGGTGGTACGTCAGCGCCATGGCGGTGATGATCGCCTGCAGCAGCTCGCTCTTTCCCGAGCCGGTGGCGCCGGCCACAAGCCCATGCGGGCCGTGCCCTTTTTCGTGCACATCGAAGAAGAGCGGCTCGCCGCCGGCGCGCATGCCAATGGGCGCCCGCAATGAGCCAACCGGGCTGTTCTGCTGCCACCGCTCGGTCACGTGGATATCCTCCACCCGGTTGACGGAGAGCAGTTCCAGCAGACTCACCTTGCTGGGAATCTCATCGGCGGAGGCCATTTTTTGAAGCTTCACGGGCGCCATGCTTCGGCTGAACTCGTCAGCGACCGCCAGGCTGACTTCGTCGGGCTGAAAAGCGGTCTGCGTCTGCTGTGCACCGGTCAGCGTCATACGCCCGGCGTTGGCAGTCAGCTCAACGAACCCGCCGCGGCACTCCTTCGGCAGCACTTCCCGCCGGTCGGCCAAAATGACTGGGAAAATGCCCAGGGACGGGCCTTCTTCCAGTGCCATACGGTACACGGGCTCACTCTCCGACAGGACGGGGTCCAGCAAGACCACCAAAGCCGGTGTAATCAGCCGCTTCTGGGCGCCGTCCCGGGGGCCGGCCTGGAGTTTCCGCTGCTTGATGATCTCGTGCAGGTCGGTCAGGAGCCGCTTGGACTCGTCGGGGCCCGCCGCCAGGAAGCGGCGGCGCCGGTCGTCAGACCAGGTGTGAGGGAGCCAGCGCAGCCAGTCCCACTCTTCGGTTTCGGCTTCGGGGTATACCGCGGCCAGCTTGATTTCGTCTGGCGAATGCAGCGTCGTCAACTGCAGGACCAGGGACCGCATGGCGCCCAGGACCGCGTGTCGGGGGCCGGAAAGGCCGATCGGCCCGGTGGCCTGAAGGGGCAGAACCACCGGTGCCTCCGGCACGGTAACAAACTCACGTCCCACACTTCTGGCCGCCTCGGTCAGCGGGTCGGTGTCAAGGGAGGTGTCCTGTCCGGGAACCTTAATGGTCATGCCAAAGGGCACCGCCCCAAGGCCCAGACGTAGCGCCAGGAAGTCGCCGTCTCTGGGCGTGCGCTCCCAAAGGCGGGCGTTCCGCTGCTTCACTAGCTGCAGGCATTCAGCCGGGTCCGGCGACGCCTTCAGCAGTTCGCGGCGATACTGGGTGCGCTTCTCCTCCAGAGTCTGGCGGTACGCATCCAGTTTGCCTGTATATTTCACCTCCCGGTCGCGCAGGGCGTTCCGGTGGTTGCGTTTTTGCATCAAGAAGTTGGTGGCCGGCCAAACATAGCTGGCTGCCATCAAGGGAATGGTGATCAACATATGAGTGCTTGAGGCGCCACCCTGGCTCCGGGAGAGATAGTACATAAGGGCGGCGCCGCCGCCTGTGGCAGCCAGCGGCATGATAATTGATAGCACAGAGATATTCGAACGGGTAGGTGCTGGCGGAGGACCGATTACTTCAAATTCGCCGGATGGCAGTTGTGGCAGCAGGCGCGGCGAACGCCGGAATGGCGGAGAACCATTCAGCAAGACTTTTCACCCCGTCCATGTTTGTTTGGGACGGATATGGGGGAGGGAACCGGCCGCACAGGGGGAGGGAACCGGCCGCACAGGCCGGTTCCCCTGTCTGTTAAATCGACTGACGGTCCGCCTCGGCGAAGCGCCGGGCGATGACTTCCAGGTCGTCACCAATCTGCCGGAGGAGTTCTACGTGGGCGGCCATGTCCTTCTTCCACTGCTCATAGGCCAGGAAGAAGTCGTTGGCGGTCATACCGTCCCACTTGGAGTCAGCATCAGACATCGCGTTGTTCATCTCCGCCACGATGTCCTGACTCCGCGAGCTAGCGCTGCGGAACTGGTTGCCGAGGGCCAGAATTTCTTCGGGGGAAATCAGGATCTTAGCCATGCCCGAGACCTCCTTGAAATCGAAACGATTCTCCTGATGAACTTCCGGGAGTAGCCCTGGAAGAGAGCATCCGTCCGCAGCCTACATATGTAGCGACACGGGCAACGCCCAGTTGAAGGCAGCCCGCAGAGCCAAATGCGCACTTTGACCGGTGCAGGGCCGAACTTCAACCAGGTGTTCACCTACCCTGCTGCGCAGGGACCAGAGACCATTAGTGCCTTCGAGCAGAGACAGCCCTTCCGTCTCCCAGGCCTGGTCGGGCCTCCGCAACGCAACGAAGGAGCCGTTGGCGATTGGATGAGCGAGGGTCTGAGCCAGTGCCGTGGCGGTCACGCCGTCCAGGCCGGCATCGATCAGGCATACAGCAGCCTCGGCGGCTCCGGCATCGACCGCCGCAGCCCGAGCTCTCGCAAGCGCTTGCTGCGCAAGGATACCGCCGGGCGCGGCGGGCGCAGCCTGCTCTGCGACCCGAAAAACCTCGATCGTGCGCTGGAATAAGGCTACCGGGTTTCGGTGTGCGGACAGGTCACAGACCACGTCCGGACGGCGCCGAATGTTCATTTCGGCGCAGATTTTGTCATTGGCATAATAGTACCGCTCTGTGGGGGCTCCCCCGGCACGCGTGTAGGTCTGTACAAAGACCGCCGGTGCGAGCAAGCACGATGCCAGCAGCAGGGCGACGCCGGGGTTGATGAGGAGTTGGTCGCCTTCCACCATCAGAATGCCGCGGCCGAAAAGCCGCTGCTGCGCCTTTGCAAGTGCTGCCTCAATTTCGTCGGGCATCCAGCCCTGAAAAGGGTTGGGAACACCGATCAGCGTTTCCGCACCCAGGAGGCGGGCCAGAAGTCCGAGTTCTGCTGGAAGGCAGGTCATTTTTGGGGACTTCCGCGTCACAACCCATGCCTCCTACCAGCACTGTTCATTAGTTCCAGGAAAAGTTCCAGTGTCTCTCAACGAACGTAATTACTATCCTGCGCGCTGAAATTCCTTCAACTATACGAATCGGCCCGGAAGGTTTTTGCCTTCCGGGCCGAGTGCCTTTGACAGTTACAACTGATACTTGTCCACCACTTTGGCGATGTAGCGGAACCCGTCCACGTTATGCCCCTTCCGGACGGCCACCCGCTCGGCCAGCAGCTGCAGGGGGATCACCACCTGGAGTTGGCCCGTGTACGCGTCGCCACTGTTCTCCACCTGCAGGATGCGTTCGGGTGGGATATTGCTCTCCGCCACAGGGGAGTCGGTGATGAGGTAGACCTCGGCCCCGATGGAGGCGAAGTATTTGGCATGCCTGACCGCCTCGGCCGTTTCCGTCGGCGTAACTGCCAGAACGATAATGGGCAGTCCCGGCGTGACCACTTCGATGTTGCCATGCCTGAACTCCGAGAGCGACATGCCTTCGATGTGCAGGAACGCCTTTTCTTTCATGAGCAGGGCGCCCGGGGCTGCGGCGGCGCCGAGGGCGCCCATGCCCAGGATGTAGCCGACCTTGTTATCCATCAGGGCATCGGCCCAGCGCGCGATGGGGGTGGCGGCGGCATCCAGGGTGGCGCGCAGGTCAGCGGGGAGGTTCAGCAGCGGTCGGTCTGCCCCGGCGAGGAGGGCGAAGAGGACCAGGGTGGCCGTATAGGTCTTGGTGGCTGAGCTGATTTCCTCGTCGGCGTGCATGAGGAGCACCTGGTCGGCATGCTGGGCGAGGTGAGAACTGGGGTTGTTGGTGATGCCCCAGAACGGGATTTCCCGCTCCTTGAGGGCTGCGACGGCGGTCTGGGTCTCGAGGCTCTGGCCGGATTGGGAGACCAGAATCACCAGGGTGCCGGGGGCAGGCCTGAGGTAGTCAAGTTCGGCGGCGGGGAGCACGTGGGGCAGCAGGCCGGCATAGGTCATGAAGGCGTATTGCCCAACCCGGCAGGCCGCCAGAGAGGCGCCGGTACCGGAGAGGATGAGCCGGGTGACGCCGCGGAGGGCGTCGCGGCAAGCCGCGATGGCGGCCGGGGCCGGGCCCCCTTCTCCCGCCCCCTGCAGCAGGCGCTCCACTACCTTCGGTTGATCCTGAATCTCTTGCCACATGCGAGTCGACATCATGAACACATCCTTATCAGATTCGCCCGGGCGGCCGAAGCGGCGACGGCCGGGTTTTCCAGGGAGACGCCCTGCACCCGGCGCTGCTCCAGCGCCAGCAGCAAGGCGCCGACTACGGGTTCATACCGGGCCTCCACGACCCGGGCGCCCGGCGCTTCCCGCCGAACCGCTCGGGCCACCGTCTCCCGCAGCCCGGGCAGGTCGGCCTTGAAAACGCCGCCCGACAGGACCACGTCCTGCGCCAGGTCGGCCATGCCAAACCGGCGCAGGCCGGCGGTTACGTACCGCGCCAGACGTTCCCCGAACTCAGCCACGATGCGCCCGGCCACCCCGTCGCCGGCCCGCACGGCCTCCACCAGAATCGGGACAAGGGTGCTGGTCGGCCCCAGTTGACCGCCCACGTAGCGCATCATCAGCGCATCGACCGTGGTGAGGCCGAAGTGGTTCAGCAGCCCCGCGGTCAGCAGCGTGGGCGGGGTGATGCCCGCCTCGGCGCCGAAGACCGCCCGCAAGGCGAGGCGCCCCAGCGCTGTGCCGCCGTTGTCGTCGCCGTTGATGTAGTAGCCGTAGACATAGGTTTCGCCCTGGGGGCTGATGACAGCCGCGTTCAGCCCGGTGCCGGCGCACAGGACGGCGCCGAAGGGGGCGTCGGTGCCGGCCCGCCGGGCGATGATGCAGTCGTTGACCACCGTGACGTCGGCGACGCCAGTGGCCTCGCGGAGCGCAGTTTGGAGCAAGGGATACTCGTGGGGCCAGTCGGCGCCGGTCATGCCGGCGAAGACGGAGGCGACGCCGGGGCCAGAGCCGGGTCCGGCGCCCGCCCCGGCGGCGGCGAGCGCCACCCCCGCCGCCTCCCGCACCGCCGCCATGGCCGCCTCCATGCCGTCGCTGGCATGGCAGGCGCCCCGGCCATACCCCACCCCGAGAATCTCTCCCGCGGCGGTCGCCACCAGCGCCGCCGTCTTCGTAGCCCCCTGATCGAGGGCGAGAATCAGGCCCATCACCGAAAGAACTGCGGGAGATACTCCCGGTTCGCTTCCAGCAGATCGTTCAGCAGCGGCAAAGCCAGCTCGTACTCCCGAACCAGCGGATGCGCCAGCAGCGCCAGCAAGGCCGTCCGCCGATCGCCGGTCATGGCGGCATCCACGGCCAACTGCTCATAGTTCTTCACAGCGCTCACCAGGCCCCACACGGCCCGGGGCACCTCCCCAATGGCCACCGGCTTGATGCCGCTGCTGTTCACCAAGCAGGCGGCCTCGATCACCGCGTCATCGGGCAAGAAGCGGACCGTCCCCTGATTCGGCACATTGACGACCGCCCAGCTATCCGCACGGCTGGCCACCGATTTCATAATCGAAAGCGCCACCTCGGAATAGCCGCCGCCGCCCCGCTTCTTCAGCGCCTCGGGCTTGGTATGGCCTTCGGGGTCCTGGTAGCCCGCAAAGACCTCCTTCTCAAGTAGCTGCACCTCTTCGCCCCGGGTGCGGGGGGCAGCCCGCATCTCTTTGACACGTTGTGTCGTGTGGAAGAAGTACTGCAAATACGGGCTCGGCAAAACCCGGAGCTGCCGGATCAAATCGTGATCAACCGACCAGACCCGATCGGCGATCAGATCAAACTCGGCGTCGGTGATGGGGCGCCCATCGACCGTGACGTTATAGGCGAAGTTCATATGGTTCAGGCCGACGTAATCGTAGCGAACGCTCTCCTTCGGCACGCCCAGCGCCTTGGCCGTCCACTGCTGCGGAAAGAGGCCCCCGGAGCAGAGGCCGGCGATTTTCGCCTTGGTGTGGCGGGTGATCGCCTCCGTCATCAGGCCGGTCGGGTTGGTGTAGTTGATCATCCAGGCGCCCGGGCTGTAGCGCTCCACGTCGCGGGCGATATCGAGCATGACGGGGATGGAGCGCAGCGCCTTCATCATGCCGCCGGCGCCGGTGGTCTCCTGCCCGATGAGGCCGTAGCTGAGGGGAATCTTCTCGTCCTTCACCCGGGCCGCGTTGCCGCCCACCCGAATCTGCGTGTTGATGAAGTCGGCGCCTTCAATCGCCCGGCGCCGGTCCGTTGTCGCCGTAATGGTGACGGGGAAGTTCATGTGCGCGGCAAAGCGGCGGCAGAACCCTTCCATAATCTCCAGGCGGTGCGTGTCGATGTCCATCAGGCGGATTTCTCGGACGGGCAGGGTCTCGCGCATTAAGGCGAAGCCCTCAATTAACTCCGGTGTATAAGAGCTGCCAGCGCCGATAATGCAGATGGTCAGGCCATTCATGTGTGAAACGCTCCTTTCGGATGCGAGATCCGCACACCCATTCTAAACCAATCCGTGCGGAAGCGCACGATGACATGATCGCACATCCGTTCGAACTCGCCTGCAAACCCTGGACAGTCAAGGGCTGGGAGGCGCGGGAACGCCTGGTGACGCGCACCGGCCCCGGTGACGATTGGGGAAGTTCTCTCCCTCAGTCGCCCCGGCCGGTGTGGTAATCCCCTCAAAGGACCCTATGCGGGGCCACTTTGAACGCTTTGAGCCAAAATGGGACGAAAAGAAAGTCGTTGGACGTCGTTGGAACTCGTTGGATCTCCTTGGGCCGGCCACCTCAGTGATCTCGGAAGATCTCCCTCAGATGAACTTTCACCGTATCCTTCGCGATTCATTGGTCCAAATCCGGCAACGAAAAAGGCCCGACCCGCACGTTGCCGTGCGAATCGGACCTTCTGCGCTGTGAGAGATCGGCGATACCCCTGGTTCTGTCGTTGAATGATCATTTATCTCGCCGCCCTGACCAGGGGCGACGGTCCCTTGCGGGACTGCGTCCTACCCGCGCTTGCGCGCCTACTTGGACTTGCACCGTGGCGGAGATTGCCCGTGCCACCCGGCCGTCACCGGCCGGTCTGCGTTTCTCTAGCTCGTTACAGGTACAAGCGTCTCGGACCAGCCTTTCGGGGTTCCGAGATAGCCTTCCCCATCGTCGGCTCGCGCCGCCAGGTCTTGCGACCTGCGCCAACTTTCTCCCGGGTACGGGCCCTTACACGCCCCCGAAGGGGCTCGGACTTCACCGGGAGCGGTGCCAGGAAGTTCCTCACCACGCCATCCGGGTGCAGTTGGCCAAAGGCCTCCCCGTTAGCGCAGCGCGATCATCTGCCAAACTCTCACAATATCCGGTTGGTCGAATCGGATCAGATACTTAGTGTACCTTATATCAGAGGCGCCGTCCAGCGCACGAAATATGGCAGGACAGCCAGTCCTGCCATACACGTTTTCAACTTACTTGCTCGATCCCGTGAAAGTAGGCATGCACCCGCTCACTGAGCGCCTCCAGGGCAGCGGGCGACGCAATCACATGGGCGGCGCCCTGAAGCGCCATGCTATAGCAAGACCCAATCGCCACGTTCAACTCAGGCTGCTCCTGGCTCCGGTGCAGCAAGGGATCAGACTCCGACACATGGCCGATCCAGACCCGGCTGCGGAAAATCGCCATGGCGCCCCGCCGAGCGCGGCCGCCGGGGTAATCCCGCAAAACCATCAACTGCACCTCGTAGCCGTCTGGCAGCTCGAAGTACTGGTCGAATACCTTATTCTCATCCAATGCTGACCGCCCTCCTTCTACTCCTCCCAACGCAATCATTAGTAAATACGTAGAAGGAGCGAAAAGGGTCGATATGGATCTATAATCGTGAAGGAATATTTTTGTGACGACATTTACATTGGAGATCCTTCCCTGTTCCCGCTACTTGTGGGATTAATACGCACAGCGTTATAATGTCCATGATGTGGAGAAAGAGGGTGGGATTTGCCGATGGAACAAGTGCTGCGCTCCCATCGCGAGCAAGCGCTCAAATTGCTCCGGGAGAACAAGGGCCAGTCGCGCGAAGGGGTTGAAATGCTCGTCCGGGGGCGCCTGGCGACCATCGCCTCGCTGGCGCAGGCCAAGGGCGCCGTCTCCCAGGAACAAATGGAATCGCTCTACCGGGAGGTCTGCGACCTCTCCTACGCGATGTTCGCACTGGGCTATACCATGGCTCACGCAGACGAAAAGAAGTAAGACGAGAAACGGCCCGGCCGCTGTCAAAAGCGGTCGGGCCTTAGTCATTGGGCGGCGGTTTGCGGGACGGCTCAGGCCGCAGGGCGGGCGCCGCCACGGGCCCAACCGGCCGATACTGCAGGTCCACATCGGTCAGGCGTGCCACCACGAACCCCCACAGCACGCGCATCAATCCGGCGAGGGGCAGCCCGACGATGAAGCCCCAGCCCCCCAGCAAGTACCCGCCGGCGAGCACCGAAAACATAACAGCAATCGGGTGCAAACCGACACTTTTTCCCATAATCCGAGGGGAGAGAATGGCATTCTCCAACTGCTGAATGATGGCGAAAGCGACCACGACCTCCAGCCCGAGAATCGGGGAGACGGTAAAGCCGGCCACCACCGCAGGCACGGCGCCCAGAATCGGTCCGACATACGGCACAAACTCCGTCAGGCCGGCCCAAATGCCCAGCAGCAGCGAGTAGCGCAGGCCCAGCAGCGCCGTAGCGAGGGTGGCCAGCGCCCCGACCGCCAGCGAGAGCAGAATCTGGCCCCGCACGAAGCCCGCCAGCACCGAGTCCAGCCCCCGCAGGAGCGCCAGAATCTCGTGGCGGTACCGCCCCGGCAGCGAGAGCAGAAACCGCTCCTTGAACCGCTCGATATCCTTCAAAATGTAGAAGGAGATGAACGGCGCCAGAATCAGGCTGGCCAGAAAGCCCGCCGCACGGGTCAACGTCCGAATCTGCAGCAGTGAGCCCAGGGCGGCGGCTGACCGCTGTTCCATGTCACCAATCGACCGGTGCACGGCATCGCTCAGTTCCGGCGGCAGGCCCGCCTCATTCACACGTTGCTGCAGGTTGTCCACCAGCAGCCGCGCCCGCAGGAAGTAGACCGGAATCGCCTCATTCAAGCGCTGCACCTGTTCAATGGCCCGCGGCAGCCCTTTGACCACCGCAACGCCACCGAGCACCCCCAGGACCGCAAAAACCATCACAATCGCCCACCCGCGGCCCATGCCCCGGGCGGCCAGCAGGTTGACCAATGGCGCAATCAGGTACGAAATGACAACGGCGAGCAGAAAGGGCGCCAGAATCGGCCGGATGACCCACAGCCCCCATCCGGTGGCAAGGACCAGTCCGCCGATTACCAGCGCCGCCATGATTCTTCGTTTCCTGCCGGTCATCAGCCGCTACATAGTTCCTTCCGGCATCATCTCTTCGACCATGTCACCCTTCTTGCGCCACATCTTCTGCATCCGCTCGCCAAGTTCCGAAGCGCCATTCATAACGGGTCCACGTACCTGCGGGGACATGGCCATGGCAACCAGGGCGCCAAGCGCCACACCTGTCATCAGTCCGGTCACAAAGCGATCGTTGCCCAACTCGGTCCCTCCTTCGCCTCTAAGGGCGTTGGTGGACCGGCGCCGCCGCCGCTATCAATTCAGGACCCTGGTGAGTGGCCGCTGCGACCAGTTCTCCGTCAGCGTCCAGATGATAGATCCGCACGGCTCCCCGGCCCACGTTGAATTCAACACAGCAGTCCCAGCAATAGTATTGCTCAGAGCCAACCCGGCCGATACACCGACCGCTGCAGTTCGGGCATTTCATCATGACAGCGCACCCCCGAAAGTCTCTCCCGGTTCGTTCAACAAGATCGCCGCCTCGCCCGTATACAACGGTCCGGCAAGCGGCAGAATCTCTTTCCCGCAGAGCAGGTCGTCCACGAAGCCATGGGAGAGCTGAAGCGCTGTCAGTTGCCCGTTCTCGGCGTCAAAAAAGACGTCGTCGACCAGCCCGATCTCGGCCCCGCCGCTGCCCAGCACAGGCAGACCGTGCAGGGCATGGCAGCATCGGGTCTCGACCTCTTCGGGCAGATAGGTCTCATCAGCGATCAGGTGAGTCGGCCCCACCATCTTGACGGCCACATAATCCAGCACCCGCGGTGCCTTAAGCCAGCCACCGCCCTCCAATTGCAGGCCACAGACCCGGCTGCCGTCGTGCGAGAGCAATACCTCCTGCACCCGCCCGATGCGCCGCAGTTCCGGACCGGCCAATACGGGAAGCCCTACCAAATCACTGCCCCTGGGCACTCGCATGCATCCCTCGCTCGCGTCCCTCGAACGATTCCAAGAATCTAGTGGCAGTATGCCCTGCCAGCATCTGCAACAAACTCTGGAGAGCGGTTCATACGAAACTTTTTTGTCCGGGGCTGAAGGGTTGTCAACGCCGGCGGCGTCAAACGGGCTGTATGGAGATGAGGAGGCGAGCACCATGAGCCGCAAGGTCGGTCGTATGACACTGGCCGCAACGTTAATGATTGCCGGCGGTATCATTCTGGTAGATAACCTGCTGAATACAGACGTCGCCTGGTACATCGGCCGGTTCTGGGCCGTATTGCTGGTCTTTCTGGGGCTTGAGTGGATTTCCAGTGCTACCCGGGCCGAACGAGACGGCACCAAGGTCGCCTTTGACGGCGGCGCCGTGATCGGGCTGGTCATTGTGGCGATCATCGCTTCGAACGTTTCGTCCTGGGGAAGGGCGCCCCGCCTGATCCAGGAACTGCGCAACATCCCCAATAACGTCCGCGTGGAGATCGCCGTGCCCGAAATTGATATCCCGCCGATTACCATGCCGCCCATCACGCCGCCCAACCCGTTTGGCAGCGTACCGGCCGATGTGGTCAAAACGGCGCCGCTGACACTGGCGCCAGGGGCAAGCCTGCACCTCACCACAGCCTCCGGCAACGTGACCGTACAGGACGGCGCCCAGGCTATGGTGGAGATGCGTGTGCGGGGCTACGGCCGCTCCGTCGAAGATGCCGAGCGGACGGCCGAGTCGGTGGGGCTCTACATGCAGCCTTCCAACGAAAAGACCCAGGTCAGTGCCGTCATCCCGCCGACGGCGGGCCGCACGGATATCTCCTTCGTGGTGACGCTCCCGAAGGATGCGCAGGTCGCGCTGACCATCGATTCTTCTTCCGGCAGCGTCAATGTGGCCGATCGTGCCGGCAGCGTCACCATCACCACCAGTTCCGGCGCCATTCGGGCAGAGCGAATTGTCGGCAACGTGAACCTCCGGGCCAACTCGGGCAGCGTGCTGGCGTCCGCCATTACCGGCGACGCCACCGCATCCTCAACCAGCGGCTCTGTGCAAGTCGCCGTGGTCTCCGGCAACGTGAAGGTCAATTCGACCAGCGGCAGCGTAGTGGCACGGGAGGTTGGCGGCCGGCTGGAGGCACTTTCGAGTTCTGGCAGCATTACGGTTGATACCGAAACCGTCGGGGGCGACTATGACGTGAGCGCCGTCAGCGGCGCCGTGCGGGTGGCCATTCCAGCGAGCGCCGGCGTGAACGTCACGGCCAAGGCCAGTTCGGGCCGGGTGACGGGGCCTGCCTGGCTGACCATCGGCGAAGGGCGGAACAGCGGCAGCGGCACCCAGGGCGATGGCGCCTACCGGCTGAACCTGAAGACCACCAGCGGTGGCATTTCGTTGGAAGTGCGATAGGGTTTCATGAAAACGCCCCTGACCGGCGAGTCCGGTCGGGGGCGTTTGTGTATAATGGGCTTGTACATATTGTCACTGCCGAAAGAAGGGGCTGCCGATGGAGCAACGCATTGAAGCACTGCTGGCCCAAATGACCTTGGAAGAGAAAGTCGCGCTGACCACAGGCGTCGGGAACTGGAACACCCGGGCTGTGGAGCGGCTGGGGCTGCCGGCGATTGCCGTCAGCGACGGACCGCACGGCCTCCGCAAAATCCGTCCCGGCAGCAAGGACCCGCTGGAGCAGGCGATTCCGGCTACCTGTTTTCCCACGGCCTCGGCCCTGGCGGCCACCTGGAACCCAGAGCTGATTCGCGAGGTCGGCGCCGCCATCGGCGACGAGTGCCAGGCGCAGGACGTGCAGGTGCTGCTGGGACCGGGCGTTAACATGAAGCGAACCCCGCTGTGCGGGCGAAACTTTGAGTACTTCTCCGAGGACCCGGTGCTGGCAGGCGCTATGGGCGCGGCCATGGTACAGGGCGTACAGAGCCGGGGTGTGGGCACGTCGCTCAAGCACTTTGCCTGCAACAACCAGGAGTTCGAGCGCATGACGATTAGCGCCGAGGTGGATGAGCGGACGCTCCGCGAAATCTACCTGCCGGCCTTTGAGCAGGTGGTGAAGCAGGCGGCGCCCTGGACGGTGATGTGCGCCTATAACCAGGTGAACGGTACGCCGGCCAGCGAGCACCACCGCCTGCTGACGGAGATTCTGCGTGACGAGTGGGGATTCGATGGCCTGGTCGTCTCTGACTGGGGCGCCGTGACCTACCGGGAGAAGTCGCTGGCAGCGGGCCTGGACCTGACCATGCCGGGGGCGGGCGACGCTGCGACCGAACGGATCGTCCAGTTGGTGCGTGATGGCGTGCTGCCCGAGACGGTGGTCGATCAGGCCGCTGTGCGAGTGCTGCGGCTGGTGCTGCGGGGCCTGGAGAATCGGCAGGGGGCAGCCGGGTTCGATGCCGAAGCACACCACGCCCTGGCCCGGCGGGCGGCGGCTGAGGCGATTGTGCTGCTGAAGAACGACAGAGGCGTCCTGCCCATCGAGCCGGAGCACGTCAGCCGTCTGGCCGTAATTGGCCGGTTTGCAAAGCAGCCGCGCATTCAGGGAAAGGGGAGCGCCCACGTCAACCCGACCAGAACTGAGTCGGCCTATGGCGAGTTGGAGCGCCTCCTGGCGGGCCAGGTCGCGCTGCGGTATGCCGACGGCTATCCGGAGGAGGATGTCGACGATGAAGCGCTGGTGACCGAGGCAGTCGCTCTGGCGCGGCAGTCGGACGTGGCCGTGATTTTCGCCGGCCTGCCTGACGCATACGAGTCCGAGTCGTACGACCGGAAGCATATCGACCTGCCGCCGGCGCAGAACCGGCTGATTGCCGCCGTCTGTCAGGCCCAGCCCCAGACCGTGGTGGTGCTGGCCAACGGCTCGGCCGTGGCCATGCCGTGGATCGGCGGCCCGGCCGCCGTACTGGAGGGCTGGCTGGCGGGGCAGGCTGCCGGCGGCGCCGTGGCCGATGTGCTGCTGGGCAGAGTCAACCCGTCGGGCAAGCTCTCCGAGACGTTCCCAGTCCGGCTGGAAGATACCCCGGCCCTCCTCAACTATCCGGGCGAAGAAGGACGGGTACGCTACGGTGAGCGGATCTTCATCGGGTACCGGTATTATGAGCGGGCGCAGGTGAAGCCGCTCTTCCCCTTCGGGCACGGGCTTTCGTATACCACCTTCGCCTTCACCGGACTGTCGCTCAGCAGCGAGTCCATCACCGACCAGGAGCCGTTGGCGGTCACGGTGACGGTGCGCAATACCGGCGCCCGGGCCGGCCAGGAAGTGGTCCAGGTCTATGTGCGTGACGTGGAGTCGTCCGTCATGCGGCCGGTCAAGGAGTTAAAGGCCTTCGCGAAGGTGAACCTGGCGCCGGGCGAGGAGCAGCAAGTCCGCTTTACCCTCCAGCCCCGGGACTTTGCCTACTACTCGCCGGAGCGGCGGGCCTGGTGGGTGGAGGCGGGCCAGTTCGAGATTCTGGTTGGGCCGTCGAGTGCAAAACTACCCCTGCGGGCGACGGTGAACGTGGCGGAAACGGCTGCCGGGCAGGCGTTCACGCCGTTCACCTTGGTCAAGTACTTCTTTGGGCATCCCGTGGCCGGGGCAGCCTTGCTGCAGCTGGTGGAGCAGAAAATGGGGGCAGGGTCCGTCCAAGCTGAGTATATCGACTGGGTGTTGGACATGCCCCTGATCAAGGTCGCCCATCTGCTGACGAAGGGCACAATCTCCGAGGCCGAAGTGGAGGCCCTGGTGGAGCAGGTGAACGCCGCAGTGCGAGAGGGATAGGAGCCCCGCCCATAGACTACAAAAAAGACCTGTACTGCGCAAAGCAGTGCAGGTCTTTTTGCCGCAGTCAATCCACGAAGGGGCCGCAGCAGACAGTGGGCAAACTGTTTTTTACCACAGAGTTCACAGAGGACACTGAAACCAGGTCAGTCGTTCCGGGTCATTATCACTTATTTGTGACCGGGAACGACTTACCCGGTATATCTGTGTCCTCTGTGTCCTCTGTGGTCATATATACGGCCAGGAATATCGTGCCCGGTCATCTGCGATCTCTGCGGCAGAAGATACCTCTACGCTTTCCCGTTGGCCTCCGCATGTGCGGCCTGGAGCCGGGCAATCTGGCCCTGATGAAACATGGAATGCCCCGCCATGTGCCAGAGCACATAGCGCACGGTGGCCGGCTGGGGCCACCAGGGCACCCGCACCTCGCGAACCGCATCCGCATCGGTCAGCGTCTGTACGTACTCCCGCACCAGGTCGATGATTCTGCCATAGTGGGCCAGCATCTCGCTGGCGGACCGGCCGGCGAACGGCGGAATCCGGCCCTGCTCATCTTCGTATGGCCCTACGTAATCCAGCAGTTCCTGGGGCGCCTTCGTGCCGATGATGAGGTAAAGGTACTCCAGATCGACCGCAGCCAGGTGTGCGATCAGCATGGCCGCCGAGTTCACATCGCCGCCTGACCCGCGGTAGTCTACGGCCGCCTGGTCCATCCCAGTCACCAGGTTCGTCAAACGCCGGAACGCATTCTCCAACTGCCCCATGGAAGCAGCCAGCGCTGGCGCCACACCCTCACTCGCCACATCGAACACGCAAAGCACCCCCTACTCCGCCTTGTCGATCGTCCCGCCGCCCAGGACCCAGCGCCCCTCGTACAGCACCACCGACTGCCCCGGCGTAATCGCCCGCTGGGGCTCGTCAAACTCCACCCGAATCGCCCCGCCATCCAGCGGATGGACCGTACAAGCCGCCTCCGCCGCCATCCGGCGAATTTTCGCCGTACACCGAATCGGGCCGGTCAGCCCGGGCAGGGCAATCCAGTTCATATCCGAAGCGACCAGGGCGCCCTGGTAAGTCGCCTCATCTTCCCCGACGATCACGGCGTTCCGCTCGGGGTCCAGGGCGACCACGTACATCGGCCGGGGCGTCGTCAGCCCCAGCCCCTTCCGCTGCCCTACGGTGTAAAGCGGCAGCCCCTGGTGCTCCCCGATCACTTCGCCCCGGGTATTCAGCATGGGGCCGGGCTTGATCGCTTCGGGAATCCGCTCCTTGAGGAAGCGGCCATAGTCATCGTCGTACACAAAACAGATCTCCTGCGAATCCGGCTTGTCGGCGGTCAGCAGACCATACTTGCGGCCCAGCTCCCGCACCGCCGGCTTCTCCATATCGCCCACGGGGAAAAGGGTGTGCGTCAGCGCATCCTGCGTCAGGTTGTGCAGCACGTAGGTCTGATCTTTCCGGGCATCGTCCGACTTGCCCAGCAAGACCCGCCCGGGGAACCGTTCCGAGTCACGCCCAATCACCGCATAATGACCGGTCGCGACATAATCGCACTCCAACTGCCGTGCCTTTGTGAGGAACGCATCAAACTTCACGTACCGGTTGCAGGCGATGCACGGGTTCGGCGTCCGCCCCCGGGCGTACTCATCGACGAAGTAATCGATCACGGTCGCGGCAAAGTGCCCCTGGAAGTTCATCACATAAAACGGAACCCCCAGCCGGTTTGCCACCGCCCGGGCATCTTCCACCGCGGCCAACGAACAGCACCCGGAGTGCTGGTTCATCTGAATCTCTTCAGGGATATCGTCGGTCCAGGTGTTCATCGTCACACCAATGACCTCATACCCCTGCTCAACAAGGATAGCGGCGGCGACTGAAGAGTCGACGCCGCCTGACATGGCCATCAGAACCCGCTTGTTCATTTGCTTCACCTGACACAATCTTGCCCAGGTCGGGCCATATTACAACCCGGTGGGCGCCAACTTGCGCAGGAACGCCACCGACTTCTTGAACTCCTCAATCACATAATCGACATCGTCCTCCGTATTCTCCTGTCCGAAGGAGAACCGGAGCGAGCCCTGGGCGATGGAGCGGCTGCAGCCCATGGCCAGCAGCACGTGGCTCGGCTCCAGCGAGCCCGACGTGCACGCCGAGCCCGACGAAGCCGCAATGCCTGCCATATCCAGGCGCAGCAGCATCGCCTCGCCTTCAATATGCTCCACCGACACATTCGCATTACCCGGATGCCGCCGCTCAGGCGAGACCCGCGGGTCGATGCCGTTCAGCGTGACCCCGTCCATAGCCAGCACGCCGGCCAGGAACCGGTCCCGCATGGCCCGGGCATGCGCCGCCCGCGCCTCCAGTTCCCGGGCCGCCAACGCCGCCGCCGCCCCAAAGCCGATGATGCCCGGCACATTCTCTGTGCCCGACCGCATCTTCCGCTCCTGGCCGCCGCCGACCTGCAAGGCCTGGAACCGAAAGCCCTTCTTCACATAGAGCGCCCCGACGCCCTTCGGGCCGTAAATCTTGTGGCCCGACACGGTCATCAGGTCGACGCCGAGGTCCTTCACGTTCACCGGAATGACGCCGGCCGCCTGCACAGCATCGGTGTGGAACACGACAGAGGGGTTCGCAGCCTTGGCAGCTGCGCAGAGCCCCTTGATATCCTGAATCGTCCCGACTTCGTTGTTGACGTACATGATCGAGATGAGGATCGTCTCGGGCCGGATAGCGGCCACGAGCGCTGCCTCCGTCACGGCGCCGGTCTCGGGCTCCAGCGGCAGCAGCGTGACCTCAAACCCTTCCCGTTCCAGCGCCTGGGCCTGGTCCAGCACGGCGTGGTGCTCATAGGGTGTAAGGATGATGTGGTTGCCTTTGGCCCGGTTGGCGTATACCGTGCCCCGCAGGGCCCAGTTATCCGCTTCGGTGCCGCCGCTGGTAAAGAAAATCTCGGTGGCCCTCGCGCCAATCAGGTCGGCAACCTGCTGGCGGGCCTCCTCTACCCCCTTGCGGGCGCGGCGCCCAAAGGCATGAATCGATGACGGATTGCCGAACTCGTTGACCAGATATTCGTAGATGAGCCGGGCGACATCCGGATGACACCGGGTGGTCGCGGCATGATCGCAATATACCCTGCGCACGAAACGTCACTTCCTCCCCCCGCTTGCCGGGGGCCGAGTTAGATCTGGTAGATCAGGTTGTCGCGGTCCTGTTCGGCCCGGTGCTGCTCTGCCAGATCGAATAGCGTAATCGAATCGATCACGGCCACAATCTGCTTGGTAACCTTCTCCCACACGCCATGAACGACGCAGTTGCCCGCACAGTCGGGGTTGTGCTCTCCTTCCACAGCGCAATCCGAGAAGCCGATGGGGCCTTCCAATACCCGAATGATATCCCCGATGGTGATCTGGTTGGCCGGCCGGGAGAGCACATAGCCCCCCTGAGCTCCCCGAACACTGGTAATCAGCCCGGCCTTGCGCAGCGGTGCAGCCAGTTGCTCCAAATAGTGTTCTGACAGACCCTGCCGCTCGGCAATCGCCTTGAGCGACATCGGCCCCGCTCCTTCATGCAGAGCCAGTTCGAACAGTGCTTTGACGCCGTACTTCCCCTTGGTTGACAGCTTCATCCCCCGCGCCCTCCCAAATCCCGAGTATCTCTGTCAGACTTCCGCCCTACCTCACAGTTTACTTATGAGGTAACAAAGTGTCAAACAGTTATGGACGCGGGGACAATCGAACCGATAACGTACTGCGTGCCGGGGCCGGAGTACCCTTTGCCGGCTCCTGTCCGCTTACGAACCCGGAGCCCGTCGCCTTCAGCGTCAGGCCAATCTCTGTCGCCAGCCGGTTGGCTTCGGTCAGCGAAAGGCCGGTAAAGTCGGGGACATGGACCATCTCATCGGCGGCGCCGACCGAAACCGTTGAGAGTTCGATGACCGTGCCGGGCTTGGCCATACTGGCTGCCTGCACCGACTGCGCAGCGACCCGGTTGCCGTTGCCCTTTACCCGGGGCACAAAGCCGGCTTCGGCCAGCCGGGCCTCCGCCCAGGGGGTCGGGAGCCAGGCCACATCGGGCACGGCGCTCTGCGTAACCGGGGCCGGGGGCGGGGCTGCGGCGCCGGTCTTCTCCGGCTTCACATCCTGCGGCACGCCCATGGCGCGCAGTACCTGCGGCATCAATTCAGCGAAAATGGGGGCAGCGAGCTGGCCGCCGTAGCCCTGGCCCGCCGGTTCATCGATGACGACGAACATGGCGTACTGCGGGTTGGAGGCCGGCGCAAAGCCGACGAAGTCGGCGACCTTCCGGTCTTTCTCCTTGCCGTTTTCATACTTCTGTGCGGTGCCCGTCTTGCCACCGGCCGAGTAACCAGCGTACTTCAGCAGGCCCGCCGAGGCAGTGCCCTTTTCGAGAACGCTGACCATAATGTCGCGCACCTCTTTGGCCGTCTGTTCGGAGATGACCTGCCGCTTGACGACCGTCTCCGCGGCCCAGACCACTTTGTCGGCCTGCGGGTCCCGCCGCTCACGCACCACGTGCGGCTGCACCAGTTTGCCGCCGTTGGCGATGGCCGAAACGGCTGTGAGCAGTTGGAGCGGCGTCACTTCAATATGCTGTCCGATGTAGATGTTGGCCCAGTCAATGCGGGACTTGCCGGGCTGGCCCAGGAAAGGTACGGGGCCAACGTCCGACGACCATTCATCCGCCAGGTCGACGCCGGTCTTCTCCAGGAAGCCAAAGCCCTGGAGGTATTTGAGGTACGCCGCCCGCGGGACCGTTTCGCCAACCTGAATCATGCCGACGTTGCTGGAGCGCTGCATCAGTTGGGCCAGCGTTTCCGGCTGGGGGCTGGGCGGCACGTAGCCGTCCCAGTTGGCAATGCGCCAGCCATCGATGATCATCTGGCCCTTATCAATGAAGGTCGTGTTCAGGTTAATCGCTTGTTCTTCCAGCGCCGCCGAACTGGTAATCGTTTTGAAAACGGAGCCTACGGGCAGCGGCCTGATCGCCCAGTTCTGCAGCAGGTCCCAGTTGACCGGATCGCCCCAGGTCTTGCGGTCGTTCGGCACGGCGCCGGGCCGCATGGCCATGAT
Organism: Symbiobacteriaceae bacterium; assembly: GCA_029239785.1. GTDB lineage: Bacteria > Bacillota > Sulfobacillia > Symbiobacteriales > Symbiobacteriaceae > JARBUG01. Next base: position 40,443 of record JARBUG010000019.1, on the reverse strand, counting down.
GATGATCTCGCCGGTATGCACGTCCATGACCAGAATGCCGGCCCGCTTGGCGTCGAGGTCCTTGACCGCCTTGTCGAGCCTGTCCTCGACAATTTTCTGCAGGCTCAGGTCAAGGGTGAGCACCAGGTCCTGGCCGCCCACCGGCTCCACCCGTTCCTTGATGGTCGACTCAATGGGTGTATTGCCCTCGGTAAACTCGGCCTTGACGTAGCCCGGTTTGCCCGCCAGGAAGGATTCGTAGGCCAGTTCCAGGCCTTCTTCGCCGACGGTGCCGTCGCTGGACATGTAGCCGAGCACTTGAACGGCCAGGCTCTTGCCCGGATAGTTCCGTTCGCTCTGATCCTCGAGGCTGATGCCCGGCAGGTTCAGCGCTTCAATCTGGCGCTTCTGCTCCAGGCTGAGCTTCTCCTTGACTTTAATGTAGCCGTTTTCGGGGTTATCCCGCAGTTGCCCCAGAATCTGTTCAGCGGGCAGGCCCAGTACCGGGGCCAGTTTCATCGCGACGGTCTCTTCGTCCTTGTCCTTGATCTGCCACTGGTTGGCGACCACCCGGTAGTACGGCACGGAGACGGCCAGCGGGTTCATGTTACGGTCTAGTATGGAGCCCCGCGGGGTCCGCAGGGCGACCGTTTGCACCCGCAGTTTCTCGCTTTCGGCCTTGATCCACTCGGCCTTCACCACCTGAATCCAGTACAGGCGGCCTGACACGACCAGCAGCACAACCGTCACGAGCAGAGACAGGAACCGGAGCCGCCCCTTGTTGATCAACGTGATCCCTCCGACACTGTCGGCAACGCCGACCTTCCTCTTCTTCAAAGATTATACAGGCGCATGGGTAATCCCTGCGAACTTTTCTTCCCTGCATATCCCATTGCGTTGATGATGGCGGCAGGAAAGGGTGGTTTGAAGATTGAAATATCCCGATGATTAAGGAGGGATACCGATGCGCAAAGCGTTGCTAGCGACGGATGCGTCGGAGGCCAGCCTGCGGGCGGCAAGGGTTCTGGGAAATATGGCCCGGCTCGATCCCGACCTGGAAGTTGTCGTGTTGCACGTGGTGCCGCTGCCGGAGATGCTGACGCCCGCCGGTGTGGGGGCGCCCCTGACCGTGGGCCTGCAGCTCGGCGATTATGAGGAGACCCGGCTGCAGGAGGTCCTGGTTCGGACCGTGCAGGCGTTGTGTCTGCCGAACGAGCAGGTGTCGACCGTCCACCACATTGGCCTGCTGGCCGAGACCATTCTGGCCCAGGCTGAGGAAGGCGGCTTCGATCTGATTGTCATGGGCCGGCGGGGGCATTCCTCCCTGCGCGAACTGTTGATGGGCAGCGTCAGTCAGGGTGTGCTGCACCGGGCGAAGGTCCCGGTGTTGATCGTACCGTAGCGCTCAGCGCCCCGGCACGTTTTGCGTTGTGATGAGTTCCTGGGCCCAGGTGAGGAGTTGGAGGCGGTGCTGCTGGCCGGGGTCGTGGTGGAGTTGGCTGATGATCGCTCTGGCGGTTTCGGGGGTGAAAGTGACCCGGCCGGTGTTTTCGAACCCAGGGACTAGGTCGTGCCAGGCGGCAACCCCGGCGGTGTACCAGACGGTGTATGTACTCGTCGATTCCCAATACCAACTGGCGAACGGTGTATACGGGCCTTTGAGCGTAATGCCTGCTTCTTCGTGAGCCTCACGCCCGAGGGCCTGTTCGTGTGTCTCCCCCGGTTCAATCCGTCCACCGATGGTGGTCAGGGCCGATTCTTCCCGGTTCCAGCCCATCACAATGTAGCCGTCATCGGTGATGGGGACGACGTGGACACCGGCCACGGGCCTGTCGGCAGGCAGGGTGTCGATGCGCTTAAGCATTACTGGTTCCTCCATTCAATCTTTGTAATCAGATGCTCACGGGGTGAGAAATAGATGGTGGCGGCCGGCCGCCAGGCAGAGGGCACGGGTTGCGCTGCGCATGGTGCCATCCTTTCAATTTATAGCGTATATTTCTAAACTGGTGCGTTACAGTCCTTCACCGGGACCCGTGAGAGCCTTGCGCCCACATGTGATGACCGCACCCCTCCATGTGACCTCATCATGACCAGCGCATGACGGCCTCCCTGTTCCGTGCGACCTCCGCGGCAACGAAAATCGCCCCCTCCGGCTCCTGCGAGCCGGAAGGGGCGATATGCTTCACTATGCCTGACCCGCGGCCTGGACGACCTTGGCTGCCACCGCCTGCGGGCTGCTGCCTTCAATCTGGCTGCGCTCCACCATGGTCAGCAGTTTGCCATCCTTCAAAATCGCGATCGACGGCGAAGACGGCGGAAAGGGCGCAAAGTAGCTGCGAGCCTTCTCGGTTGCCTCCTTATCCTGACCAGCGAAGACGGTATAGAGGTTGTCGACTTTGGCACCATGCTGAAGGGCCAGGGCCATGCCCGGCCGAGCGATGCCGCCGGCGCAGCCGCACATCGAGTTGACGAAAACCACCGTGGTACCCTTGGCGGCAGGAACGGCCTGCTCCACCTCCTCCGGCGTCTTCAGCTCGGTAAAGCCGATGCGGGTCATCTCCTCCCGCATGGACTGAATCATCGGGCGCCACATATCGAGATCCACTGTTTTAGCTCCCCTTTGCATCCGTTTGCCCTTATGACGATTTTTTCAAACACAAAGTTACTCGTCATCGGGGGGAGAACCGCCTAAACGGAGCCGGTCTTCGTCGGGCACCGGGTGGCCGGGGCGATAGACCTGCATTTTTCCGGGCGCCGCCGTGGCAGGGGAAACCGTCGGAGCCCCGCCCTGTGCGCCCCCCGCCGCCCCCACCCAGCGCCCCAGCGCCAGGAAGAGCCCGGCAATTCCGGCCCCCGCCCCGGCATACACCACCCAGGGCAGGCCGGTCCTGCCGGACCCCAGGGCGTACTGCATCAGCCCGCCCCCGGCCAGGCTCCCCACACCCTCCCCCAGCCCCCATGCCAGGGAGGCAACGCCAAAGTAGCTCCCCACCGCCGCCGCGGGCGCCATCAGCGAGACCGTGCTGTCAACTGTGGGCATCAGGAGCATCTCCCCCACCACAAAGAGCAGCACGGCACCAAGCAGTCCACCAAAGGCCCCGGTGGCCGCCGTCACATAGGGCACAAGCCCCACCAACCCCAGCCCGGCGCCCAGCAGGGCAACCCCCGCGGCCATAGCCACCGCCGGCGACAGGCGTGTCAGCAGATACCGGCTCACGGGCACCTGCAGGGCGATGACCACCAAGCTTGACACCGTCCACAGCAGCCCGATGGACGCCTCCAGCCCCAGCACCCGGCTGGCGTACAGCGGCACCGCCAACATCAACTGCGAGAACAGCGCCCACGACAAGGCCGTGATCACGCTGAAGGCCAGGTACGGAACGTCACGCAGCAGATCGCGCCAGGGCGCCTTCCCCTCGGCGCTCTCCACGGTTCCCCCCTCGGCGGGCAGCAACATCCAGGTTACCAGGCCAAGCCCTGCATGGACCGCGGCCGACGAGCCGAACAGCACCGGCATGGACCCCCGCACCAGCAAGCTGCCCAGCAGCGGCCCCGTGCTGGTGCCAATGTTTGCCGCAATCCCCCGCCAGCCGAAAATCGTGGTCCGATCCGGCCCCTCGGCGGCGAGCACAGCGATCGCCGCCTTGGCCGCCGGACCGTAAAGCCCTCCCCCCACCCCGGCGGTCGCTGCCGCCAGGAGCGCACCCGGCAGGGTCACCGCAAAGCCCAGCATCCCGAGCCCCACCGCCCGCAGCACCAGGCCCAGCACCATGGTCAGCCGGCGCCCGTAGCGATCGGCCAGGGCGCCCCCCGCCAGGCTCCCCAGCAACAGCAGAAAGGACTGGGCCGCCAGCACCAGCCCCACTTCCGCCGGACTCAGCCCTCGCCGGGTGGTAAAGAGGATGGCAAAGAACGGCACCAGCATATACCACCCGGCATGAAAGGCCAGAATTCCCGCCAGCAGCACCTTCAGGCGCACAAAGCACACACCTCCTGCTTCGTAGCCTGCCCCTGTTCCGCCCATCGATAACCTCGTACAATGGAGGTGACAAAGGGGGGCGAGACGTCATGGAAGAACAGGTGCGCTGCAAGCTCTGCGGAGCGTCGCCGGAGGGGGACCCGGAGTTCGCCATCCGCTACTTGCAGCACCGGGAGCTGGAGAAGACCCGGCGGGTCCAGGGCCCCATGGTCTACATCTGCCCGCGGTGCTCGGGGCGGACCAGGTACGAGGCAGACCAAGCGTTCAGGCGCCCGCCCCGTGCCTAAGAACACATCAAGCCATGGCCAAACGCATCAAAACATCTCCAGCGGTTCACAGCAATGCTCAAACATGCCCAGATCCACACAGAAATGCCCAAATACGCCCAGATTCACCCAAACATGACAAATATGCAGCCAGATTCATCTTTTCGTCCACATTTGCACAAAGATACAGTCAAACATCGCTTTTTGCATAAAACGATGCAAAAAGGCACGGGATCTCTCCCGTGCCTTCTTCGCACCTTACCTACCGAGGCTTCATCAAATCCCGCACCCGCGAGACGATCTCCTCCTGCAGCGCCGGGCCCTTGGTCAGATGCCGCGTCGGCCCCAGCCGGAGCAGCGTCTTTTCGCCCTCCGTCAAATCCAGCGCTGTCAATACCAACAGCGGAATCTGCTGCGTCCAACGTCGCTGCCGGAGCAGCCGCACCAACTGGAATCCGTCCAGGTTTGGCATCATTAAATCAAGAATTAGCAAATCTGGCCGATTCTCCATGATCACCCGGAACGCTTCCTGTCCGTCCGACGCCGTCCGCACGGCGTATCCGCCCCGCTCCAGCATCATGCCCACAATCGTGCGCACATCCGGATCATCATCGACGACCATCACCAGCGGCTTGTCGGCTTCGCCATCCGTCCGGTTGCCCAGCACAGAGCGAATCGTCGAAAGCAGTCGATCTTCGTCGATCGGCTTGCCAATCACGCCCGACACGCCCAGCATCACCAGTTCCGACTCATGCCCATCGGTATAGGCGCTGACTACCACCACCGGAATCCCCTTCGTGACGGGGTCATCCTTCAGGCGGCGGGCCACTTCGAGGCCATGCATCCCGGGCATCAGCAGGTCCAGCGTAATCGCATCCACCCGCCGGGTCCGGGCAATCTCCAGGGCTTGGTCGCCCGAGGTGGCGCCCAGGGTATGGAAGCCCTCCTGCTCAAGCGACAGCATAATCAGCTTGACAATATCCGGATCATCATCGACCACCAGCACCGTTTTGGTGCCCAGCGCCATGGGAATTTGGGGTTCCGGCGGCGCCGCCTCGACCGGCAGCGTGAAGGTAAAGGCCGAGCCCTTGCCCAGTTCGCTGTCGACCCAAATGCGGCCGCCGTGCTCCTCAACAATCGCCCGGCAGATCGCCAGGCCAAGCCCCGTGCCGCCCGTCTTCCGGGTGGATGCGTTGTCGACCCGGTGGAACTTCTCGAAGATCGATGACAGATGCTCCTTCGGAATGCCGGCGCCCTGGTCAAGCACCTTGACCCAAATCTGGTCCTCGTCCAGGCCGGCGCTGACCACCACGCGGCTATGCATATCGCTGAACTTGATGGCGTTCGAAAGCAGGTTGACCAGCACCTGCTGGAGCCGGTCGTAGTCGGCAATGGCCCGGGGAAGGTCATCAGGCAGTTCGGCCTTCAAGACGATATCCCGCTGGGTCGCAAACCCCTCCAGCTCACGAATCGCCCGGTGCACGCTATCCACCACCGAAAGGGGCGCCCGCTTGATCTCCATCTTGCCCGCCTCAATGCGGGAGATGTCGAGAATGTCGTTAATCAACCGAATCAGTCGATCGGTGTTGTTTTGTGCGATGCCGAGCAGCTCTTTGGCATCCTCGGGCAGGGCGCCGGCAATGCCGCCCAGCACCAGCCCCAGCGAACCCTTGATCGACGTCATGGGCGTGCGCAGCTCGTGGGAGACGGTGGCGATGAACTCGCTCTTCATGCGGTCCACTTCCGTCTCCTTGGTCACATCGCGGTAGACGTAAATCCGGCCAATCACCCGCCCAAGCTCATCTTGCACGGGGGCCGAAAACTCATGAAAGACCCGGGGCTGATCCTCACGGGTCTCAACTGTCCTGGTCTTGATTTCGACCGGCGGCGTCCCCTCGGGGCCGGGGTTCCACTCCAGCGCGCAGCCCCCCCGGAAAACCCTGGTGGCATGGCTGTGCAGTTCGTGGACCGACTGGCCGATGCACCGCTCCGCCGAGATGCCCAGCACGTTGCCGACCTGGTGGTTGGCCATGACGCAAAGCCCGCGGTTATCGACCATGACGATCGCCTCGCCGGCGGACTCCAAAATCGCCCGGAGCCGGTTGGCCGTGGCGTCGGCAGCCTCGCGGGCGGCCTGGATCTCCAGCAGATTCTGCCGAAGCTGCTGCTCCATCTCCTTGCGGCGGGTAATATCCCGCGCAATGCCCACGTACGCAACAACTTCACCAGCATCATCGACAATACGCGTAATAGAAAGATAGGAATGCCATAGGGCGCCATCTTTCCGCCGGTTGATGATTTCACCGACCCACTTGCCGCGGGTGCGAAGCTGCTCCCACATTTCGTCGAAGACGACGCGCGGGGTCAGGCCCGATTTGACCACGTTGGTCCTTTGACCAACCAGTTCGTCACGGCTGTACCCGGTCAGCTCTTCATACGCGGGGTTCACGTCGGTGATGATGGTCTCTTTGTTCGAGATCACGATGCCGTCAAGGCTGTTCCGGTAAACGCTGTGCAATATTTTGGTGAAGTTCAAGCACCTATCCTCCCCAAGGGCACCCTGTCAGTCCTGCCCGCCGCTGGACAGAATGGCGTCCAGTTGACTGGCGAGTGTCATGGGATCAAAGGGTTTGACCAGGTAGCCCACGGCTCCCAGTTCACGGCCCTTCTGAATTTCGGTCTGCTGGGCCCTGGCACTGAGAAATACGACCGGAATATGCCGGGTGCCGGGCTGCGCTTTCAGCGCCTTTATGGTCTCGTAGCCGTCCATTTCCGGCATCATCACATCTAGCAGAATGAGGTCCGGGTTCTCCTGGGCCGCCTTCTCGAGCCCTTCACGACCACCGGATGCAGCCGAGACCTGATGACCGCCCTGGTACATGAGGGACAGCCGCACCATCTTCTGAATGTCGGGGTCGTCCTCAATCAGGAGGATGCGAAGCGGCATTCGAAGCCCTCCTTTTCACTACACGCACTACCCTATATTGTAGGTCGCCGTGTGACAGATGTCTACCTAAAGTGTCATTCGTAATACTTTGGGTGCTCCTAACTACACCCTATACGCCGCCTCAAACCATACGATACCGGCAGTAGATTCAGACTACACGACTTTTCTTGTACTTACGGTGGATAGAGCCAGCCAGCAGAGCGGCGTACGCTTGGCTTGGGAGAAAGTACCGGAAGGAGGCTGCCACCGTGACAAGAACCACGATGCCTCCTGCAAAGGCTGCCAGCGGGACTCTGGATGCGGCCTTCCGACCCCGTGGCATCGCTATTGCAGGAGCGTCTGCCGACGTGACAAAACCCGGCCACCAGGTGCTTAGCAACCTGCTGGAGGCCGGCTATCCCGGGCATCTTGCGGTGATTCACCCTGGTGCGGATGCGGTCTTGAGCGTGCCGGCCTATCCGGCGCTGGGCTTTGTACCCGGGCCCGTGGAGATGTTGATTCTGGCCGCTCCGGCCCAGTCAACCCCGGAACTGGTCGAGGCGATTGGAGAGAGGGCCCGGACCCGCCGGGACCTGAAGGTGGTCGTGGCCATCGCCGCTGGCTTCAGCGAAACCGGCTCGACCGACGGCATGGGCTGGCAGGGCCAGCTGGCTGAGGGCTGCCGGGCTGCGGGCGTCCGGCTGATCGGGCCTGACTGCATCGGGATCATCGATAACAAAAGCCGGGTGGATACCACCTTTTTGACCGGGGTCTGGCGGCGTCCCGGGGGCGTGTCATTGCTGAGCCAGAGCGGCGCCGTGGGCGCCTGGATGGCCCTGGAACTGGGCGCCCGACCGTTGGCCGTCGGCCTGAACAAAATGATCAGCCTTGGCAATATGGCCGATGTCGATATGGTCGATATGATGGAGTATCTGGGGAAGGACCCGTCGACCCGGGCTGTGGGCCTCTACCTCGAAGGGATTTCGGAGGCGCGTGCCCTTCTGGAGTCCGCCGCGAGGGTGGTTGCCCGCAAGCCGGTGGTCGTGCTCAAGGCGGGCCGGTCGGTCTCCGGCAGCCACGCAGCCCTGTCGCATACCGGCACCCTGGCCGGACCCGACGCCATTTACGACGGCGCCTTCCGGCAGTACGGCCTGATTCGCATGCAGCGGTTGGACGACTTTATTGTGACCCTGAACGCCTTTGACAAACTGCCCCTGCCTCTGGGCGGGCGGGTTTCGGTGCTGACGAATGCTGGCGGCCCGGGTGTGTACGCCCTGGACTGCCTGAGTGACGCGGGCGGCCTGACCCTTGCCCGGTTCAGTGCGGCCACCCGCACCATGCTATTTGGCCTGCTGCCCCCCATGGCCTCCATCGGGCGCCCGGATGGCCACGTCGACATGAGCGGCGGCGTTTCGGCGAAGATGATCGCCCAGTCGGTGGCTGCCGCCCTTCGTGATCCCGGCGTTGATGCCGTCTTCCACCTCTTCGTTCCCACCAGGGTCACCTCGGCCGACGAGGTGGCACACGAACTCCTCGGGCTCCTCCCCGGCATCAGGCGGCACGGCCTCGACAAGCCCTACTTCCCGGTGCTGCTGGCAGGCCACGGTGTGGCCGCGGCCCGCAGGCTCCTGGATGAGAACGGGGTGCTTACGTTTGGCTCGCCCGACCAGGCCGCTGCGGCGCTGGCGGCGATGGTCCGCTACAGCTTCGACCGGCAGCCGCCCGGCATGGAGGCAGCCGCCGTGAACGGAGGAGCTCGGTAGGACCCCACACAAGAATGGCGAATCCTAAAGGCTGAGGTGATTCGCCCGTGTACCCCGAGAAACTCCCCATTACCATCCTGACCGGTTTCCTGGGCGCCGGAAAGACGACGCTCCTGAACCAGATTCTCAAAGGCGACCACGGCCTGCGGTGCGGTGTCATCGTCAACGAGTTCGGCGAAGCCGGCATTGACGGCGACCTCGTCCTTCGTGCCGACGACGAAGTCGTCGAACTGAACAACGGCTGCATTTGCTGCACCGTACGCACCGACCTGCTCGACGCAGTGGGCCGCATTTTCTCGCGCCGCCCCCGGGTGGAGTATGTCCTGGTTGAAACCACGGGCCTCGCCAACCCGGCGCCCATCGCCCAAACCTTCATGAGCCACGGCGTCATCGATGTCTGCCGGCTCGACTCCATCATCACGGTGGTCGATGCGTATAACTTCGAGCGCAACCTCGCCGCCGACCCGGCCTGCCGGGCCCAGTTGGAGTTCGGCGACCTCATTCTGCTCAACAAAATCGACCTGGTCAGCCCCGAGCAGCTTGACCAGGTCGAGGCAGCAATCCGGGCCATCAACACCGACGCCCGCATTTTCCGGAGCCAGGGCGCCCAGGTCGACCTTGCCGCTATCCTCGGCGTCGGCGCCTTCGATCCCCAGCGCATCCTGGACGCCGAAGAGCACCACCACTGCGAAGGCGAGGCCTGCACCCACGAGCATCACCACCACCACGAACACGGTGAAGGCCACCTGAGCGGCATCAGCTCGGTCAGCTATCGCACGCGGCGCCCGTTTGACGCCGAGCGGCTTAACGAATACCTCTGCCGGCTGCCGGTGGGCGTCCTGCGCGGCAAGGGCATTCTGTTCATCGGCCAACTTCCCGGTCACGCCGTGATTATGCACCAGGTCGGCGACCGGCACGGCTTTGAGCCCGGCGCCGAGTGGGATGGCGCCGGGCCCGAATCACGCATTGTCTTTATCGGCAAGCACCTGGACCAGGCAGAGATCATCCGCGAGTTGGAAGCCTGCCTGCTCTAGGCACCCTCAATGGGCGCCGTAGCCCTAGTACACCCGAATCCGCCGGATCTTGTCGCCCTTAAAGGCGAAAACCATGCAGCGCTCGCCCCGGCCCTTCGGGCCGCCCTCGTAGGCCACTTCGGCGGAAGCCCCATGCTCCCCGACAATCAGATTCTCCACCGAGAAGTTAATGCAAGGGTACGCCTCCCACAGGCGGATGAAGTACCCGTTTACGGCCTCGGCGCCAGCAGCCTTCTCGTCGGCGGACAGCTCCACATCGGGCGTCAGCAGCGGAATCACGTTACCGGGGCAGTGGCTGTTGAGCATGTGGAGGAAGCGGACCACCGCCTGTTCGATGGTCTCCTGCACGGATGCCTGCGCGGTCTTGGTCATATGAGCCCTCCTTCGGCGGTTCTCCTGCTCTAAACGTATCATGTTCATGTCCGCACACTCTATCCACCATTCGTACAATCCTTCGCGTCGGGTGCATGCCCGTGCCTGCGCCGCGGGAGACTGTTACCGAGCGAGGTGGAAGCAGTGGACGAGAACCTGACGGCGCAGGCGGCCCGCCAATTCAGCGCCGCCGCAGACGCACTGGTAGACGCCTGTCGCTCGCTGGAAAGCTGCGGCATTGAAGATGAGCCGGTGGAGCGCCTCCTGCAGGCCCTGGAAGCGGTGACCCAGCGAGTCCATCACATGCATCCGCCGGAGGAGCGGGTGTAAGGGAACATTTCAAACTCCTTGTCCGTCAGATGTCGGGCAAGGAGTTGATTTATTTCTATGACAACCCGGTATGTTGGGGCCTATGGCGTGCTTGTCCGGGACGGGGCTGTGCTGCTGGTCAAAAAGATGCGTGGCCCGTACGAGGGGTCGCTGGACCTGCCAGGCGGGGGCATCGAGCACGGGGAGCATCCGGAAGATGCGGTCCGGCGGGAGTTCTGGGAAGAGACCGGGTTACTGGTCCGCACCGTTCGCCAGTTGACCCCGTTCAGCCGGGTGGTGGGCGACATGCACCATCTGGGCTTTTTCTACGAGATGGCCCTTGTGCGGGAGACCGACCCGCTGAAGACCGAGCCCGACGGCCAGGATGCCGGCGGGGCGCTCTGGGTCCGACTGGACGAACTGGAGCGGCATTGGCTGTCGCCCCTGGCGGCACAGGGTGTGGCGACGGTGCGGTAACCTACTTCCTCTGCATGCCCAGGGCCCGGCGCTCCCGCAGGACCCGGGCCAGGACCTCCTCCCGGCCCCGGGCGCCCGGCTCCCAGAAGGGGCCGTCAACGCCCTCTGGCAGATACCGCTGCTGCACCCACCCGGAAGGGTACGCGTGCGGATACTCATACCCCTTGCCGTAGCCAAGGCGCTGTCCGCTGCCAGCCCCGGCATCTTTGAGGTGAATGGGCACCGGGGGCGTCCGCTCCTTACCCACCTGGGCCAGCGCACGGTCAATGGCTTCGTAGGCCGTATTTGACTTGGGTGCGCAGGCCAGGTAGATCGCCACTTCCGACAGGATGATGCGTCCCTCGGGCATCCCGATGAAGGAAACAGCATCCGCCGCCGATTGGGCCAGGTTGAGGGCGGTCGGATCCGCCAGACCGATATCTTCCGCCGCCGATATGACCAGCCGCCTCGCGATGAACCTGGGATCCTCACCGGCGTAAATCATCCGGGCCAGCCAGTAGACTGCGGCGTCGGGGTCAGACCCGCGAATCGACTTGATCAGAGCGCTCGCGACGTGGTAGTGCTCGTCGCCATCGTGGTCGTAAACGACCGCCCGCTTCAGCAGAGCCTCTTCTGCGATCGGCAGTGTGACGGTGCGCCGCCCGTTCTCATCGGCATCGGCCAGGACGACGGCCAGTTCCAGGGCGTTGAGCGCCGTGCGGGCATCGCCGCTGGATGTGCGAATCAAATGCTCCATGGCCTCAGACTCCACCGTGGCGTTGTAGTTGCCCAGGCCGCGCCCCGGCAGAACGAGCGCCCGCTCCAGGAGCTGGCGGATGTCCTTGTCGCTCAGTGACTGGAGTTCAAAGATGCGGGTCCGGCTGACCAGCGGTGCGTTGACGCTGACCAACGGGTTCTGGGTGGTGGCGCCGATCAGCGTGATCAGCCCTTCCTCCACGTGGGGCAGGAGGGCGTCCTGCTGGTCCTTGCGCCAGCGGTGAATCTCATCTATGAAGACCATAGTGCGCCGGCCATACTGACCCATGCGGGCCTTGGCCTCGTCCACAATGCGGCGAATATCAGGCACGCCGGATGTAACGGCGTTCAGCTGTTCAAAATGGGCGTCGATTTTGGTCGCCATGAGCCGGGCGAGGGTCGTTTTCCCCGTGCCAGGCGGACCGAAGAGAATGCAGGAGGGCACCTTGCCGGCATCCAGCGCTTTGCGCAGGAACTTGCCGGGTCCGAAAATGTGCTCCTGCCCGACGTACTCGTCCAGGGTCTGGGCCCGCATGCGGGCCGCCAGTGGCGCCTGGCTGGCCATTTGCTGCTGACGGGCATATTCAAAGAGGTCCATGGTCGCCACTTCCTCTCGTCAACGGCGTTGACTGAGGAGAGTTCGGGATTGGCGGGGACATCTCCTTGTGTCACAATCATCTATAGATGGCAGCGGAAAGGGTGGGTGGCATGTCGGGGGAAGCGTTGACCCGAGCGTTTTTTGCGGAGGAGTTGCGCGGGCTGAAGGAGAGCTTCGCAGCAGAGACGGGTGCCGAGAAGGTAATCGTCGATCTGATGCTCAGGAGCGGTCAGACTGTGCGCCTGGAAGGGGAGCCTGTCTGCGCAGAGAGTTACGTCGCTTTCGACCGGAAGGATGGGGCGCACAAGACCCGCACGGTGCTGCTGTATAAGTCCATCCTGGGCGTGCATCTGTCGGCGGAGAACGAGAAGCGGGTGGGGTTCCGGTAAGAGAAAGGTGAGGCCGCCCTCCGATTGTGGGGCGGCCTTTCTGTTCGATGTTACGGGTCGTTACGATTCGGCCGGCCGGGCCTCTTCGTACGGCACCGGGCGGGCGTGGTACTTGCCAAGATACTGATACAGGTCGCACTCAATGCGCCCGTTGTACAGCTTGCGCTTCTTGTCGGCACCCTTGCCGTAGAACTTCTCAAACCCCTTGTGCGCCGTAATCACAAAGACCGACCATTCAGGCAGCGTCCGGCAGACTCGCCCCATCTGCCGGTAGAGGTCCTCCACCTCTTCCCTTTCGCCGAGGCGTTCGCCATAGGGCGGGTTGGTGATCAGGTAGCCGTACTTCAGGTCGGTCTGCAAATCCTTGAGCGGCTGGCGCCGTAAGGTGACCGATTTCGACAGGCCCGCGGCCCGCAGGTGATGGGCAGCCAGCTCGAGCACTTCGGCGTTCACGTCCGTCCCGACAATCTCGAGCTTCTTGTCGTAGTCCGCGAGGTCGAAAGCTTCGTCGCGGGCGACCTGCCACAGGTCCTCGCCAATCCGCCCCCAGGCCTCGGCCGGGAACTGCCGGTGCATGCCCGGGGCGATGTTATGCCCGATCATGGCCGCCTCGATAGGAATCGTGCCGGAGCCGCACATGGGGTCCCAGAAGGGGCGCTCGGGGTGCCACTTGGCGATGCTGATAAGCGCCGCCGCCAGCGTCTCCTTGATGGGCGCCTCGGCGGTGAGCTTGCGGTAACCCCGCTTATGTAGGCTTGGGCCGGTGGTGTCCAGCGTCAGCGTCGCCACATCTTTCAGCAGCGAAACCTCGACGCCGTACTTGGCGCCGGTCTTCGGGAACCATTCGAGCCGGTACTTCTGCTTGAGCTTCTCAACAATCGCCTTTTCGACCACGCCCTGGCTGGCCGGCACCGAAGTCAGCTGCGACTTGTGCGAGCGGCCGTTGATGTGGAAGTTGCCGTCCGAGGGAATCCATTCGTCCCAGGGCAACGCCTTGGTGCCCTGGAAGAGCTCTTCGAAGGTGGTTGCCTTGAATTCGCCCAGTTTGACGAGGACGCGGTCGGCTGTGCGGAGCCACAGGTTGGCCCGGCAGATGGCGGCCTCATCGGCCCGGAAGGTGACGGCGCCGTTATCGACGGTGACGTCGGTGTAGCCAAGGTCCTTCACTTCTTTGGCGACCAGGGCTTCAAGCCCCATGGGTGCGGTTGCGATCAGTTCGACGTGTGCCATGCGGTCTTTGTCTCACTTTCTGCGGAAAACTACCTGTCTATTATAGCGAACCCAGCGGCAGATCGCACAGGGGTTGCCACCGATCGTCCTTGCCGAAGCGCTGATAGCCGCGTAGGGCGGTGACGTCGAAGGCCGGGAAGACGGCCAATTCGGCCCGGGCTTCGGCTTCCATGCGGTCAAGGGCCTCGGGGCTGATGCCGAACCGGGTGACAGCCAGGGTCAGGTGAGGCGTGTATTCGTGCCCTTCGTGGGCGGTGGGGATCGCGCCTGCCAGTACGTTGATGGTGGTCAGGTGCAGGGAATGCATATCCGGGCTGTCCACGGTGAGGTAGAGCACGGCGTTGCCGAACCGGGCCGGGGCGCCGAGCCGGGCCGCAAAGGGTCGCAGGCCGGCGAGGGCGGGGCGGAGAAGGTCGAGGAGAGCCCCTGGGGCATCGTCCCAGGGGAAAGGCGGCTTCACGGTGATGTGGGGCTCGACGTTGTGGTGGGGGTGCCCCCACCGGGCCCGAAAGGCCTCGATGGCGCCCAGGGTGGGCTCAGGGGGCGTGATTGCGAAGAAGTAGCTTGGCATGATGCTTCCCTCCGGGGATAGTCTGCCCTCTCTCTGCGAACCGCCCGAGCCTATCAACGATATCACGCCGATAGGCTGTTTCACGTAGCAAGCTGGCGCTGTTCAGGAAGGGCGGTGAATCTCCAAATGCTTGGCAATCAACGCCGTGAGGTGGGCGGCAGGGAGTTGTCCACGCACTGCTGCTGAAATGGGCTGGAGATACTCCAGTGCCTGTTCGGTGGACACAGCGCCAGCTTCGCAATCCTCACGGATGTCACCTACAGAGAAAAAACGAATGCTTATGCCGGTTACCTGCGTCAGTCTGCACAGGGTGTACCTGGCAATTGGCTCACCGCCATGGAGGATACGCTCGAAGGTGTCAGGACTGAGATTAAGCAAAAGAGCCAGCACTGTGGGGGTGAACGAAGAAGGAAAGGTGTGGCACAAGAAGCCAACCGCGAAAGTGAACCGTTGCTCCACGGAGGCTTCGCGGAGTTCCTGCCGTTCTGTGGGGTTAAGGTTTTCCAGGTACGAGGCAAATCGACGGCCTACCATCCACGCCACGCCGTCCATCTCTTCGGATCCGAAATCGTCTGATGCGGCCGTCTGAACTCCGCCGAGAAGAAACAACTCGGTAACCCCCAGGGCCTTCGCTATGCGCCTGACCTGAGACAACGTCGGACTGACCCAGTTGGTTTCAAGTTCAGCAAGGAACTCCGAGGAGATGCCGCACCGAACGCTGAGTTCTTCCACGGTGATTCCGCACTCGTTGCGTACCCGTGCCAGGCGCTGCGCCAATACCGACAAATGCTCAGACTCGTCCTGGCGCTGCTGCAACCAGTCGCAACCATGGTTCGGGACATCTGTTTGTCCATCTGCGCTACGGTCAATCCACCGCTGGAAGTTGCTGATTCGACGGCCCATCTCCGTTCCGAGTATCACCCCAAAGGTCGCACCCACCGCGCCGCCCAACGCGGCGCCGCCGACCCCTGCCATAGCAGCCTGCACGGCGGCGCCGATTGACCCCAGGATAGTCGCACCAACAGCGGCACCTACGAGAAGAGATGCCACCGCTTCACGGTCAACCGCTACAGAGATTGACCTGTGCGCTGCATCTCCTGCATGTGCCCTGCTCGTGTTGGGCCTGTATCCAGGCTGGATGAGGTCGAAACCCGTGTCCGCCTGAATATGAAGTCCCGGTCGCAACTCTTCCATTCCCGGTTTCACCGTACATCACCCACCTATTTCGGGACAAGCCCGAGTTCACTGAAGAGGCATCCCAGACGTGCTACCCGCCGGGACCAGCGGTCTTGGGTCTCAGCGGCGAGAAAATCAGTTGCGGCAAGCGGTTTCGGAGAGTCGAGCACCAGGACGCCTATCAGGCGCCCAGACCGTGTGGGATGCGGAATGGGGACGCAAAGTGCCGAGCCTACTCCATGCAGGTGCTGCCAATGGGTACGGCTCAATCCCCACGGAATTGGGTAGTCTGCCATCTTGGCTGAAACCTCTTCGAAGGTGAGATGTCGGAATCTCGACAGATCTTCGGCCAGTGCTTTGCCGGTTGAAAAGCTGTATCCGATATGCCCCTGATTCTCCGCCCAGGTCAGGGTGCGATCAGGTGAACCGCCCATATTGACTGAAAAACGACTGTGTAGAACCCCGTTACGATCTGGCATCAGAACGTTGAGTCGCAGCCCCTGCTTCACCACTTTGGCGTCACCATCGTCCCACAAGTAGGCTTCGAGGAGTGTCTGAATAGCCTCATCGGGCTGCCATTTCTCAGACCGCCAATGGTGTCCGAAGTGAGCAATCACGTTGCCAAGCCCGGAAACTCCCGCCGAAATGAACCCTGCCCAAAACACAACATCGGAAGTCTGGTTGCCGCGGGTGAGTGAGCCGACAATGGACATTACGCCAGATGCAGCGATCGCTGCGCCGGCCACCCAAATCGTCCAAGGAAGGCGAAGGAAACCCTGTGGTTTTCCCACAACTACCTCTCTCCGTTTCGTCGGCGGCGAGTTTTTCTCACTCAGCGACCTGGTGGGACTTCACGCCCACCCCTCCGATATCGCCTCGTTCTGCCCCTGCAACCGAGGGCATAACCACAGCTGCAAGGACCAGTAATAACCCGATCAAGCGCGCCATTGATGTACCTCCTCATGCCGGAGAACGCTTCTGCCGGCGTATTTTGCGAAGAAGGTCAGTGCCATCATTGATGAGTCGTGAATCAAAAACCTTCTCTGCAGAAGCGATCGCGCAGTTCGCCATGTCTTCGGCCAGGAGCAACTCACCCTCAGCTACCGCAACATACCCGGAGAGGCACCAGGCCATCGACTTAATCTCGTTTTTCGTTGAGGGTAAGCGCAGCACCTCGTGTAGCAGGAGCTTCGCAGGTGAGTAATTCCCTTCCAGGTATGAGACGTAGGCATTGCCTAAGGCTTGCTCAACAGCCAATTCGGGGGGCAGTTGACCAGCGAAGATCTGCGTTACTTCCCCCAGTGCTTCTGCCGCCTCCTGGGGTCGCTCCAACTTACAGAGAACCCAGGCAAGGTTTTGCAGTGCGAAGCAACAGAACGTCCACTCACGGCGTTCCCTAAACAGGTGGATCGCCTTCTGGTTCGCCTCAACCGCACCTTCGAAATCCCTGAAGGCACGCGAGATCAAACCAAGATAGAAGTAAGCCTTGGGAATACCGAGAGAGAGGGCTGGAAACCAGTTGTTCACCTCCATAAGGAATTGTTGGAACATACTTCTCGCTCGGGAGGTGTCTCCAATCAACTGAAGTACTCGTGCATAGTGAAACAGAATCTTTCCGGAGAGAACGTCAGGTGACTTGGGGCACCAGCGTTTTTGTGCCTGCTCCGCCAAGCGCTTTGCCTCTACCATTTTCCTAAGGCCGCATGCCGCGTGTGACCCCATAAGCAGGAATCGTGCCTCATCTGCCCCCGTTAGAAGGTGACGTTCCGAGGATGGCCCGCTGGTCCATTGGGTGAAGAGATCATAGGCCTCTGCCCACGATTCGTTCTCAATGAAAGCGGCCAGGCACTGCAGCAGGTCCACTTCAACCCCCCCCGGTGAATGTGGAAGCTAGTCCTTGCCTAGATTATACCTGGTAGCAAATCCCATTTCAACCTTATTATTGATTTGCCGACAACATTTGTGTCCTCGACCGGCGTTGACCACCGGGTTCGCATTTCGAATAATTTGCTGGCAAGTTCCAAACTGACGAGGATCTTGTCGAACTGTTCACGCACAGAGAACATGACAAACGGGTTGACCTTTTCCCAATTTCCCCGTAATCTGGTAAACAGAAGTTGACACCTTCCAGTCCGCCTGGGGTGCCAACAGGACAAACGGTCAACAGGGGGATTGGAATGGAGAACAAGAACAACCAGCTTAGCGACCTGCTGGGGTTCATTGAAACCCTTCAGTGGGACAAAGCTTGGCAGGAGTTCGAGCGACTCCGGCAAGAAGGACCACCTGGGGCCCGGTTGCTTTTGATGGGCTCCCATGCCGCTTTCGGTCGACGTGACTTCCTCACGGCAAAGGACCTGGCCGAGAAGTCGCTCGCGGCTTACAGCCGGCAAGACCCAATTAAGCTACTGGGCCAGATTCGGTTCCACCTCGGCATGGTGACCCGTTGGATTGGTGACACGCACGTGGCCATGGAGCAGTTCCAGCTGTTTCTTCAGGAATTATCAATAAAATACCCTGAGCTCTCCATGGGCGAAGGGAAAGCGCATTTCTACCTGGCGCTCACGCTCCGTGATCGTCGGGACCTTCCGGGCTCGGTTCGGTCCTATCAACAGGCAATCGCCTGTTTCCGGCGTGACGGTCTTCCATCACTCTTGTGCAAGAGCTTACATAACCTAGCGTGGCTCTACTGCCACATGGACCAACCCGAAGATGCCCGAGCCTGCCTTGATGAAGCCCACACCCTGATTTCAAGTGAAACTGACCGAGTCCACCAAACCCTGGGCGAAGCGTTCCTAAACGCCATACAGGCGAATTTCGCTCAAGCAGCCGAACTCTGCCAAGCTATCTTCCGCCGGGTGGAGCGTGGTGAGCCGATTACCCCTGAAGAACAGAGCCAGGCTGCCTGGGTTGCAGCAAAAGTGGCACTGGACCAAGGGCACCTCGAAAGCGCAACGGCCCTGTCGAACACGGCCTTGGGTCTCGCTACCGAGGCGAAGAATTCTCGACTCATGAACGACGCCAGCGCACTGCGGCGTAGCGTCTTGCTCCGGCAGCAGGCAGGGGCTTAACGAAGCCCCTGATTTGCGGACAGAGTTTTCGCTGGTAGCGAAAATCAGAGGGAAACATACAGCCTGAGGAGGTTTGATGGTATGAAGAAGTTCGCACTTGTCGCGTTGGTGTTGGTCATTTCTCTGCTGGCGGTCGCTAGTGTGGCCTCGGCTGAACACGATAATATCGGTGGCGTCGGTGTCAAAAGCATGAGCATGATGAAGAGCTTTAAGTAGCTTGTTCGCCCCCAGCGAAAAACCCCACCTCCTCCGAGGTGGGGTTTTGCTTTTCCCTAGTACATATACCCGGCAGCCTTCCCATCCGGCCCGGCCTTCACGACCTGAGCCGTCCGATCCAACGCCTCCGCCACATCGGCCGCTGACACATCCTTATGCGTCACCAGCCGAACCCGACGCGGCCCGTTCGCATTGCACACAACGCCGGCCCGGGTCATCGCCCCGGCAAGGCTCTCCGCATCCCACCGGGCATCATCAATATCGAACATGATCATGTTCGTCTGCACAGTCGCCAGGTCCACCCTGAGGCCGGCAATTTCATTCAGGCCCCGGGCCAGGGTCTGGGCATTCTCATGGTCCTCGGCCAGCCGGTCGACCATCGAACGAATCGAAACCAGACCCGCCGCCGCCAGAATACCAGCCTGGCGCATGCCGCCGCCCAGCAGCTTCCGTGCCCGGCGGGAGCGGTCAATAAACGCCTGGGAGCCAACCAGCATGGAACCCACCGGCGCGGCCAGACCCTTGCTCAGGCAGAACATGACCGAATCCACCGGAGCCACCACTTCAGCCACCGGGCGCCCCTGCGCTACCGCCGCGTTGAACACACGGGCGCCGTCCATGTGAACGGGTACCCCGTGCCGATGGGCCACCTCGGCAACCGCCATCAGGTTTTCCATGGGCACTACGCAGCCGCCCGAGCGGTTGTGGGTGTTCTCCACGCAGACCAGACCCGTCACGGGATAATGGATGTTCTCGCCCCGAATCGCAGCTTCCACCCGGTCAGGGTCCATGGCGCCGTTCACGCCCGGCACCGGGCGGGTCTGGCAGCCGGACAGCACGGCGATGCCGCCCTGCTCGTAGTAGAAGACATGGCTCTCGGCCTCCATGATCACTTCCTGGCCGCGGCTGGTGTGGCTCATGATGGCGATCTGGTTGCCCTGGGTGCCGGTCGGGACAAACAGCGCAGCCTCCTTACCCAGCAGCGCTGCGGCTTCCGTTTCCAACTGGTTGACCGACGGGTCCTCCCCGTACACATCGTCGCCCACTTCGGCCTCAAACATGGCCCGCCGCATCTCCGGCGTCGGGACTGTTACCGTATCACTGCGAAGGTCGATGATCTTCATAAGTAGCGTCATATCCCCCTTGAATTATTTCGCCTGTAGAAGATTCGCCTAAACGGCCCTCAGCCCCTGCGGTTGGCAGCAAAAAGCGACCCCTGGCTAGGGGTCGCTCACCGAAATCCGATCCTACAGCATGGCGTCGATCTTCGCCTTCAATTCCTTCTTGGGGGCGAAGCCGACGATGCGCTCCACCGGCTGGCCATTCTTGAAGACCAACAGCGTGGGAATGGACATGACGCCGAACTTGGCGGCAATGGCCTGGTTCTCGTCTACGTTCAGCTTGCCCACCACGACCGTGCCTTCGTATTCGCCGGCCAGTTCATCGACGATGGGGGCGATCATACGGCACGGTCCGCACCAGGGCGCCCAGAAATCCACGAGCACCGGCCGACCGGAGTTCTCAACCGCTTCGGACCAGTTTGCACTCGACAGCATCATCACCTTATCGCTGGCCACTAAGATGACCTCCTTGTATGTACGAGCAGAGCAACTGCATGTTCTATTCTACCCAAATGCCGCGGCGAGTGTAAAGCAAAAGAGGACACCCATGTGGGTGTCCTCTGCTTCACAAGCTACCCCACCGTGCCGTGTTCCCGGTAGAGAATGAACCTGCGCTCTGGCAGGTGGGTGCCCTTCCGAAGGATTTCTCAGTCCCCTGACATCGCAAAAAGCGACGGGGGCGTTGAGGCAGCCTCACAAGGTCGGGCTCCCGATGTAATGCTGTTAGGTCATTTCGTACCGGGTGTTCACGCACACAGCAGGGAGTGCTTATAGCATGTGCCCCTTGCTCGTGTTTCATGATAGCAGTCGCACAAACACAATACAAGGCTTGACATAAGCCCGCCGTCAGCGCTACATTACAGGATTTGAGCCCCGGGAAAGCCCGAGGCTCAAGCTTTTGGCAACGTAACCAGGAGCAGCCCGCCGGGCTCCCAGCGAGCCACAGCCCGGTGCGGGGCGACCCGACAGGGCAGGCGCATCTCCCGGTAAAACTGGCTGACCGAGCGCTTGAAGTTTCGGCCATCGGGCCCTTCCGTGCGTTCCTCCACCGTTCTGGCGCCGCCCAGCGCCAGGGCGCTCTCGGACAACTGCACCTTGACGCTCTTGGGGTCGACCTCCTGGAGTCGGGCCCGCAGGAGCAGTTGGTCACCCTGGTCAATCAGCTCCACAACTGGTGCATCCTCCGGGGCTAACGGCGCCAGGCGCCCGGTCTCCTGGCGAAGCAAATCGAGCAGAGACAAAAACATGGCGACTCCCCCGCGGCAAACAAATGAGAGTGCGGATCGCTCCGCACTCTCAAGATATGCAGCCAGGGGCTACTCAGCGAGCTTAATATGCAGCTCACGCAGCTGCTTCTCGGCCACCTCGCCCGGCGCCTCGGTCATCAGGTCAGTCGCCTTGGCCGTCTTCGGGAAGGCGATTACGTCCCGGATCGACTGCCGGCCCGCCAGCAGCATCACAAAGCGGTCCAAGCCAAAGGCGATGCCGCCATGGGGCGGGGCGCCGTACTCGAAGGCGTCCAGCAAGAAGCCAAATTTGGCGTACGCCTCCTCTTCCCCGAAGCCGAGCAGCTGGAACATCCGGTTCTGGAGCGGCCGCTGATGGATTCGAATCGAGCCGCCGCCGAGTTCCACGCCGTTCAGCACCAAGTCGTAAGCGTTGGCACGCACCGCCGACAGCTGCGCCTGTGTGGCCTCAGCATCGAAGATCACCGACAGATCCTCGGGCAGCGGCGACGTAAACGGATGATGCACCGCCACGAAGCGGCTCTCCTCTTCGTCCCACTCCAGCAGCGGGAAGTCGACAACCCAGAGCAGGTTGAAATCATTCGGGTTCCGCAGGCCCAGCCGACCGCCCATCTCCAGGCGGAGGGCGCCCAGGGCCGCCGCCACCACGCCGGGCTGGTCAGCGATGAAGAGCAGCAGGTCGCCGGGCTGGGCGCCCAGCCGCCGCAGCATCTCGCCGGTCTGCTCTTCGGTCAGGAACTTGGTGAAGGTCGACTTGACCTCGCCATTCTCCTGCACCGCGATGTAGGCCATACCCTTCGCTTTGTAGGTCTTGGCCAACTCGGTCAATTCATCGATCTGCTTGCGGGAATATCCGGCACAGCCCGTGGCGTTAATCGCCTTCACCTGGCCGCCGGCCTCCACCGCGTTCTTGAAGACGCTGAAGCCGGTGTTGGCGGCCATATCGCTCAGGTCGACGAACTCCATGCCAAACCGGAGGTCGGGCTTGTCCGAGCCGTACCTGTCCATCGCTTCCTGCCAGGTCATGCGGCGGAAGGGCGTGGCGACCTCGACATCCAGCGTCTCCTTGAAGATGCGGGCGACCAACGTTTCCATCAGGCTGAGAACATCATCCCGCTCGACAAAGGACATCTCCACGTCGATCTGGGTGAACTCAGGCTGCCGGTCGGCCCGCAGGTCCTCATCGCGGAAGCAGCGGACGATCTGAAAGTAGCGCTCCAGGCCGGCCACCATGGAAAGCTGCTTGAAGAGCTGCGGCGACTGGGGCAGGGCGTAGAACTTGCCCGGATTGACGCGCGACGGCACCAGGTAGTCGCGGGCGCCTTCCGGCGTGGACTTCGGGTGACCGTGGTCACCTTGGAGCGCAGAATCAGGTTCCGCTGCATCTCCGGGCGCCGCAGGTCGAGGTAGCGGTACTTGAGCCGCACCAGTTCATCGACATCCACGTCATCTTGAATGTAGAAGGGCGGCGTCTTGGCCGAGTTGAGAATGCGCAGCTCCTGGGCCCGAATTTCATAGCGGCCCGTCACCATGTTGGGGTTGACCGCCTCGGGCGCCCGGTGCACCAGTTTGCCCCGCACGGCCACGACGAACTCGCCCCGCACCTGCTCCGCCTTCTTGAAAACCTCGCCGGCATCTTCGGCATCGAACACGGCCTGAACCAGTCCGCTCCGGTCCCGCACGTCGATGAAAATCAGCGCACCATGGTCACGACGCCGCTGCACCCAGCCGTTCACCGTCACGACCTGACCAACCAGCGACTCGGAAATCTCGTCGCAGAAGTGGCTCCGCTTCATGCCCTGAATCGGTTCCGTCATACGGGTAGCCTCCTAGCCAATCGTTTGAATATGCCGGACCAGGTCAGTGAGCGGCACCGTCTGCTGCTCGCCCGCATCCATATTTTTCACCGCAGCCACGCCGTTCTTCACTTCATCCTCACCGAGGATGATGACAAACCGGCTGTTCTGCTTGCCTGCGTACTTCATTTGGGCCTTCAGCGACCGGCCGAGGTAGTCGATGTCGGTGGAAATGCCCGCCGCCCGCAACTCATACAGGAGCTTGAGGCCTGCGGGACGAGCCACATCGCCCATGGTCGCGATGAAGGCGTCCATGCGGGGCCGGGCCGGGAAAGCGCCCTCCAGCAAGCCTTCGGCCTCCAGGGCCATCAAGACCCGCTCCATGCCCATGCCGAAGCCAACACCGGGCGTAGGCTTGCCGCCCACGGTCTCCATCAGGCCGTCGTAGCGGCCGCCGCCCCACAGGGCCGACTGGGCGCCCAACTTGGGCGAGACCACTTCGAAGACGGTCTTGGTGTAGTAATCAAGGCCCCGGACAATCCGGGTATCAACCTGATAGTTGACACTAAGGGCGTTCAGGTTCGCCAGCAGCCCTTCCCAGTGGGTCTTGCACTCGTCGCACAGGTAGTCGAGGCCCACCGGAGCGTTCTGCTGGGCGGGGTGCCGGGAATCCTTCTTGCAGTCCAGGAGCCGCAGCGGGTTCTTGTCGATGCGGGTGTTGCAGTCCTCGCACAGCTCGGCGAGGTGCGGGCGGAAGTGGTTCTGCAGCGCCTCCCGGTACTTGGGCCGGCAGACCGGGCAGCCAATGGAATTGACGTTGACCGTCAGGCCCTTGAGGCCCAGGCGCCCCACCACATCGAGGCTGAGGTGGATCACTTCGGCGTCAACCGCCGGGTCCTGGGCCCCGAAAACCTCCACGTCCAGCTGGTGCAGCTGGCGGAAGCGACCCTTCTGCACGTTCTCATACCGGAAGTTCGGCCCGAAGGCGAAAATCTTCGTGGGCTGGGGCTGGTTCGCGATACCGTTTTCGATGTACATACGGCAGAGACCGGCGGTCAGCTCGGGCCGCATCGCCATGCGCCGGGGGTCCGGATCATCCCCCCGGGGCACGATGTTGAACATCTCCTTGGTCACAATGTCGGTGGTGGTCCCGACGCCGTGCACGAACAACTCCAGGAACTCGACCAGGGGCGGCCGGAACTCCTGGTAGCCGTACTGGCCGGCCACCTTGCGGAAGTGCTCCTCTAACTGTTGCCAGCGGTAACTGTCTTTCCAGCCGTATTGTTCGCCCGGCAGGAAGTCGTTAAAGCCCTTCGGCGCTTGAATCGACATGGCAATCCCTCCGTCGCCAAAATAGAAAACGCCCGTCCCCAGCATGGGACGAGCGTGTGCTCGCGGTGCCACCCACGTTGAAACCCACCAACACTTAGCCATGGCGGGCTTCCTCTCCACAGGGCTCCCAAGAAAAGCCCTCTCCCTCTGCTAACGGCGGGAGTTTCCGGCGAAACCTAGCGGCCGCTTGAGCGACCGTTCAGCTCCACAGCTCCGGGGTGTGCTTGACTGCTGCTTCCCTGCCCGCCTTTCACCTGGTTGCGGGCTCTCTGCGAGGGTGCCTGGCAGCTACTAGTCCCCTTCATTGCCTTTGCTTTGAAAGTCTACCCATCAGGCTGGTATTTGTCAAGCAGTTCATACCAGCAGGTTCACCGCCGCCGGAATCGCCTCTAACTGCAGCGGAAGCCCGCCCGTCACTTCGCCGTCCAATTGAACCGGTGCGGCCTCGTCTTCGGACGCACTGAGAATCCGGGCCGATCGGACTTTCCGATAGACCACGTTCGCCATCCCCTGATGCCAGCCGGCCACGGCGGCCAGGGCGAACTTCAGGAACTCCATCCGGTTGTCGGCGTTAAAGACGCATATGTCAAGCTCCGGGTCCGTAAGATCGGCGTTGGGCGTTAATCTGAAGCCGCCACCGTAGGAGTGGGCGTTGCCGGCGACGACGAACCGCCCCACCACTTCCTCACCCGGAAACTGGACTCTGACGGGCTGAAACTCCCCGCGCCAGAAATACTTTAGGGCGGCAACGCCAAAGGCGGCCTTGCCGAACTTCCGCTTCAGGCCCGGGTCGACAGCTGCGGAGACGGCGGCGTCCATGCCGACACCGGCCATCAGCAAAAAGTAGCGGCTGTTCGCCTTGCCGACGGTGCACTTCATGGTGTGCGCCCGCAGCACCCGTTCAACCACCCGGTCGACCTGGGCCGGAAAGCCGATTTCGGCGGCCAGCACGTTGGCCGTGCCGCCGGGCCAGAAGCCCAGGGTCGCATCGGTGCCTACCACAGCCTGAAGCACCTCGTTCATGGTGCCATCGCCGCCGTTGGCGATGACCAACTGGCAGCCCCGTGCGATCGCTTCCCGTGCCAGGTCGGTTGCATGGTTCGGGTGTTCCGTCGGGCAAATGTCGACCGTGCGCCCTGCGTTCTGCAGCAGCTCGGCAAAGCGGTCAACCGCCTGCTGCCGCTCCCGTGGACGACCCGAGTTAGGATTGTAGATAACTGCGATGCGGGAAAACGTCACGGGTCTCCTCCTCCTCGTGAGGGGCTCCGTCGATCAAAACATTCTTATCATTCGGTGCGCTCAATTATGTGCGGTTCGTACAGCAGCCGCAGTTGCTCCACTCTGCGGTGGGCCAATTCTTCGACCCGGGCCACATAGGCGCTCGGGTCGTTCGGATTGTCGGGCGCCTTCAAAAGCCAGCCGTGGTGGCCACCCAGGGGCTTGTACCACTTCGAAGTCGCACCGCCACCCAGTCCGATCACCGTCTGGCGCTCTTCCATCATCTGAATGTTGTAGATGGACTCCTTGCCCGGCAGGCTATAACCCACGTTCTCCATGGAGCCGACCATAAACTTCTGCCGATAGAGATAGTACGGGTGCTGCCCCATCTCCCGGGCAGTGGCGGCGGCCTGCCGAATCAGCATTTCCGCCTCATCGTAGGTCATCGCCCGCAGGGCATCGGCGGCCTCGCCTTCGGCCTGGTGGAGTTTGGAGCCCCGCTTGATCGCCAAGGTGTGGACCGTCAGGTTGTCAGGCGCCAGGCGCTGCATGTCCTGCAACGTATGCGTGACCTCATCCGGCCCCTCCCCGGGTAGCCCGATGATGATATCGGCGTTGACGGTAAAGCCTTTGGGATGATTCCGGACGAGATCGTACGCACGGTAGAACTTCTCGACCGTATGGATCCGGCCCAGATGCATGAGCGTCGCCTGGACCGTCGTCTGGGGGTTGACGGAGACACGATGGACACCGTGGGCAGCCATGGCGTCCAGCTTGGCGCGGGTGAAGGTCTCGGGGCGCCCGCCCTCCACAGTGTACTCCTCCGGTTGCTGCCCCTTCAGAATCGTCGCGGCTGCCTTCTGGAGCATCCAGGCAAAGTCTTCGTCCTTCGGGCTGGTGGGCGTGCCGCCGCCGAAGTAGATGGTTTGCACCCGCAGCCCCAGCTCTTCGATCGCCCCGCCGATGATCTCCATTTCACGGCCGAGCGCTTCGAGGAAAACGGGCACCTGACCCTTGTGCTCCAAAATCGGGTAGATCGAGAAGGAGCAGAAGGAACAGATGGACGGGCAGAACGGAATGCCAATGTAGAGCGAAATGGCGCGGGGGTCCTGGTTCAGGTAGGGCCGCTGCAACCGGGCGACGCCCGTAACCAGGCTGGCCTTATCGGGCGCCAGCCGGTGCTCACGCATCAACTCCTGCGCGGGGTCGGGCAGGCCGGCATCAAGCATCTGGTGGACGAACTTGGTGGGGCGGACGCCGGTGAGGATGCCCCACCCAGGCCGGAAGCCGCGAAGGGCGCCCAGGGCGTCCACCAGGAGCCCCTTGGCCATGCGCCGCAGGCGGTGGTCCCAGGTGCGGGGGCTTTCATCCGGACCCCGGTCCAGGCTTCCCCGTGCCTCGTGGGCAGCGCCTTCGGGTCCCCGTGCGGCGACGGTGACGGTCCAGTGAAGGCCGTCCTCATCGCTGGGTGTGGCAGAGACATCTGCGTGCCATTCGGTACCCTCGGCGGTGGGACCGCCGGGTTCGTCAGCCGCGGGCACAAACACGGCGATCTCCTCGCCGGGAAAAAAGACATGGCCAAGTTGGCGCAAATCGGCGCCGAACAAGGGGCTGTTGCCCCGCAGAACGATCTGTGGCAAGTAGCTTCCACCTCGTCCCTTAGTATAGTGCAATTTCGCGCCAGAACATAGACAAAGCCCGCCGAGTTCGGCGGGCCTGACTTTATGAGGACGTTTAGCGACCGGCAACGAAACCATCCCACCCAATGAAGCCCCACACCAGATTTAGCGTCGCCAGGGCCACCAGTGAGAGACCAAGCGCGCCGCCCAGCCCCAGACCGAGGATGACACTCATGGCAAATAGCAACGGGCTGAGCGCCTTCCACAAATAGCCACGCCGTGCAAAGGCCAGCCTGTCCCGCTTGATGCCGCTGACCCCTCCAGCCGCTGCCGCAGTAACCGCCCCACCGGCTGCAACCGCCCCCGGAGCCCCACCAAAGACGGCATATCGGACCGCCAGGTAGTTCGGCACTGCAAATGCCACCACCAGCAACGCGATCCCCACGACTGCGATAACCATGAAACCTCCCCCTTTTGCCGCTGATCACTCCGAGTAACGACCAGGAGTTCACAACTTTAGTCCGCCAATCCGGCACGCGCGTGACGGGGGCGAGGGGGAATTTCCACTTACGGACTGTCTATACGCTCAAGAATATCGCAAAGCGTGGACAGATCCTGGTTGGACAGGTTGGACATGATCTTACTCAGGGCCACACGGCGGCGCTCTTCGGCGGCCTCAAGCGCGGCAACACCGTCCGGCGTCACCTTGACCCAAACGACCCGCCGGTCCTTTTGGTCGCGGTCGCGTGTCACCAGCTTGGCCTTGACCAGCCGGTCAACCAGGCCCGTAGCAGCACTGAGCGTTACACTCAGGTGGGCAGCCACCTCGGAAACCTGGCAGGGTCCCCGATTGACCAGTGCGCGCAACACGCCCCGCTGACTGCCAGACAGCAGGGGCCCCGGCACCACGCTCATGTGGGCTACAGCCGCTGAGGTCATCGATCTTCCGAGTCGGTCAAGCGCCACTTCCAGACGGGCAAGATTCTCTGCTAGGAATTGTTCGTCCAACGGGAGACCTCCTGTGCAGCGCTAAGTACTTCACATGACGAAATATCATACCAATGATAGGGATTTTTGTGCCTTATGTCAAGTTAGACAAGAACGGGTTATACTCCGCTTCATCGCCAATCGAGGTCGTGGGGCCATGTCCCGGGTAGACGACCGTATCGGCCGGCAGCGGCAGCAGTTTCTCCCGAATGGACCGAAGCAGGGCCCCGTGGTCGCCTCCCGCCAGATCGGTCCGGCCGATGGAGCCGGCGAACAGGGTGTCGCCCGCGAATAGGTGCCCACCGTCGCCTTCATAGTAGAAGCAGCACCCGCCGGGGGTATGGCCCGGGGTATGGATCACGGTAAAGCGCAGGCTACCTACCTGCACCACATCGCCGTCGCGCAGCATCCGATCGGCGGGCGGCGCCGTGATACGCATGCCGAAGTTGGCGCTGCCGTTGCGCATGGGATCGGTCAGCATGGTGGCATCGTCGCCATGAACCGCCACGGTTGCCGCAGTCAGTTTGCGCAGCGAGGCGATGCCGCCGATGTGGTCCAGGTGCCCGTGGGTCAGCAGAATTTGACCGGGTGTGAGGCCGCCCTCCGCCAAGGTTTCCGCCAGCCACGGAGAGTCGGCGCCCGGGTCGATCACGGCTGACTCACCTGTCTCGGTGCATGCGATGATGTAGCAGTTGGTTCCGAAAGCACCCAGCCCGTGGGACCAGACACGCATAGCAGGCACCGGGGCAACACCCTTTCTCGCTCGTCCTGTCTTTAGTATATACGCAGTTGCCGCGCATCACCAAGTATCGTCATCTAGAAGTTTCGGTCGCTGTCCACCAGAATGGTCACCGGCCCGTCGTTGACCAGTTCGACCTCCATGTGGGTCTGGAACCGCCCTGTCTCGACCGTGAGGCCATACCCCTTCAGTTTCTCCACAAACCGCTCATACAGCGGCTCCGCCACCTCCGGGCGCCCCGCCTGGTCGAACCCGGGCCGGCGCCCCCGACGCACGTCGCCATACAGCGTAAACTGGCTGATCGCCAGCACGGCGCCGCCGGCATCCAGAATGGAACGGTTCATCTTTCCTTGTTCATCTTCAAAGACCCGCAGGCCTGCCACTTTGTCGGCCATGTAATCGGCCGCCTCAGGCGTATCTTCCTTGGAGACGCCCAGCAGCACCACGTAACCTTTGCCAATCTCGCCGACCACTTCGCCTGCCACGGTGACCCGGCCCCGGGTCACGCGCTGAATCACTGCTCTCACGTTCTTCTGGCCTCCTACTTGGGGCTGCGCAGCCCCTGGGCGATACCGACGCCAAGCCCGACGGCGATGCCGCTCGCAATCTCCTGAGGCAGGGCCGTTCCGACGCGCAGGGCCAAAAAGACCACTACCGCCGCCACCAAACCCACCCAGAAACCGCCCATGCGGGTCAGTTCAAAGCCCTTCGACTGCCGCAGCCATGCGCCTACCTTCATCATGACAGCCGCCAGGGCGATCGCCAGGGTCATGCCGAGAATCATGTTCACTGCCCCGTCCCCCTTTACTCTCCCTTAGGATACACCCGAACCGGGCAGAGTTCCTGCCTGCCCCGGTCTAGACCCTCTCGGCATGGGCCGGTCAAGCTTGGCCCACGCCTCACGGGTTACGGCACCCACCCGGGGTGCCTAGCCCCTCTCGGCATGGGCCGGTCAAGCTTAGGCCCACGCCTGACGGGTTACGGCACCCATTGAGGGTGCCTAGAGCAGGTGACAGGAATCCTCCGATAGACTTTCCGAGTCTTGGGGCAGTTCATACCGGATGCAGACACTAGCCCCAGCATAGCCCGCGGATTGACCACTTAGTTGGATAGATTGAAAACGATTCTCAATGTACTATCAAACCAGAGACACGGAACAACAAACCTCCCCCACAACGAGACACCACCCCTCCCCCCGAAAGTCTCCGCACCGGCGGGAAACGATAACCGCCCCACTCGTAAGGAGGATGATCTCATGACTGCGAACTTTAAGGGTACTACCAGCAGCTGGATCTGGCTCGTGATTCGTCTGTACCTGGGCTACCAGTGGCTGAACGCTGGCTGGCACAAGCTGACCGGAGCTACCCCTTTCGATGCGACTGGCTTCCTCAAGGGCGCCATCGCCAAATCGGTCCCCGCAACTGCTGGCGCCAAACCCGTTGTTCAGGCCTGGTGGGCTGACTTCCTGCAGAGCGTCGCACTTCCCAACGTCAAGCTCTTCAACTTCCTGATCGTCGCTGGTGAGATCCTGGTCGGTCTGGCGCTCATCATCGGTTTTGCGACCCTCTTCGCCGCCGTGATGGGCATGCTGATGAACTTCGCTTTCCTGCTGAGCGGTACAACAAGCACCAACCCCAACCTCCTCTTCCTGGAAATCGTCCTCGTCACCCTGGGCGGCGCCTACGCTGGCTACATCGGCGTAGACTACTGGTTCCGGCCGCTGTTCCAGGGATTCCTCGCAAAGCTCTTTGGCACCAGGGGGGCCACCGCAAAGAACGCCGCTTAAACACACCACCTTACACCACAACGCTGCTATAACACACACCCCCCCAACCCAACAGCCATCGCAGCCCTTCATCGCAGCAACAGTCGCACCCCCCTCACACCCACGCCTGACCATCATCTTCTACCCATCGCAGCTACACCGCCGCAGGAGAAAAAAATCCGCCCGACCATCATGGTCGGGCGGATGCTTTTTCCGGACATTTATTTGGCCACGGATTTCACGGATTGCACGGATTCTAAAGGCAAACATTCATTTACAGGTAGAGTGTTCTTGGTCATATCTATAGATAATGACCGGGAATGATGTATCAGTAAAGTGTTTGTCTCGGAATCCGTGTAATCTGCGAAATCCGTGGTAGACAAAATGCCTGAAAGACCAGCAGGGAATCACTTAGCCTGTGCCTTGCGACGTTCACGCGTCACACGCTCCACCGTCATAACATCGCGGACTTTATAGACCTTCTGGAAGATATACTGCAGCTGCTGCGAATCCTTGATCTCCAAAATCATATCAATGGTGGCCAGTTTGTTCTTATGCACCCGGCTGGTTGTGGAGATCATATTGATGCGGGCTTCCGCCACAATCGAGACGATGTCGGCCAGCAGGCCCGAGCGGTCGAGAGCGGTGATCTGCACCTCGACCGGATGGGCAGCGTTGTAATTCTCTTCCCAGGCGCACTCGATCAGCCGGTCAGGATCCTTCGCCAGATCATCGATATTCGGGCAGTCCATCCGATGGACGGTAATGCCGCGGCCCCGGGTGACGAAGCCGATCACCGGGTCGCCCGGCACCGGGCTGCAGCACCGGGAGAACTTGATGGCCAGGCCATCGGTCCCCTTGACCCGAATGCCATGGGTCGCCTTGCCGTAACCCGACCAGTCCCGAGTCTGAATATCTACCGGCGGCGGTGGCTCGGAAGCCTTCTTCTCCCGCTCGTAGAACTCCCGCAGCCGGGAGACCACGGTCGACGCCGCCAGTGATGCGATGCCGATGGCTACGCAAAGTTCTTCTTCATCCTTGACGCCCGACTTTTCGCAGACCTTTTCGACCCACTCATCGCGCAGCAGTTCGTGGGCTTCAATGCCGGTCTTCTGGATTTCGCCGCGCAGAATATCGCGCCCACGGGCCAGGTTCTCTTCCCGGCGTTCTTTCTTGAAGAACTGCCGGATTTTGTTCTTGGCGGACGCTGTCTTGACGATTTTCAGCCAGTCGATGGACGGCCCCGGCGACTGCTTGGAAGTCAGAATTTCGATGACGTCGCCGTTCTGGAGCTTTCGGTCCAACGGGGAAATTTTGCCGTTCACCTTGGCGCCAACACAGCGATAGCCGATGTCTGAGTGGACGCCAAAGGCGAAGTCCAGCGGCGTCGCATCGGCCGGCAGATTATAGACGTGGCCCTTGGGTGAGAAAACGAAGACCTGGTCGGCGAAAATGTCGACCTTAACCGACTCGACAAACTCACGGGCGTCCCGCATCTCCTGGTGCCAATCCAGGAGCGAGCGGAGCCACTGGAGTTTCTTGTCGAACTCCTTGTCGGCCCGGCCTTCCTTATAAGCCCAGTGGGCAGCAATGCCGAACTCCGAGGTCTTGTGCATGCCCCAGGTTCGAATTTGAATTTCAAATGGCTCGCCGTGGGGCCCGATGACAGTCGTGTGGAGCGACTGGTACATGTTCGGCTTCGGCGTGGCGATATAATCCTTAAAGCGCAGGGGCAGCGGCTTCCACTGGGAGTGAATAACGCCCAGGGCGCCGTAACAGTCCTTCACTTCATCGACGATGCAGCGGATGGCGATCAAATCGTAGATTTGGGTGATGTCCTTGCCCTGCCGGTACATCTTTTTGTAGATGCTATAAAAGTGCTTGGGTCGGCCTGAGATGTCGGCCGGAATACCAGCCTCATCCAGACGTTGGCGGAGCCTCTCCATCAGGTCGTTGGTCAGTTCCTCGCGCTCCTGGCGCTTGCGGGCCACCAACTGCGCGATTTCCTGGTAGCGGTCGGGCTCAGTATAGCGGAAGGCCAGATCTTCCAGTTCCCACTTGATTTCGCTGACACCCAGCCGGTGGGCCAGCGGGGCGTAAATATCCATGGTCTCCTGGCCGATGCGCCGCTGGGCTTCCTGGTTGCGGTACTTGAGCGTGCGCATGTTATGCAGCCGGTCGGCCAGTTTGATCAGAATGACGCGCAGGTCCTTGGCCATGGCCAGGAACATTTTGCGGAGATTCTCGACCTGAGCTTCGTCGCGGGAAGAAAAGTTCAGCTTTTCGAGCTTGGTAACGCCCTCCACAATGGTGGCGACTTCCTTGCCGAACTTGGTGGTGATCGCATCCAGGGAGACTTCGCAGTCTTCCACCACGTCGTGCAGGAGCGCCGCGGCGATGCTGGCCACATCCAACTGCATTTCGGCCACAATTTCGGCGACCGCCAGTGGATGGGTGATATAGGGCTCGCCTGACTTGCGCAACTGGCCATCGTGCGCAGCCTCGGCAAAGGCGTACGCCGATTCGATCAACTGCCAGTCCGCATTCGGGTTATAGGAACTAATCTTGGAACGCAGCAAATCGAGGGCAGCCATGGCGTCACCACCTTTCATACGGGCTGGGCGCGGGGCAGGAGTAAGCTGTGCGGGCAAAAACCGGGAGCGGGGAGCGACTGGCGCTCCCCGGCCCCTCACGCGCTTTAGTATTGAATCAGGGACATGAGATCGTAGCCGTCGAGCCGCTTGCGGCCATTCAGGAAGGCCAGCTCGATCATGAAGCCGACGCCTTCGACCTTGGCGTCGAAGGATTCGACCAGGTCGATGGTGGCCCGAATGGTGCCGCCAGTGGCGAGGAGGTCGTCGACTACCAGCACCCGTTGGCCGGCCAGGAACGCGTCCTCGTGCACTTCGAGGGCGTCCTCACCGTACTCGAGGGCGTAAGAGATGCGCTTGGTCTTGTAGGGGAGCTTCCCGGGCTTGCGCACGGGCACAAAGCCGGCGCCCAGCCGGTAGGCCAGGGCCGAAGCAAAAATGTAGCCGCGGGCCTCGGGGCCCGTGACAATATCAATCTGCTTGCCTTCGAAATGGCGTGCGATCGTCTCGATCGCGGCGTGGAACGCTTCCTTGTTGTTGAGAAGCGTGGTGATGTCCTTAAACGAAATACCGGGCTTGGGGAAATTCTCGATGGTGCGAACGTACGACTTGAAATCCAATTGTGCCGCCTCCTCATCCCTCATTATAGTGCCTCTGTGCCGTCAGGCCAATCTCTTGCTTGGAACTCCCTGAGGGTGGCTCGGCACGCCAAACCCCGCCGATAGCGGGGGCTGGATTCAAGCTGAAACTTGGCGCCGTTGGTGGGCAACAGCCCGCCCGACGGGGCGATGAGGCCCAACTCGCGGAAGACCGCCAGGGCTGCCTCGTAGCGGAGCTGATTCCAGGGGCCGGCGGGCTCGGCAAGCGCCTTTGCGAGCGCATCAGCGCCGGTTGCGCCGGACTTGAGCTGTTTGAAGGCCGTGACCAGCACATCGCGGTCCGGGTAGGGCCAGCCGAGGGAGGCCTCGGAAAGCAGCCAGTCGCTCTGCTCCCAGAGCAGATGGACCCGGCCGCCAGGCAGCTGTGCGTCACTATATGGCGGGTGGTAAAGAACGGTGTCGGTGAAGGTTCCCTCGGGCGACATGCCGTAAGCCGTTACAACTGCAGTCGTGGCCGGTTCCGGCTGGCCGGGCAGCCAGAGGCCGATTTCACTGCGCAGATCAGGCAGCGACTCGCGCAGCTCGGCGGTTAAGGCCGCCGCGGCCCATGGGCTCGCCGTATACACCAGCGTCTGGGCACCGACCCGGAGCAGTCCTTCGAGGTAGAGCTGCCGTGATGGCTCAGGCCGCTCGTGCTCGGACTCGTCGTTGGCGGCCGCCACTTCAAGTGCGGCGGGCGTTGAGCGGGTCCCAGCTGCGGCAGGCCTCCACCGTTACTTGCGGCACCGGGGCCAGATTGACTGGCATGCCCGAGCCGTCCGGCGAGGCGATTACCTGCACGTCGCGCATGGTGAGGCGGAGCTGGTTCCGGCTCTGGTAGGTGTCGTATTCGGGGTGAAAGGCCACCTGCACCCGAGAGGTGATGGCCGGTTTGGCGGGCGCCAGCGACCAGCCCACGGCGTCCATGATGGCGCCGGGCCCCTTGCCGCGCAGCAGCAGCTTCAGGTGGTTCGCTTCCTTGCCAATGGTGCGGCTGTCGGCCACGACAACGTCGCTGACGGCAAAGACGGGCTGCGGATTGCCGATGCCGTGCGGCTCAAGCCGCTGCAGTTCCATGAGCAGGTCGTGGTTGACCTGGTCCAGTGTAACCGTCGTATCGATGCGGAGTTCCGGCACCAGGTCTTCCGGTTTGAGCCAGGCCCGCCCGATCTCGTTGAGCCGCCGGCGAAGC
The DNA here is from genome assembly GCA_029239785.1 of Symbiobacteriaceae bacterium. Classification (GTDB taxonomy): domain Bacteria; phylum Bacillota; class Sulfobacillia; order Symbiobacteriales; family Symbiobacteriaceae; genus JARBUG01. The sequence goes on along the minus strand of JARBUG010000019.1, from coordinate 5,110 downwards.
TGGGCGATGTCGTCCTTGCTTTTGAGCGTCATACCGGCCGCGGCAGCGTGCCCGCCAAACTTGGAGAACAGGTCGGAGACCTGCAGCAGCGCCCGGTGCATGTGGAAGGCAGGAATCGACCGGGCCGAGCCCCGGGCTTCTTCGCCGTCGATGGAAAGAAGAATGGACGGCCGATGGTAGGACTCAAGCACCCGCGAGGCGCAGATGCCAACCACGCCGTGGTGCCAGCCCTCACCCGCCAGGACCATGACGAACTCCTTCTGGTCGGGCGGCTGACTTTCAGCCTGGCGGAGCGCTTCCTCCAGAATGCCGGCTTCGACTTCCTGCCGGCTCTTGTTCTCTTCGTCCAGGTGGCGGGCCAGGGTCATGGCCCGCTCCGAGTCTTCGGTGCAGAGCAACTCCACGCCGAGCATGGCGCTGCCCATGCGGCCCAGTGCGTTCAGGCGCGGGCCGAGGGAATACCCAATGTGCGTGGCTGTGACGGGCGGCTTGACCCCGGCAACTTCCATGAGCGCCCGCAGGCCGGGGCGCCGGGTGTTGCCCAGGGCGGCGAGCCCTTCCCGCACGATGGCCCGGTTCTCGCCCACCAGCGGCACCATGTCGGCGATGGTGCCGAGGGTGACGATGTCGATTAAATCCCAGGCGCCGGGCACTTCCAGGGCCAGGGCCAGCTTGAAGGCGACGCCTACGCCCGACAATCCTTTGAATGGGTAGGTGCAGTCGGGGCGCTTCGGGTTGATCAGGGCGGGCACATCGGGCAGTTCGGGGCCCGGTTCGTGGTGGTCCGAGACGACGAGGGTCATGCCCATCGCCTTGGCCGCCAGCGCCTCTTTCACGGCGGTGACGCCGGTATCAACCGAAATGACAAAGTCGTAGCCCCGGGCATGGATCTCTTCCAGGGCGCCCACGTTCAGGCCGTACCCTTCGCTGAAGCGGTTGGGAATGTAAAAGTCGACTTGGGCGCCCAGCGCCCGCAGGGCGAGCACCAGAATGGTGGTGCCGGTAACGCCGTCGACGTCGTAATCGCCGTAAACCATAATCGGCCCGCCCTGGGCGATGCGCCGGCGAATGACGGCCACTGCCCGGTCCATGTCCTTGAGGCGGAACGGATCGAGAATCTGCTCCCGCCCGGCGGTGAGAAAGGCGTGGGCCGCCTCCGGCGTGGTGAGGCCGCGGTTATATAGCACTTGCGCCGTAACTGGCGAGATATTGAGTGTGCGAGCGAGCGCCCAGCAGCCCGCAGGGTCGGGCAGCATGGGCCGCCAGCGCCTGGCTCGGTAGGGTCTTGCCAACCATCATCACTCCAAACACAGGCTATGCCCCCCGCGGAAAAGACCCGCGGGGGGCGATTGCAGCGAGGGAGTTAGTTCTCGCTGTGCGGGGCAAATCCCTGCTCTACCTCGCCTTTTGCGCGATGCGGATCCGCTCGTGGTGGGCGATTGTAACCAGGGCTTCTTCATCCAGTTCCTCCACCACGTGCAGGCTGCCGCCCGCGGCCCGGACAAGCTCTTCCAGATACCGGCGGCTGGGCTGAAGACCGATGCAGCCAAACGGCACCCGGCCGGCACCGACGCAGCGGGCAGCTTCCAGGGCATCGGCGAGCGGGTCAACCGACCACTTGGGCACCGTGGGAATACCGTCTGTGATGAGCAGAAGCAAGGGGCGGCGCACCCGGGACTGGCGAATCAGGTCCATGGATTGTGTCAGGCCGTGGGCAAGGGGCGTCAGGCCCATGGGCTGGATGCGCGAGAGCCCCTCTTCCACCTGCGCCCAGTCGCGGGTGAAGGGGACGTAGACTTTTACGTCGCGCTCCTGGAAGGCGATGACGGCGACCCGGTCACGGGTACTGACCAGGAGATGCCGTGCCAGGTGCTTGGCTGCCAGGATGCGGCGCCCGGCCATGGAAGCGCTGGCGTCGATGAGCAGGCAGATGTTCAGGGGCTGCTCACCTGAGCGAAGGTGCACGTGAATGTCCTGCCGGGCCAGGCGAATGCCGACGGGTTTGGGGCCGCCCGACTCGATGGATGCCAGCCGTGTGCGTTTGAGCCCACTGCGGATGGTGTCGGGAACGGCCAGGTCGCCAAGCCAACTGCCCGGTTCGGCGGGCGCCGTACCCCTGATGGGGCCGTAGCGCACGTCGGCCGAAGGGCGGGCCTTCCCCTGCCCTGGTTTGCGGGTGGTCTTCTGGTTGGAAGAGGGCATGCGCCGGATAAGCTTGCGGAAACGAAGCTTGACGTCGCGAAGGTGTGTCGCCAGGTAAGCGGCGAGTTCCTTGCCGGACTGGGTCAGGCGGAGGCCGCGGATGTCACGCTTGACGAGCCCTTCGGCCTCCAACTGGTTGATGATGAAGGGAGCCTGCGAACTGCCCGAGCCATAAAGCGAAGCCCAGCCCTGTTCGCGGGTTAGTTCGTCGAGGACTCGCTTGACTTCGTCGGGCGAGCCGAGTTTGCGTGAGAGTTCCAGGGCGGCCTGCAGGCGGCGCTCGGCTTCAAGGGCGTCCCACCCGGTGGCGGGGGCGCCGTCGGCGAGGCCTGGGGCGGAGACGCTTCCGCCTTCGCCACACCCAGGGGCGCCGTCACTGCCCGCCCCGGAGGCTGCGGCACCGGCTGCCCCTGCAGCCCCGGCGCCCGCCGAGCCGGCCCCGGCCGCACCCGCACCCGAAGCCCCGGCCGCCCCGCGGGTGCCCGACCGGAGCGACTGGCCGCCCGAGGCCCCCTCGGCCCCCGCCTGATCCTGCTCCCTGCCTGCACCCCCCGCCCCCGGGCGGGACCGGTTCCCGCGCAGGAAGCTGTCGGAGGTGGGATCCATGTAATGCGACAGGTCCAGCTTGGCGCCGTCGGTTCCGCGGTTGTGGCTCAGCTTTTCGATTCGCCGCAGTTCCACGCCCTGAGCGATGATCGCCCGTTCAACGGCCCCTACCAGTTCGAACAGGTAATGTACCTGCTCGTCGGTCAGGCGCCCGGCCAGGTGCACGTGGTTGCGGTGAGCCGCCTTCAGCGACGCTTTCTGACCGAAGTTGAGCTCACCGGTTACCCGGCCGCCGCCCGTGCCGGTCTGCACATCGAAGTAATCCAGCAGTTCCATGCCGTCCTGACCAGCCGCCGGCACGCCGGCCAGGGCCCGCTTCAGTTCGGCGGCCACGGTCCTGTGGTCCACGTCGGCGACGGCGTGTGAAACGTCGATATGGATCACTTCGCCCACAGTAGACAGACCGTAGTAGGCCTGTCCAACATCGGCTGCGCTGCACACAATGACAATGTGCGGATGTGCATGGTCAGACATATGAACCTGACGGCTCACAACCGCGGCCTCACCCAAGCGGACCCCCCGCTTTCGCACGATGGTCCGCCGCAGCTTTTCGTACCAGGGAACCTGCCCCAGGGCGGGGCCAAGACCCATCACCTGCGCCCCAGCTCCTCTTCGGTCCGAATCAGCTCTGCCTCACTGAGCTCAGAGAGGGAACGGGCCCGGTTCGGCGGCGCCACAGGCGGCGCTGCCAGCGGGTCGCCCGCCTGCAGGGCCTGGTCCTGGTGGTGCTGCTCTGCCCGCTGGAAGAGCTGGCCCGGACGGGGCGGCGTAACCGCCCGGGGCGAGGGTGAAGCCGCGCCGGACCTTCCACGCCCCCCGCCGCTGGCACTCCCGGTGCCCTCACCGGCGCTCCGCCCCTCCGGCCGCAGCATTGGCTGCGCCTGCGCCAGGCCCAGGTTCCGCTTCAGGCCGGCCATGGCCCGGCTCAGCCAGCCGCTCTGCCCGGGGCGCCCAGCCGCGGCAGGCGGACTGGGCGCAAACTGAGTGGCATACTCACGCCTGGCCGGCCCTTCGCCGGAAGGCTTGTCCTGCTCCGCCGCCTCCGGCTCGGGTGCGGCAACGGCCGGCATAGCCGCCCCACCAAAGCTGATGGAGGAGAACCGGGGGCGCGGCACCGCGGCCTGCCCCGGCGCGGCGTCGCTCCCGGCATGCAGCGCAGACAGGTGCGATGTTACCTTTTTGATAGTCTCCCCGTCGACCCGGTGGCGCAGGGCCAGCGGCGCCACACGCGCCAGGTCCTCCGCCTCCGCTTCGCCCCGTTCCGACAGGCAGGCCGCCAGCCGCATGCCCAGTTGAATGGCCTGCACGGCCCGAAGGCTTTCTACGTTGAACCGGCTGTACAATTCCGCCACATGCTGCCGCAACACCTGCGGCACCTGAATGCTGCGCAGAGCTGTCACACGCCCGGCCACCCGCGAACGGAAAAGTTCGGCCCGGGTTTCATCGGCAGGCGAAAGCGGGCGATGCCAGTTGGTGACCCCGCTCAGGTTGAGAATCTCCTCCACGACGGCCGCTTCGCCGGGCCGGTCGGTGTACACGGCGAAGTCGAACCGGTCGGACAGTTGGCGGCGGATGTCCTCCAGCGGGCCGGGGTCCTCGTCGGGGTTGGAGGCCGCCCAGACCGTGACCTGCACTGGCAGTTCTACCGCGGGCAGGCCGGTCTCTTCGATTTGCACCCGGCCCGGCTTGGTGCCCATGACGTCGAGCAGCACGTCGGCCAGTTCGGGCGCCGTTTCGGCAAGGCGGTTGATTTCATCGACGAAGATGATGCCCCGGTGGGCCTGGGGGATGGTGCCCGGCAGCAAGGCGGCCTCCGGCTGCGTAGGGCTGATCAGGCGTGTCAGGTCAATGGAGCCGACTACGGTGCCGACCTTGGCCGAGTGGGAGATTTCAAGGAAGGGCATGGGAACCCACTCCTCGCCCAGCTGCGCCAGCTCCGGCGCCCCCATGCCGCGGTGCACAGGGCAATGCGGAAACGCCGGGTCGCAATTGTACAGGCAGCCTTTGATGCGGCGGATGCGCGGCAGCACACGCCGTACGGCCCGCATGATGGTCGTTTTGCCGGTTCCACGTAGCCCTTCGGCATGCAGATGCAGGGGCTGGCCGGCGCTGGCGGCCAGCAGTGACATCTCAATGGCCCGAAACAGCCCGTCGTTGCCGGGATGGCGCACGAGGCCGAGGACAGATTCCATGTTGATCCCCCCGGTGATTACTGGATTTAGTGTAACCACCCAGGGGGTGAAAACTTTCGCAGGCCGTGGCGAAGAAACCGGTCTTTCGTTCGCCAATTTTCACGCTCCGT
>JARBUG010000159.1 GCA_029239785.1 Symbiobacteriaceae bacterium | reverse complement strand
GGTGGCGAAGGCATCGCCCGTGCCTGTCATGCTCTACAGCGTGCCGAAGTTCACCGGCTTTGATCTTCCTGTCGATGTGTCGGTGGCGCTCTCGCAGGAAGAAAACATCATCGGCATCAAAGATAGCGCGGGGAACGTCATACAACTGCAGGAACTCCTGCTGAAGGCCAGGCCGGGCTGGAATGTGCTGGTCGGCACCGGCAGCGCATTTCTGGCCGCCCTTAGCGTGGGTGTGACCGGCGGCGTGCTCGCTCTGGCCGATGTGGCGCCCCGGGAGTGCGTGGCCCTCTTCGAACTGTGCCGGGCCGGGCGTTGGGAAGAGGCCCGTGCACTGCAGGCGCGCCTCCTGCCGGTCAATCAGGCGGTCGGAGGCACGATGGGAATTCCGGGCGTGAAGGCCGCCATGGATATGCTTGGCTGGTACGGCGGGCAGCCCCGGTTGCCGCTGCTGCCCCTCGGCGAGAGCGATGCTGCTGCGCTCCGGACCATATTGACATCTGCCAACCTACTGTCTCGCTAATGGGAAGGAGTGGAGCCACTTGGCCAATGCCCGCCGCCCCCTGCTGGCTGCAGCAGCGGTGCTCTTACTTATGCTAAGTGCCGGGACCGCGTTTGGGGCAGCATTCGGCACCCAGAGTTACAAGAATGCCTACACCGTGTCGGTAACGCTGGGCCAGTCCGACCTGGCAGAAGGGCTGCGGCTCGTTGAGGGCGAGAAGGACGGCAATACGCAGCCGTCCACCGAGTACGGCGGCCGTCAGTCCTTGCCCAACGCTGGTGGACTGGAGCGCTATTTTTACTTCGATGTGCACGACAGCTTCATCAACGGTGGGCAGAATAAGGTTGCGATCTCGGTCGTGTACGTGGACCTCGGCCTGACCCCCATCTACATCGAATATGACGCGTATGATCCGCTTCGCCCGGAAGCGCGGACGGAGGACCTGACGAAAAAGCGGGTGCTGGTGGTCAACCGGAAGAACACCCAGGCGGTGAAGACCGAAACGATCGAACTGGAGGACGCTCGCTTCCTGGGCACCCAGGCCGGCGGCGCCGACTTCCGCATCTACTCCAGCGATGAGCTTGTCTTGTGGAATGTCCTCGTTTGGCGGAAGGCGCATGTTGATCCGCCGAAGCCGGTTCGGGTGGTTCTGGATGGTGAGCCTGTGGTCTTTGACCCAAACGAGGTGCAGCCGTTCATCCAGAACGGACGGACGCTGGTGCCGATGCGGGCGCTCTTCAACGCCCTGGGCGTCAGCAACGACGATATTCTGTGGAATAACGAAACGCGAACGGTCGAGGCGAAAAAAGGCAAGGTCACGCTGTCACTGACCATCGACGATGCGACCGTGAAAGTGAACGGCCAGCCCCTGGTCGAGCCGCTGGATCAGCCGGCAACGGTGGTGGCGGGCCGGACGGTTGTTCCCCTGCGTTTTGTGGCGACACAGTTCGGCCTGTCGGTCGGCTTTGCGGAGACCCAGACCGAGCGAGTGGTGACACTGACCACCATTCCGCCGGAGTTGGTGCCGCCTACGCCGGGCACGGTGCCGACCACCCCGGGCACGGTGCCGACCACCCCGGGCACGGTGCCGACCACCCCGGGCACGGTGCCGACCACTCCTGGCACCGAGCCCACGCAGCCCACTCCCCAGCCGAAGCCGTAAGGAGGCTCCCACCCCCGTGTTCTGGGTTATCCCACTGGTCTCGGGTTCGCTTCTCATGGCGCTCTCTGTGAACGCCTTTCTCGTTCCGCTCAAGCTCGCTGAAGGCGGCGTGGTGGGCGTGGGCATCATTCTGCAGCACACGCTGGGCGTGCCCATCTGGCTGACGCAGCTGCTGCTCAACATCCCCATCCTGGCCATCGGTGTGAAGGCGAAGGGGTGGAACCTGCTCTGGAAGTCGCTGGTCGGGGTTGGCTCGTTCTCCTTCTTCCTGGCCATCACCCAGAAGATTCCCGCGGTCACAAACCAGACCATCCTGGCGATCGTCTACGGCGGCCTCCTGATGGGCATCGGCCTCGGGTTGGTGCTGCGCTCCGGCGGCACCACGGGCGGCACCGATATCCTGGCCATCGTCGGGCACCAGAAATTGGGCCTGTCGGTGGGCACCCTGGTGATGGGCGTGGATGCCTTCGTGCTTGTGGCAGCGGGCTTTGCCTTCTCGCCGGAGGCGGCAATGTGGTCGGCGATTACCTTGCTCATTTCCAGCCGCATGGTCGACCTGGTCCAGGAAGGCTTCTACGCCGCCAAGGGGCTGACGATCATCACAGCGGAGCCGAAGCGGATTTCGCAGCAGATCATGGATCAGGTGGAGCGGGGCTGCACAATTCTGCCGGCGGTGGGCGCCTACACGGGCCAGGCCCGCAGTATGTTGTACGTGGTCCTGCAGCGTGGCGAACTTTCTACCGTAAAGCGCATCGTCCATTCGATCGACAAGCGGGCGTTCATGGTCGTGAGCGATGTGCATGAGGTGCTTGGTGAGGGCTTCCGCGATCCCGAGCAAAAGGTGTAACTACACAAACCGGGCCACCCTGTGTCGGTGGTCCGGTTTTCCTGGAAAAGGGCATTTTATTGACCACAGATGACACAGATGAATACCCAGGGCTAAGTCATCCCAGGCCAAATTCTCAAAAAGAGGTCCGGGAGCAACGTACCAGGTATCAGTGTCCTCTGTGTCCTCTGTGGTAAGAAACGGTCCCATAGCCGAAAGGAGCCCGCAACGTGCTAGAAGAATTCGTAGTACAGATGACCCCGTTTGGCCGGGAGCGCATGGTGCGCGTCTACCTGCCCGTTGGATATGAGACCTCGCAGAACGCCTACCCCGTACTGTATATGCATGATGGACAGAACCTGTACCGTGACGCCGATGCCAGCTTCGGCACCAGCTGGGGCATCGCTGACTATCTCGACGCCAGCGGGCTTGGACTCATCGTCGTCGGCATTGACTGCAACCGGGAGGGCTTCTGCCGGCTCAACGAGTACGGCCCCTGGGTCAACGCCACCGTCGGACAGGAATTGCTCGGCGTCGCGGACTCGTTCGGCGGCGAAGGCGGGGCCTATATCGACTGGATCGTACAGGAACTCAAACCCATGATCGACCGGCGCTACCGGACGCTTGCCGATGAGACGGGGATGGCCGGCAGTTCCATGGGCGGGCTGATTTCGACCTATGCGGCCTGCGCGTATCCCTCGGTCTTCCGGCGGGTGGCGTCAGTTTCGTCGGCCTACTGGTTCAGCCAGGGCGAGATCGAGGCGCTGATCCGGCAGCGCGATCTGTCGGCAGTGGAACGGTTCTATTTGGATGTGGGGACCTGCGAAGGCGATTCCGCAGCATCGCAGCAGCGGTATGTGGCGTCCAGCCAGGCCGTCTACGAACTGCTCCGTGACAGGGTGCAGTTCGTGCGCTTTGAAATCGCTGAGGGGGAGGCCCACAACGAGGCGGCGTGGCGCAAGCGGGTGCCTGCCATGTTGCGGTTTCTCTACGGCAGGTCGTAAAGAGGGCGCCGAATCCCCACGAGGGGAATCGGCGCCCTCAACATTACTGCAGCTGCTCCCGGAGCCCCCGGGCGACTTCGTTCAACTCCCCGGCCTGGGCCTCCAGGGCGGCGGCCAGGGCGCCCATCTCCCGGGCAGCGCCGGCTACCTGGCGAATCGCTCCGGTGGCTTCCCGTCCGGCCCGCTCGGTCTCGTCGGTCGCCCCGGTCAGTGACGCCGACGAGGCGCTGATCTCTTCGGCTGCGGCGGCGGCTTCCTCGGTGGAGGCGCTCAGATCGTTCATGAGCGAGACCAGTTGCCGGTTCTCCTGCGCCAGCTGCTGGACCCGCTGGTTCACTTCGGTCATGCCGGTCTGAATCTCCGAGGCCCGGGTGCGGATCACGCTGAGCGCCTTGCCCGCCTCAGCGGCCTGGGCAGCGCCCCGGGCCGACAGGCTGCCGGCCTCGCCGATGGCCGCAACGGCGCCCTGCACCTGCTCCTGGACCTCTCCGATCAGCCCGGCGATCTCACGGGCGGATTGGCCGCTCCGCTCGGCCAACTGGCGAACCGAGTCGGCCACCACCGCAAAGCCCCGCCCCAGTTCGCCGGCCCGGGCCGCCTCAATGGCGGCGTTCAGGGCGAGCATGTTGGTCTGCCCGGCGATCTCCTGGACGGTGGTGACGACTTCACCAATCTTAACCGACCGCCGGCCAAGGTCGAGCATCGCCCGGCTGACCCGGTCCAGGGCGCCCTGCAGCGCATTGGCCGACGCAAGGTTTGCCTCCACCTGTGCATAGCCCTGTCCTGCGGCGTCCGAGTTCGCCACGGCGCTGGCCGCCGCCCCCGCCGCCCGCCGGGCCACCTCATCGGTAAACTGGGCCATCTGCCTTACGACGTCGGCGGCCCGGGCCACGTGCGCCGCCTGGCTTTGGGCGCCCCCGGCGATTTCGTCCACGGTGCGGCCCAGTTCGCTCAGGCTGGCCGTGGCGGTGGCCATGGCCTGGTTCTGCCGCTGGCCGACCGTCTCCAGGTCGGTCACGGCCCGGGTCAGCACACCCCGGGTAAAGGCGCCGGCCTGCCCGCTCTGCTCGGCCACCGCCGTGGCAATGCGCTGCACGGCGCCCGATGCGCTCCGCACTTCCAGCAAGGTCCGGTCGAGGCGGGCCAGGGTCTCCTCCTGAAGCGCCGCCCGGCTCAGGGCATCGAGCACCTGCCGGACACGCCCCAGCGCCTGCAGAATCGCCATCGCGTTGCTGACGATGATCAGGGCGTTGGCGATCGATGCTGGCAGAATCAGATCTGCCGTAAGGGGGGCAGGGCGAAAGAAGATGGTGGCCGTGGCCGTAGCCGCCACCGTCAGGCCAACCACCGTGGTGGTCACCTTTGCATCCAAAAAGATGATGCTGTAAATGGGTGCCAGCAGCCAGGTGCCCCAGATGTTCCTGGCCAGCGGCACCATGATGGGCAGGACCGCCCACGCCAGCATCAGCCCGATACCGGCTAGCCACCGCACGTACTGCGGCTTCCAGCCAAAGAGGGTCATCAGTGAGAAGGGCAGATTAAGCCCTACATAGATCAAATACCAGATGAACATCGGCCAGAATGGCACGGGAATCCACCGAAAGTAGGCTGCGATCACGAAGGGGAAGATGCCGGTCCAGGTCGTCAGCCAGATCAGGTTGGTATAATACCGGTTCGTCTGCCGCATCTGTTGCTCTGCGGAAAAGAGCATGCTCTCATCCCTCGCTGATGCAAATTGGGGATAGTACCATTTCGGAACCTGGGTTAGCAATTCCTGCAGTACTCCGTCGTTGCAGGGAATCTACCTGCCGCTTAGCGAACTAAGGGCAGGTGACGAACGAGGAACGACGGGAGGTTCAGTTGTTGGTCTTGACGCAGACGCGAAGGTTTATGCTTCATGAGGTCGTGGCCTACGGCGCGGCGGCGCTCAATCTCCTGGCGCTGGCGATTCTCTTCCCCCGGGCGGCGGGCGCCATTCCCGACGCCGACCGCCTGCTTCTGCGTGCCCTTACCAACCTGGGCAATCTGGCGGCGGTGCAGCTGCTCACCTGCCTGGGTATCGCCCTGGTGCTCAGCCTGCTGGTGCGCTGGGCGCCGGTACGGGAGCGCATCGTCCTGAAGAGCCCCAAAGAGATCTTCTCTACGCTGCTGCGGGCGGCGGGGCCGCTGCTGATTCTGCTGACGGTCCATCAGTCGGTGCCGCTCTGGCAGCACATGACCGGCTGGCCCGACGCCGACCCGGCCCTGATTCGCATCGACGAGGCAATGTTCTTCGGCGTCAACCCGATTATCTGGATGGAGCGGCTGGTCTATCCATGGCTGACGCAGTATATGTGGGCTGTTTACCTGGCCTGGTTTGTGGCGTTCCAGGGGACCATCTACCTGCTGGCCTCCCTGCGGCCCCGGCACCAGTGGCAGGATATGGTCTGCGGCACGATGATGACGCTGGTGCTGGGCTACATCGGGTATGTGCTGGTGCCAGCTGTGGGGCCGATTCACGCCATGAAAGGCCAGTTTACGCTGGACCTGATGGGCGGCCCGGTGGGCCAGGTGACGGTGGGCATCGTCGATAAGTTCGGCGTCTGGCGCGATGCGTTCCCGAGCCTGCACGTGGCCGTTTCGATGCTGCTCCTGCTTTACGCCTGGCGCTACCTGCGCCGGTTTGCGGTACCCTATACGGTTCTGTGCGTCAGCATCATCATCTCAACGATGTACCTGCGCTGGCATTACGTGATCGACGTGGTCGCCGGCATCGCCCTCACGACGCTCTGCTTCTGGGCATCTCCCCACTTGATCAGATGGTGGGAGGGGGCGGAGGAGAGGCCGGTCCGGGAGACCGTTGCGTAAGAGATAGGGAGAAACACAGATGGAGATACGGCAACTGATGCAGGCCGCGGCGCCTCTGCTGGAAGCGCTGCATGACGGGGTCGTCGTCTCGGACCATGATGGGATCGTTGTCTACGTGAACGGGGCGAACGCCCGCATTACGGGCCTCGCCGCGGCCGATGTGCTGGAGCGGCAGGTCGCCGAGGTGGCGCCCGACTCCCACCTGCTCCAGGTGCTTTCGGCCCGGCGTGAGCTGGTCGGCGTGCGCACACGTGTGGCAGGGCGCGAGGTCATCTCCAACATCGTGCCGCTCTGGGACGGCGAGCGGCTCATGGGCGCTGTCTCCGTCTTCCGGGATGTGACCGAGGTGATGGCGCTGAACGCCCAACTGGCCGAGGCGCGCAACACCATTGCACTGCTGAAAGATTTCTTGAGCAGCAGCGACGAGCTGGACGGGGTCGTGGTCGGGCGGAGCCCTGCCGCACAGCGGGCCTTCAACCTGGCGGTCAGGGCCGCCGCTGTGGGATCGCCGGTGCTGATCGAAGGCGAGAGCGGCACGGGCAAAGAGGTCGTTGCCCGGTTGATTCACGCCCGGAGCGACCGGGCGGGGCGCCCGTTCATTGCGCTCAACTGTGCGGCTGTGCCGGGCACGCTGCTGGAGAGCGAGCTGTTCGGCTACGATGAGGGCGCCTTCACGGGCGCCCGGCGGGGCGGGCGGGCCGGTCTGTTTGAAATGGCCGATGGCGGCACGCTCTTCCTCGACGAGATTGGCGACATGGAGATGGCCATGCAGGCCAAGCTGCTGCGGGCGCTGCAGGGTGGCGAATTCCGCCGCCTGGGCGGCGGGGCGGTGCGCAAGGCAGATGTGCGGATTATCTCGGCCACCAACCGGAGCCTGGCTTCGCTCGTGGAAGCGAAGCAGTTCCGGGAGGACCTTTACTACCGGCTCCGGGTGGTTCGCATTCTGCTGCCCCCGTTGCGGGAGCGCAGGGAGGATTTGCCGGCATTCATTGAGCACGGGCTGAAGCGGGCCTGCGAGCGCCTGGGGAGAGCGCCGGCCAGCCTTGACCCCGGGGCGCTGCGCTGGCTGCTGGCCTACCAGTACCCCGGCAACGTGCGGGAACTGGAGAACCTGCTGGAGCAGGCGGTTGTGCTGGATGACGACGGGGTGATCCTTGAGTCCGACCTGCCGCCGGAGGTGGCGCCACGGAACGCTTCGGTGACCCTGGGGTTCATGCAGCCGGCGCCGGGGTCCTTCCCCGGGTGGGACCAGGTGGAGAAGGCTGTGCTGGAGGCCGGGCTGCGGTTTTTTCCGTCCAAGTCGGCCCTGGCCCAGCACCTGGGCATGGGGCGGGCGACGCTCTATCGGAAGCTGGCCAAGTACGGCTTGGATTGACTGTCTCACTCTGTATCAATTTGAGACGCTCTGCGGGGCGTCTTGTTTCATTGTGGGGCGTCTCGGCTCCGCAAGACCGCCTGGGAGCGCATGGCATACATCTTGCAGTGATGTCAGGCGAGCGAAAGATCATCACGAAGGGTGGACAATGCCATGCGATTTGCTGAGCCCTATAAGATCAAGATGGTCGAACCGATCCGCCTGATTCCCCGCGCCGAGCGTGAAGCCCGCATTCGCGAAGCCGGGTATAACGTCTTCGGCCTCCGGTCCCGCGACGTCTTCGTCGACCTGCTGACCGACAGCGGCACCGGCGCCATGAGCGAGGAGCAGTGGGCCGGGCTGATGCGCGGCGACGAAGCTTACGCCGGCAGCGACAGCTTCTATCGGTTGAAGGAGACGGTGGAGTCGATCACCGGGTATTCCTGGGTGATTCCCACCCACCAGGGGCGGGGCGCCGAGCAGTGCATCATGCCGCAGATCGTGACGCGGCCTGGCATGTACGTGCTGGGCAACATGCACTTTGACACCACCCGGGCCCACATTCAACTGGCCGGCGGGCGCCCGGTCGACCTGGTCATCGCCGAGGCTAGCGACACCGAGACCTATCACCCGTTCAAGGGCAACATTGACCTGCAGCGGCTTCGGGCGTTTATCGTGGAGCACGGCCCGGAGAACATCGGCGCGATCATCATGACGGTGACCTGCAATTCGGCGGGCGGCCAGCCCGTTTCCATGGCCAACATCCGGGCCGCCAGCGCCATCGCCCGGGAGTTCGGCATTACGTTCCTGTTTGATACCGCCCGCTACGCCGAGAACTGCTACTTCATCCGGCAGCGGGAGGCGGGCTACGAGAACGCCGAGCCCATCGCGATCGCCCGGGAGATGTTCTCCTACGGTGACGGCCTGATGATGAGCGCCAAGAAGGATGCGTTGGTCAATATTGGCGGCCTGCTGGCGTTCAAGCATGAGGAGCTGTACCGGGCAGCGGCGGGGCTGGTCGTGCCGTTCGAGGGCTTCCTGACTTACGGCGGCCTGGCCGGCCGCGATGTGGAGGCCATGGCCGTGGGTCTGCTAGAGGCGCTGGAGGTTGATTATCTGGCGGCCCGCATCGGGCAGGTTGCGTATCTGGGCGAGCAACTGCATGAGGCGGGCATTCCCATTCAGCTGCCCGTGGGCGGCCATGCCGTCTTCGTGGACGCGGCCAAGTTCCTGCCCCAGATTCCGGCCGATCAGTTCCCGGGCCATGCCCTGGCGGTGGAGCTGTATATCGAAGGCGGCGTGCGGGGCGTGGAGGTCGGCTCACTCATGATGGGCCGTGACCCCGAGACCGGGCTCCAGTTGCCTTCGGAGTTCGAGTTCCTGCGCCTGGCCGTGCCCCGCCGGACGTATACCAACAACCATATGGATGTGGTGGTGGATGCGTTGAAGGCCGTCTGGGAACGGCGGCACGCGGTGCGGGGAATTCGGTTCGTGCAGGAGCCCAAGGTGCTGCGTCACTTTACGGCCCGGTTTGACTGGGCAGATGTGCCGGCGGTTCGGTAGTTTTGCGGCTTTGCTGGGCGGTGGGCGTGGGCTCACCGCCCCTCCTTTTTGGGGGGCATTTATACGACCACAGAGGACACAGAGGACACTGATACCAGGCAAGATGGTCCAGGTCATAATGAATGATGACCAGGAGAGATTTACTCGGTATCAGTGATATCTGTGTCATCTGTGGTGAAAAATGGATCAAAATCCGTGTTTGCTTGGAAATCCGCGCAATCCTCGGCAAGATCATTCTCCCGTTCGGGGTATTGACTCGAGCAACCGCCGGCGTTATGATGTCTGCAGAACCGATACCCCGTAGGGGTACACGTAGAACGCGGAGGTTGATCGATCATGACTGCTACCCTCAAGATCTCCGGCATGTCTTGCATGAACTGCGTCAAGCATGTCAAGCATGCCCTGGCTGAAGTTGCTGGCATCACCGAGTCCAACGTGGAGGTCGGCAAGGCCGTCATCTCCGGCGAGTTCGACTTGCAGGCGGTCAAGGCCGCTGTTGAAGAGGCCGGGTACGAGGTTGTCAGCGTCGCGTAAGTTGCTGATCATAGCAAAACGAGGAAGGCACTACGCCTTCCTCGTTTGCTTTTCCTACAGCGACTCGGTCTCCACCCGGACCCGCAGGGGCCGGAAGTCGGCCCGCATTTGCCGGAGCGCATCGCCCCAGACGACGGACGGGCCGTCGGCATCCTCCTCGACCAGGGCGTACGGATACTCAGCCGAGGCCAGGAACGCCGCCACCTTCGGGTCGGACAGCGACGCCCGGATGATCGGGTGCTCCTGCTTGAGGTAGGTCTGAACCGCCTTCCGCCTGCCATGAATCCAGTGGCCGAACTCAATGGCGGATGGGGTCTCAAATACGTAGCGCCAGCTGGCGTACCACGGAATAATCCGTACCCGGTGCGACCCGGCTGCGCGCAACTTCCAGTACAGCCGGCGCGCCGTCGATATGCGGTACGCCACGTAGGGCCACATTAGCACAAATGCCCAGGCCAGTACTGCCGGCGGGGCGACCCCGGCATAATCGGCCAGCGAAGCGGCGCCCAGCAGCCCGAGCAGAAACGGGTCGAGAATATGCAGGACACCCACTTCCACCGCCCGGGCGCTGAGCGGCCAGAACGGTTTGGCGCCGAACAGGTTGAGGCAGTCCAGCGCCATGTGCGCCAGGCAGCCCAGCAAGGTCCAGCCGAACAGAATGCCAAAGGGAGCTCCGGGAATCAACAGCCCGAGAACCACCGCGGCCAGCGCGGAAAGAATGGCAGCTCCGGGCAGCGTATGCGTAACCGTGCGGTGCAGTTTGATGCCCCGCCCCAGCAAAAGGCTAACGGGCACGTCAATATCGGGCAGCGAATTGCCGACCAGCACGGCCCAATAAGCGGCCGCACCGTACGGATGCGCTGCACTGCTCGCCGCAGCACCCATCGCATGCCCCACTAGCAGGTGCGTCAGCGAATCCATCTATGTCATGCCCTCCTGCGTCATTTTACGTTACGTTTTATGATAAAGTAGCATGGACGCCATGACTAGACTTGATTTCTTCCTGCGTATCCAGCGGGGTCAAAATGAGAAAAGCCCGCTTCACGTCGCGTGAAGCGGGCTTTTCTTACCAGCGGCGCCTGCCGCCGCCGAGCAGCCGGGCTGGCAGCGTAACGATCGCCCAGACCAACTCGAGCACGCCTTCAACGGCGAT
>JARBUG010000018.1 GCA_029239785.1 Symbiobacteriaceae bacterium | reverse complement strand
AAATTGTGCTCCATTTGGCAGAGCTGGTCGTGGCGACATGTGCGCCACGATCGGCGACGGGAATGCCTGAGGCGTGGGGGGCGTCGGGGGGAGGTTGCGCGCTACCTCCCCCCCACTTGTTATGGAAGGTTGATAAATGCCAGGGTACAGCGGGAGATGCAGACGAGTTTGCCTGCCTCATCCGTAATGTGGATGTCCCAGACGCTGGACGATTTGCCGATGTGGAAGGGAGTGGCCACCGCCCGGACCAGACCGGACCGCACGGGCCGGATGTGGTTGGCGTTGATTTCCATGCCGACGGCGGTGCGTCCTTCGCCGGCGTTCAAATGGGCGCCGACACTGGCGACGGTTTCGGCCAGGGCGACTGAGGCGCCGCCGTGGAGCAGGCCGAAGGGCTGCTTGGTGCGGTCGTCGACCGGCATGGTCGCAACCACCCGCTGTGGGGTGCTCTCTTCAAACTGGATGCCCAGGGTATCAACCATGTTCATGGTCCCCATCCTCCTTTGTCTGCCCGCCAAGGTTCGCCAGGGGAAGGGCCTGCCCCTGCTAGGCCCTCTCGGCATGGGCCGGTCGAGATTTGGCCCACGCCTGACGGGCTACGGCACCCATTGAGGGTGCCTAGGGCAGGGGGATGGCGACCGGGCCTGCGTCGGTCAGGCGGGGGAAGAGCACTTCCAGCGTTTCGGCGCCTTCGGGCATGGGGCCGAAGAGGACTTCGCGCTCCTCTGTGTCGCCATAGCGCCGGAGTACACCGTACCGGGGGAGCCGGGTGGTATCGGCCACCAGTTCGAGCTGGTGGGCCGGGGCCACGCTCCAGTCTTCGCCCTGGGGCTGGTACCGGATGATGGTGTAGTCTTCGGCGATGGTGACGGAGACGATAGAAACCTGAACGATGCCGCTCAGGCCGGTGACAGTTTGGTCGACTGCGATGGTGCGGGCGCCCGGGTCGGGCTCGGGGGCGAGGTCGACGGCGACGTGCCACTCAGGCCGGGCGCCCGGGCGGGAGACCGTGAGGGTGGCCGTGGTGCTGACCGGCACGGGCGTCTGGAAGGTGGTGCGGCCCACGACCCGGTCTTCCCGGCTGATGGTGGCTTCATGGCTGACAACGGTGGCCAGGGTGGGCCGGCGGTTGTAGCCCAGTTCAAGTTCGACGTTGGCGGCTTCGTCTGCCGCGTTGCGGCCCTGAATTGCCCACCAGAAGGTGACCATGCCGGGGTTGGCCTCGACCTTGTAGACCGCAAAGTCAAGTGCAGGGCCGTCGGAGGTCGTAACGGGCTGCGCTGAGTAGGCGGGGTCGCCAGCCAGGCCCCGGTCGGCGAAGACCAGGCCCCGGGCGCCGACCAGGACGGCAAGAATGCCGGCAACGGCGGTGGCGGCAAGGGTTTTCATCTGGCGGCGCCGGCGCCCACGGCGGGCGAGGTGGGCGGCGTAGTCGCGCTGGTCGGGCGTGAGGGCGGGCAGGAAGGCGGGCGCGTCAACGGCCGGCAGTTGGTGCTGCCGGCGCCACCGGGCTGCCCGGGTGAGCAGGGCTGGCTCGGTGCGGACGTCCATGAAGATGTCGCCGGCCACGTCCTGGTCTGGTATGAGGTGCAGCGCCAGCGCGTAGAGCCTCTCCTGCTCGTTCATCGTCTTCCGCCTCCTTGTGGTATAACTTAGACGTATCCTAAGTACCAAAAGGGACGGAGAAGATGCAACAGTAAGTGAAAAATATAGGGCGCCTGTCCTAGGGCGCCCACAGTATTACCTTGTCTAGGCCCTCTCGGCGTGGGCCGGTCACGAATTGGCCCACGCCTGCCGGGCTACGGCCCCCATTGAGGGGGCCTAGGCCCTCTCGGCGTGGGCCGGTCACGAGTTGGCCCACGCCTGCCGGGCTACGGCCCCCATTGAGGGGGCCTAGGCCCACTCCTGAAGGGCGCTGACGCCCAGGGTCTCGCCCTCCTTGATGCTGGACAGCACCTGTACCACGGCCCGGGCCGTATCCAGGGAGGTCAGGCACGGCACCCCGTGCTCCACGGCCGTCCGCCGGATGATGAACCCGTCCCGGTTCGTCTGCCGGCTGCGGCTCAGAGAGTTGACCACCAGGTGAATCTTGCCGGCCCGAATCAGCTCGGGGATATTCGGCGAGCCCTCCGCCACCTTCTGCACGGCCTCGCAGGGGATTGCGCAGGCCTGCAGGGCCCGGGCCGTGCCGCCCGTGGCCATCAGCCGGTAGCCCAGGTCGGCAAAGTCCCGGGCGATCGACATGGCCTCGGCCTTGTCCTTATCGGCGATGGTGAAGAGGACCGTCCCGCGGTAGGGCACCTTGAACCCCGAGGCCAGCAGTCCCTTGTAGAGCGCCCGGGGGAAGTCACGGTCGGCGCCCAGCACTTCGCCCGTGGATTTCATCTCCGGCGAGAGGGCCGTGTCGACTGAGGTCAGCTTCTGCCAGGAGAAGACCGGGGCCTTCACGCTGACCCGCTCGGCGGGCTCCGGCCAGAGCCACCCCGTGCCCCGCAGCTTGTCGCCCGGCTTCAGGCGGGCCTGGAGGGTGCCGGCGTCAGGCCCGTAGCCCAGGGAGGCCAGGGTGTGGCCTGCGATCACCTGGGTAGCGACTTTGGCCAGGGGCAGGCCGGTCACCTTGGTCAGGAAGGGCACCGTGCGGCTCGACCGGGGGTTTACCTCGATCACATACGCCTCGCCGCCGTAGACTACGTACTGAATGTTGACCAGGCCCTTCACCTTGAGCGCCAGGGCGAGCCGGGTGGAGTAGCCCACAATCTGCTCCCGCAGCTTGTTGGAGACCGTAAGGGTGGGATAGACGGCGATGGAGTCGCCCGAGTGAACGCCTGCCCGCTCCACGTGCTCCATGATGCCGGCGATAATCACCTGCTGCCCGTCGCTGACGGCGTCGACCTCCAGCTCCTTGCCCAGGAAGTAACGGTCGACCAGCACGGGACGCTCGGAACTGACGTCGATGGCGTTCTGCATGTACTCGCGCAGTTCGGTTTCGTTGTCGACGATCTCCATGGCCCGGCCGCCCAGGACGAAACTGGGGCGGACCAGGACGGGGTAGCCAACCCGGGCCGCGACCGCCGCCGCCTCGTCGGCCGAGGTAGCCGTGGCGCCCGGGGGCTTGGGGATGGACAGGTCGATGAGGAGGTCGTCGAACTTTTTGCGGTCTTCGGCGCGGTCCATTTCGGCGATGGGGGTGCCCAGGACGGGCACGCCGGCTTCGGCCAGGGGCAGGGCGAGGTTGATGGCGGTCTGGCCGCCGAACTGGCAGATGACGCCTTCGATGCCGCCGGCGTGGGTGGCGGCGGCGCCCCACCCCTCCTGTTCGAGCACATTCAGCACATCTTCCACCG
This sequence comes from Symbiobacteriaceae bacterium, assembly GCA_029239785.1. Classification (GTDB taxonomy): domain Bacteria; phylum Bacillota; class Sulfobacillia; order Symbiobacteriales; family Symbiobacteriaceae; genus JARBUG01. The sequence goes on along the minus strand of JARBUG010000018.1, from coordinate 81,474 downwards.
TGAGCGGCTCAAAGTAGAGCCTGTCCGAGGTGTTGAAGTCGGTCGAGACCGTTTCGGGGTTGTTGTTGATGATGACGCTCTGCACGCCCTCCTCCTTGAGCTGCCAGGCGGCATGCACGGCGGAGTAATCAAACTCAATCCCCTGCCCGATGCGAATGGGGCCGGACCCCAGTACAATCGCCTTCCGCCCGGGCGGGCTGACCGCCTCGTTCTCGCCATCATAGCAGCTGTAGTAGTAAGGGGTCGTCGCCTCAAACTCGGCGGCGCAGGTGTCCACCATCTTGTAAACGGGCCGAACGTTCATGGCGTGGCGAATCTGCCGGACCTCCATCATCGGCTTGCCGATCAGGCGCCCGATGTAGCTGTCGGAGAAGCCCAGCCGCTTCGCCTTGCGCATCACATCAAAGTGGAGCGGCAACTCGACCAGCGCCTTCTCCATCTGGACGATGCGGTTGATGCCGTCCACGAAGAACCGGTCGATTTGCGACAGGGCACAGATTTCTTCGACGCTCACGCCCCGACGCAGCGCCTCTGCCACCACGTAGATGCGCTCTTCGTTGGGGGTGACCAGCTTGGCCTTCAGCGTATCGTCCTCGAAGCGGGCCACGCCGGGGTGCATCAGCCCGTCGCGCCCCGTCTCCAGGGAGCGAATCGCCTTCAGCAGGGCGCCCGGGAAGGTCCGGTCGATGGACATCACTTCGCCTGTCGCCTTCATTTGCGTGCCGAGGTTCTTGGAGGCCGTGACGAACTTGTCGAAGGGGAACCGGGGAATCTTGAGGACGCAGTAGTCGAGCGTCGGCTCAAAGGCGGCGTAGGTGGTGCCCGTGACGGGGTTCTTGATCTCATCCAGCGTCAGACCGATGGCGATTTTCGCCGACACCTTGGCGATGGGGTAGCCCGTCGCCTTGGACGCCAGCGCCGACGACCGGCTGACGCGGGGGTTCACTTCGATGACGATATAGTCCTGACTGAGCGGGTTGAGCGCATACTGCACGTTGCACCCGCCCTCGATGCCCAGGGCGCCAATAATCTTGATGGCGGAGGACCGGAGCATCTGGTACTCCCTGTCCGACAGGGTCTGCGACGGCGCCACCACGATGGAGTCGCCCGTGTGAACGCCCACGGGATCGATGTTTTCCATATTGCAGATGGTGATGGTGTTGCCGGCGGAGTCACGAATCACCTCGTACTCAATCTCCTTCCAGCCCGCGACCGACCGCTCGATCAGGCACTGGCTGATGGGGGAGAGTGTGAGACCCTTGGTGGCGATTTCGCGCATGGCCTCGGCATCGGCGGCGATGCCACCGCCCGAGCCGCCCAGGGTGTAGGCGGGCCGCACGATGAGCGGATAGCCGACCTCTTCGCCGAAGGCGAGGGCGGCCGCGACGGTGTTGACGATGGTCGACTCGGGCACCGGCTCGCCGATCTTTTGCATGAGGGAGCGGAACTGCTCCCGGTCTTCGGCCTGCTGGATGGCCTCGAGCGGCGTGCCGAGGAGCTTGACGCTGTACTTTTGGAGCACGCCGGCCTCGTGTAGCTTGACGGCCATGTTCAGGCCGACCTGACCGCCCAGGGTGGGGAGCAGGCCCTGGGGCCGCTCCTTGGCGATGATTTGCTCCACGAATTCGAGGCTGATCGGTTCAAGGTAGACCGCATCGGCCATTTGGGCGTCGGTCATGATGGTGGCCGGGTTGGAGTTGACGAGCACGACCTCCAGCCCCTCTTCGCGGAGGGCCTGGCAGGCCTGGGTGCCGGCGTAGTCAAACTCCGCCGCCTGCCCGATGACAATGGGACCGGAGCCGATAACCATAACCCGCTTCAGATCTTGCCGCTTCCCCATCTGTCTATCTCCTCATAAAAGGGCTCGCCGCGTACTCGGGCGAGCCCTCAACTGTATGATTTACGCGAGCTTCGCCACGGGAGCCGCCGCATCGGCCATGAGGGCCATGAACCGATCGAACAGGTACCGGCTCTCTTCGGGGCCGGGGGCGGCTTCGGGGTGGTATTGGACGCTGAATACGGGCTTATAGAGATGGGCGATGCCCTCGACCGTGTGGTCGTTCAGATTGCGGTGGGTGACTTGGACCTGGGCGAGGTCGAGGGTGGTCTCATCGACGGCGTAGCCGTGATTTTGGCTGGTGATGTAGACCCGCCCGGTGATGTAGTCCTTGACGGGGTGGTTGGCGCCCCGGTGGCCGTACTTGAGTTTGTAAGTGCTGGCGCCGAGGGCGAGGCTGAGAATTTGGTGGCCCAGGCAGATGCCGAAGACGGGGATGGTGCCCAGGTCGAGCAGGCCCTTCACCGTTGCGATGGCTTCGGGCAGGTCGGTGGGGTTGCCGGGGCCGTTGGTCAGCATGACGCCGTCGGGCGCCATGTCAAGAATGTCGCGCAGGCTGGCCGTGGCCGGGGCGACGATGATATCGCAGTCGCGGGCCGTGAGGCAGCGGAGGATGTTTTCCTTGGCGCCGTAGTCGATGACGACGACCCGGTGGCCGTCGCCGAAGATGCGGTAGGGGATGGGTGTGGTGACCTGCTTGACGTGGTCGTTGCAGGTGAAGGCTTTCGCTTGCGCCACCCAGGCTTCGATCTGCTCGGGGGTGGCGTCAGTTTCCGTAACGGCGATGACGCCCCGCATGGTGCCGGCGTCGCGCAGGTGCCGGGTAAGGGCCCGGGTGTCGATGCCGGCCAGGCCGGGGATGCCGTTTTCGGCCAGATACGCAGAAAGGCTCTTGACCGCCTGCCAATGGCTGGGCTGGTCACAGAGCTCTTTCACAATAAAGCCCTTGATCCACGGCTGGCGCGACTCGAAGTCGGCGACATTGATGCCGTAATTGCCGATCAAGGGGTAGGTCATGCTGACAATCTGGCCGTAGTAGCTGGGGTCGGTCAGTACTTCCTGGTAGCCGGTCATGCCGGTGTTGAAAACCACTTCACCGGCCACCGCGCCAGCAGCGCCGAAGCCTTCGCCCGCGAAGAGAGACGCGTCCTCAAGTACCAGATAGCCTTTCATATGTCGGTACCCTCCTCAAGATCCGGGCGTCACAGCACCCGATTTAATCCGCGGCAGGCAAACCTGATTGTTCTAAACTCGGATTATACCCGAGTGGTTGCCGCGAATCAAGGGGCTTGTTGTTATGCATGATTATACATCACCTACGCATATTTATTCAATACCCTGCCATGGAAAAAGAATCCCCGGTCTTCCGTGGGAGGAGGACCGGAGTGAAGATTGGCGGGCTGGTTAGAACACGTTAGGGTTTTATAGGAGTTCTTAGCAAATACAACCAACTTCTTTGAACCGGAACGGAGACTCTATGACTTTCACGCACCTCTTAGGCCTTGGTCCATCTTCTTAGAACTTCGACCAAATTCCTTAGGAGATGGATGTGAGGCATAGAAAATCAGACCAGTTTCTAAGAACTTGGTCCAACTTCTTAGAACATCTTAGGTGAATATCGGAAAACATCCTACATTCTGGCAGAGATGATTGTAGCCGCCATGGTCAACTGGGCCTCCACCTCCGCCGGGCCCGTCCCGCCCTGGGAAGTGCGGAGTTCCACGCACGTCTCCGGGGCGATGGCGTGGTAGACATCCTCCCCGATGAGGGACGAGAACCGCTGGAGTTCAGCCAGGTCGCAGCCCGCCAGGAACTTGCCGGCCTGGATGCAGTGCAGCACCAGCTTCCCGACCACCTCGTGGGCCTCCCGGAAGGGCAGGCCCCGCTTGGCCAGGTAATCGGCCAGGTCGGTGGCGTTGGAGAAATCCTGCCGGACCGCCTTCGCCATACGCCCCGTGTTGAACTTGAGTGTTGCGACCATCCCCGCGGTCACGGTCAGACAGGCCTTCAGGGTATCAACGGCGTCAAACAGCCGCTCCTTATCTTCCTGGAGGTCGCTGTGGTAGGTGAGCGGGATGCCCTTCAGCACCGTCAGCAGCGCCATCAGGTCGCCGTAGATGCGGCCGGTCTTGCCCCGCACGATTTCGGCGACGTCGGGGTTCTTTTTCTGCGGCATGATGGACGAGCCGGTGCTGTAGCTGTCGTCCATTTCCACGAAGCCGAACTCGGTGGAGGACCAGTTGACCAACTCCTCGCAGAGCCGGGAGAGGTGCATCTGGCAGATAGCGGCGGCGGCGAGGAACTCCAGGATGAAGTCGCGGTCGCTGACTGCATCCATCGAGTTGGGGTAGACGGCGGCGAAGCCGAGTTCCTGCGCGGTGAAGGCGCGGTCGATGGGGAAGGTGGTGCCGGCCATGGCCCCGGCGCCCAGGGGGGAGATGTCGGCCCGCTTGCGGGTATCCGCCAGGCGGCCCTGGTCCCGTTCGAGCATCCAGAAGTAGGCCAGCAGGTGGTGGGCGAGCAGAATCGGCTGCGCCCGCTGCAGATGGGTGTAGCCGGGCATGATGACGTCCTTGTGCTCGGCCGCCCGGTCGACCAGGGCGCCCTGAAGGTCGCTGACCAGCGCCTGGACGGCGGCGGTCTCATCCTTGACCCAGAGGTGGACATCGGTCGCGACCTGGTCGTTGCGGCTGCGGGCGGTGTGGAGGCGCCCGCCGGCAGGGCCGATCTTTTCAATCAGGCGCTTTTCGATGTTGAGGTGGATATCTTCATATTCGCGGCGGAAGGGGAAATCGCCGGCTTCGATTTCAGCCAGAATTTCGGTGAGGCCTTGCTCGATGGCGGCGGCGTCATCGGCGGAGATGATTTTTTGCCGGCCCAGCATGCGGGCGTGGGCGACGGAGCCCCGGATATCTTGCTTGTAAAGCCGCCGGTCGAAGGCCAGGGAAGAGGTGAAGCCTTCCACGGTCTTGTCGGCGGCTTTGGTGAAGCGGCCACCCCACAGTTTGGTCACGGGCGATCTTCCTTCCGGTCCGGTTTGGATTGGCATAATTATAGGCCGGTGCGTATAAATATGCAACAGTCCCGCCGGAATTGTCCGGCGGGACCTGCCTCTTGGTTACGGCGTCGGGATCGATTCGACGATCCGCACCAGGTCTTCGAGGGGCATGTCGCTATGGATGGACCCGCTGCCTGTTGTGGAGAACCAGCGGATGGTCCAGGACTTTCCGCCGTTTCTGCTGATCGCCGTTCCGTCCTGGCCCTTCAGGGTGATCGTCCGTTTTTGGACGTCAGTAACGTTCTTGGCAAACACATGATCGCGATAGGCAAGGGCCGCCGCCTCCGCTTCCGTTCGGGGCGTGGCGGCAGGCGTGTAATAGTAGAACACGCCATACTGTTTCATCCCCAGCCGAACCGTGTACTGGGTCTGCAATGCGGTGTAGACCACGGGCTGTCCAACGTAAGCACGCAAAACCACCACCTTGGTCTCCGGACTCGGGGGCATGAGCGCAGGCAGCGGCAGGTCCGTGCCGTTTCCAAGGAGTCCAGCGATGGTCGTTGCCTCGTAGATCGTGCGGTCCTCGTCAGGGCCCGCCTCAGGCGGATGTTGCAGGGACTGCCCCGGCTGCAGCTCGCTGATGGCCCGAAGGACCTCCCGCCGATCAGATGAGGCGGCGGCGGGGCGCCGGTGCCTTCAGCACCAACTGTGAAGGGGACAAGAACCGCTCCGGCAGGGGAAGGGAGTCCAGTTCTTCCCGCAGGAGTGTGCGCAGGCGCTCTTCACTCATAGCCTGTACCTCCTTCAGCTACCCGGGGCGCCAGGCCGGGTTCCCGCGTCAGCCGGCGCTCCAGGTTCTGGCGGGCATAGTGCAGGCGAGACTTGACCGTGCCCGGGCTGATGCCCAGGACCTCAGCCATCTCCGCCTCCGAGAGGTCCTCGTAGTAGCGCAGAACCACCACCGCCCGATGGTCAGGCGACAGGCTCTGCAGTGTCGACCAGATGCGCCCACGTTCTTCCAGGGCGAGCACGGCGCCCTTCGGGGTCGTGGGGGCGATGGTCGGCACAAAGGGCAGCGTAGTGGGGCGTGGCGACTGCTTCAGGGCCTCGCGCACGAGAATCCGGACAAACCATGGGTAGAACGCCGCGCCGTCCCGCAGGTTGCCCAAGGCTCGGTAGGCCCGGATCAGCGCTTCCTGAAGGGCATCAGCCGCCGCTTCTGCATCGTGCGTGATGCCACAGGCGGTACGATAAGCCCGGGTCAGGTGGGGCGCCGCCAGCAGATCGAAGGCCTCCCGATCTCCCTGCAGCACCCGGCGCACCAGTTGGGCGTCGTCCACCTGATCACCTCCGTTTGGGTTTCGTCTCTTGCGATCGATCGCACCCTATACCCTCTCGGCATGGGCCGGTCGAGGTTAGGCCCACGCCTGACGGGTTACGGCACCCATTGAGGGTGCCTAGATATCTGAATTCGCTTATGTAGGTTCAAACTTCTTGCAAGGAACCCTTCGGGCCAGCGTAGAATTGTTGCGGCAACAAAGGAGGGTTCACTCGATGGCGATGGATATTCAGAAGGAGGCCGGCTTCGATCCGGCGATCGCGGGCATCTGGTATGCTTACAAGTTTGGTCGGAGTCGGTTTGAGCGGTTGCTGACCGGGCTCACCCCGGAGCAGTTGGCTGCGCGGCCGGCCGGGTTTAACAACAGCATCGCGGCGCTGGTGCTCCATGTAGCGGGCACGGAGGTCGGCTTTGCCCACCTGCTCTGGGGACAGGAGTTGCCGGCCGACCTGAAGGCGGAGTTCCTGATGGATCAGCGCGGGCAGACCCTGCCTCAGCCCGAGGGCGAGACGGTCGAGAGCCTGGTCGCCAAGCTGCATAAAGGCGAGGGGATGATCAAGGAAGCCCTCGCCGGCCTGAAGGCCGAGGACCTGGACCGGGAGGTCAGCCCCATGGGCTCCCCCGTCACCCTCCGGTGGCTGGTTTCGCTGGTGGCCTATCATGCCACCAACCACTTCGGCCAATTGCAGATGATCAAGCAGCACCTGGGGTAGGGCCGTTGGATACGACGCTAGCTGCATAAGGGCAAGGAGCCGTCGCATGTGACGGCTCCTTTTTGTTAGAGGGCGGTTCAGTGACCGATCGGCCGGTGAAGTTGGATGTCGGTGTACCAGTGTGCAAAGCCCATCGCCCGGTTGACGGCCAGCATGCCCGTGTTCAGGGCATTCGTCCGCGTGATGATGCGGCGGCAGCCGTGCTCCCGGGCGTACCGGAGCGTGCAGGCCTTCAGCGCCATGGCGATGCCCCGGCGGCGGAAGTCGGGGTGGGTGCCGGTCAGGCGCTGGCTCAGGGTGGTCGGCGCCCCGCCTCCTTCCCTTGCCAAGTAGCTGAGTCCCACAAAACGCTCCCCTGCTTTGGCCAGGAAGTAGCCGTCAAAGAGCAGCGCCGGATCTTGCATGGATTTCTGGAAGTCATCAAAGGACGGCAGCGGCGTGGGGTTGGCGGTGGGAATATCCGCAAAGCAGAGGTTCTGCAGGTCGTGAATGGCTCGGTAGCAGTCCGGGTGTGCCGCCAGCTCGTCTTTCAGCGTCGTGATGACGATGCCCTGCGGCGGGCTGGCCTGGGGTACGCTGGCCGCCACTTCCAACGTCAGATAGATCTGGCGCTGCCTGTCCATGAACCCGCGGCGCTCCAGGAAGGCCAGGGTATCGAACTCGGTGTGCCGGACCCGGGTCCAGACGTTCTCCGCCCTCAGGCTGACCAGGGCTTCGTACAGGTGATCGTACAGCCGGCCGCCGATGCTGCGTCCCCGGCGGTCCGGGCGGACGCCCAGGTGGAGCCGGTACTGCGGCACCTCCGGCTGCCGGGGCAGGTCGGGCCTCAGGCAGCCGTACCCGACCACTTCCCCATCTTCCTCGGCCACGAAATAACGCCTGGGGTCCGGGTCCTGCCAATGCTTCGGGTCCTCAGAGCGCTCCGGGTACCCCTCCCTGCTGATGGCGACCACCGCCTCAATATCCTCCGGGCGAGGTGTGCGGATGATGATGTTCAGGTCAATCGCCTCCTTTGCCATCACTGTACGGTAGCAGTATCGAAATAACTAGACTTATAATCTTCCGGCGTGCTAGACTAAACTTGTAAGGCCCGAAGTCGTTCGGCCTTTTTTCAGGTCACCCAAAAACGCCCCCTCTCGGATGAGAGGGGGCTTCTTGTCGTTTCGGAGGTTCCGGAGACCCGTGACCAATTGCTGACAGACCTAAGTCCCTTCTGGGGAAGTCCAATCGAGACCCTGAGTTCCTTTCCGTAGGACTTCGGTCCCGTACGGTTCGTGTCCAGAAGGATTCGACTCGGCGGACACAAAACGTTTCGACCATCCGAAGAAACCGACGAACCACAAGTGTCAGAAGGGGGTCCTGGCATGGAACGTTGCATGGGCATCGACATCGGCTATGGATTTGTGAAGATCACGGACGGGCAGGAAGGCTACGTCTTCCCCAGCGTGGTGGGCGAAGGGACCACCGACGCCACACCCCGCATGGGCCTCCAGGCTCCGTCACGCACCGACGACCTCCGGGTGGCCGTGGACGGCCGCGTGTACAACGTGGGTAATCTGGCCATTCGTCACTCCCGCCTGGCCGCCCGGGGCCTGTCAGCCACCCGGGTCGAAGGCAATACCTTCAAGGTCCTCTTCCTGGCGGCGCTGTCGCTCTTCTGCAACCAGCCCTTGAACAGCTTCGCAGTGGTGACCGGACTGCCACCGGGGCGCATGCACCTGGCCGATGAACTGACCCGGCAGATTCGGGGCGAACACCGCATCCTCCGGATGACGGCCCAGGGACCTGAGGAATGTATCATCCGGGTCGACCGGGTAACGGTGGTACCACAGCCGCTGGGTACATATTGGTCGCAGGTGCTGGACACCCGGGGCAAGGTGCGTGAGGACAGCCGCCTGCTGCAGGGCGGCGTCGGCATCATCGATATCGGGTTTCGCACCAGCGATCTGGTCTCGGTCGTCGACGGGGAGTACGTCCATGAACAGAGCCGCACCATTCCTGTCGGCCTGGTGACCGCCTACGAAGAGATTGCCGCTGCGCTCCAGGCCAGTTACGGCATCGAGCGGGAGACTTACGCCCTGGATGAGGCGGTCATCCGCGGCGAGATCCATATCGCCGGCAGGCGGTACGACATTGCGGACCTGAGGGACCGGGCGCTCGAGCAAGTAGCAACCAAGCTGCTGGTGGAGATTCAGTCAAGCTGGCAGGTCTCGGCCTTTGACGTGATCCTGCTGTCGGGCGGGGGCAGCCATTTCCTGGCCCGCTACCTGCAGCCGCATCTGGCGCAGGCTGTGGTGCCCGCCGACCCGAGCACGGCGAACGGCAGAGGGTTCCTGGCGTGGGCCAGCCGGCTCTGGAACCCGGCCCCCACTGCCTGGACCGAGCAGCATCCTACCATCGCGTAAACAGGAGGCCTGAACCATGTGGCCCTGGAGGAAAAGAAAGACCGCCGCGATCAGCGACGGTGTGCGAATCTGCGGGCGAGTTGAGGCCGACGGCGACCTGGAGCTGGCCGGCGAAGTTCACGGTGATCTGTTGGTGGCAGGCACGTTGGTGTTGCGGGAGACGGCCCGGCTATATGGCGACATCCGCTGCTCCGCCCTGCAAATTGAGCAGGGCGCCGTCTTCGCCGGTACGAACCGCATGGGCGACGGGGGCGAGTACCTGCGAACAACGCCGACGCCCGTTCAGCCCCCCGCCCCGGCGCCAGCTGAGCCTGCCGATACGCCACTGGCCATTCTGATGGCGCCGGTTGGCGTCGCTGAAAAAGAGGCGCTCGGCGTCATTCCGAAAGGCGAGTCGCCCGCCTTCTGCGGCGGATTCAACCCGGCTGTCAAGGGCCTGTAAGCCTTACCCTCGGCGCAGCCAACGACGCCGCAAACCCTCGGCAAGGAACTGCAGGCAGGCCACGGTCATCGCCAGGGCGACCGCCGGGTAGAGCGGCACCCAGGGATGGGTCCGGACCAGCGAGCGATTCATGCCGAGCATCTGGCCCCACTCCGGCACCTTCTCCAGGATGATCGGCGGGCGCCCGTCAAAGCTCAGCCGCACGGTGCCACCCAGGTTGATGCCGAAGATCGCCAGCTGCCCCATGATCAGCAGCACCCAACCCATCTCGGTTGCGACCGACACCATCACATCACCGGAGATGACCGGCAGAATGTGCCGCCACAGCACCCGGCGCACCGGGGCGCCCGTCGCCACCGCCGCCTCGATGTAGGGGCGTTTCGCCGTCTCCTCGGTCAGGCGGCGCACCTGCTCCGCCAGGCGGGGAAATCCGATCGCCGCCACCGCCACGCAGTAGAGCGCGAGCCAGCCAGAGCCCTGCACGAAACCGCCCAGGCCGCCCAGGACGACGGTCACAATCACCGGCCCCGGCACGCCGTTGGTGGCCGTGACCATCACCCGGGTGAGCCCGGCCAGCCAGCCCTTGTACCAACCGGCCAGCAGGCCGAGCGGCAGGGCCAGGGCCACCCGCACCAGGGTAATCAGGAGCGCATACAGCACGGTCGTACGGGCGCCGTACACGATGCGTACCAGCAAGTCCCGCCCGCCCTGGTCGGAGCCCAGCAGCATGCCCGCCTGGCCCGGGGCGAAGGGCGGCAGCACGAGTTTCCCGTCCACTTTGATCATCGAGGTAAGACGGTCGGGGTCGCCCACCGGGGCCACCCACGGCACCACGATGGCTGCGATCAGGGCGACAGCCATTGCGAGCCCCAGGAGCAAAGGCAGATTCCACCTGCGGCTCACGGGCTCACCTCCTCGCCCGGCAGCGCAACGGCTGCGTGCAGGGAGCCGGCCAGGGCATCCATTAACACGCCCCAGGCCAGGAAGATGACCGCCACGGTCGCCGTCGACTCCTCGGAGACGCCGACCATCCACTTGGAGAGGCCCGGCCAGTTGGTGATCAGTTCAACCACGGGGAGGCTGGAGAGCACCACGCCGAGCATCACGGGCAGGCCGCTCAGAATGCGGGGCAGTGCGTTGCGCATGGCGTGTCCGACGATGACCCGCGCCTCGTGCAATCCCTTGCTGCGGGCGGTGCGAATGTAGTCCTCCCGCATGATCTCGTCAAGGGCGCCGGCCGTGAGCCGGGCGGCGTAGGCCGCGGGCGGCAGGCTGAGCACCAGCAGAGGCAGCAGCCAGCCACGCTCGGTTTCGGGGGCGGCGAGGATTGGCCAAAGCTTGAGCCCCATGGTCCGGCTGGCCCAGAGCGTGAGGAACTGCCCGCCCAGTACCAGCCCGAAGTCGGGCAGCGCCAGACCGAGCACCGAAAAGCCCATGCTGAGGGACTTCCAGAACCGGCGCCGCAAGGTTACCAGGCTGCCGAGCAAAACGCCGGCGCCCAGCCCGGCGCCCACCGAGGCGCAGTAGAGCATGAGCGAGTTTGTCCACGCCGGGCGCAGCACCTCGAACAGCGGCAGGCGGTTCCGGGGGTTCATCAGCAAAGAAGAAGCCCCGGCAACGGTCCGGGGGGTGAGCAGGAGGGTGCCGGCACGCAGGTCAGCCCAGTACTTCTGCAGGGCCGCACCATATTGGCCAACATCGTAATGGACCGATTCGATCTCCGTGCTGACGATTTGGAACTGGGTCGGCGGTTTCAGTTTGTAGACCCAGCCCTTGCTCAGCATGGTGACGCCCACCAGCAAGACGGCCGAGACGATGAGCAAGAGCAGCCGAGTCACCCAGAGCCGGAGCACGGTCCGCATGCGTTGCATTCATCCACCCCTGGAAGGTTAATATCAAGCTCTTCCGCAACTCGGGGTGGGATTCCTTTCTGTGCTCGAAAGAAGGCGGCCCACTCTCATGAGTGGGCCGCCTTTGCTGCTCGGCCTTAGAGATACTTTGCTTCGGTCAGGACGACCTTGGCCTGGGCCAGGTCCTCCGGGGCGACCAGGACCACGGGGCCCGTGCAGCCCATGCCGGGCCGGGCGTAAACGCCCTTGGCCCAGAGCGCCTGGACCGCATCTTCCAGGGACATGATCTCAACACCGGAGATTTCGGCCGTGGCGACCTTCTCCGGCGGGGCCACGATGGCCGCCGGGGCGCCTGCGCCGGCCCCGGGCGCCGGGGCCGTGCCCGCAGCCCGCTCAGCCAGCAGCTTATCAAGGCCGGCGGCCCGGGCGCCGCCCAGTTCCTCCGCCACCTTGCCCACCAGCCCGCCGATTGCCATGTCGCCGGCGTAGGTAATCGCACCAGCGATGACCGGGGCGCCCGACGCCCGGCTGATGATGTGGATGATCTGCCGGTAGTTCTCGCCCACGCCGGGGCCGTAGCCGTAGCCCAGCGACTCGTAGGCGCCGCCCGTCGTGTAAGCCGACATCAGCTTCATGAGCACGTTGCCCGTGAGGGAGTCGGTCACCAGTACGTCCGGGGTGCCGCCCAGCACGTCGTTGCCCCGCATGAGGGCGCCGCCGTCGGCCCGGCCGCTCGTAGCCCAGCGCACGCTGGTGTAGCCGGCCTCAGCGAGTTTGCCCAGGATCTTCTCGACCTGCGGAGCGCCTTCGAGGTTGAGCACGCCCAGGGTGGGCTCCTCAATGCCCGCCGCCCGGGCGCAGGCCACGCCGTAGATCGCGCTCCGCACCATCGCCTCGACCCGGTCGGCGGCGGCGGTGCCGGTGGTGGTGGCCAGGAACATCTCACGGCCCTTGCCCGGGGTCACGACTCGGCCTACGGTGGCCACGCCGATCGGGAAGGGATAGTGCAGGGTGACGGCCGAAGCCAGATCGCCGCTGGCCAGGCGCCGCTCCATCTCGCGATGGTCAGTGCCGATGCAGTCGCCGTCGATCACTTCAAGGGAGGTTTTGACGCCGGGGTTGCCGATGAGCACGACCTCCAGGTCGGGCCGCATCCGCTGGGCCAGTTCGGCGCCCCGCACGACCTCGGCCTCGCCGTGCTCGGAGCCGTGGACGGTGACGCCCACACGGGTCCGGGCCCGCTCGACGGCCTTCGAAGCCGAGGCCGGGCGCCCGGGGTTCTTCTCCATCACAAACGAAACGCCGTCAAACAGGTTGGTCATGCGGCCCAGGAAGAGCGAGCCCTTGCCAATCACCATGGCCCGGGTCGCCTGACCGGCCAGAATCATCTCCCGCACCGGGCCGATGATCGGCACGCCCGAGGGGATATGGCCCTGGGTCGGGGCAAAGCCCACAAACCCGTGCGAGGCGCCAAACGACTCGATCTCAGTCCGGGCGATTTCGCCCCGCTTCACAGCAAGGGCGGCGATCAACTTGTAGTTCGACTTGGGCACGTCGCCGGCGCCCGCCGTCTCCGTGCACTCGGGGTTCTGCATTTCAACGCCGTACTTGTCGATGTCGGCGATCTTCAGGCCGGCCCGGTCGAGGGGCTCGGTAATGAGCGCTTCCATCACAGCCTGCGGCGAGGAGCCGGAGCCGATCTTATGCCGGCCGCAGACATCAAGGCGTACCCGAGGACTCACAAAGTCATCTTCCGAAACCACCACCGCAAATGCGCCAATCACATCTTCGACGGCGGGAATGTTCTTGTTGACATGGTCACGGCTGTTCAGGCCCAGCTTGGCCGGGGTGCCGCCGGCGACCACCACGACGTGCTTATACACGCCGGACTGGACCAGGGCCGCGGCCTCAATCAGGGCGTGGGTCGGCGCCGCGCAGAAGGCACGGGTGTCAGAGCCGGTCGCGTTGACGCAGCCCGCCACTTCACCAATCGCCTTGGCAAAGTTGCCGCCGCCGCGCTGGTTCATATCGCCGCAGGCCTCTTCCGAGCACTCAATCAGGTACTCGACCTGCTCGGGCTTCACGCCCTCGCGGGCCAGCAGGTGCTTGAGCGCCAACACTGCGGAGGCCTTTGTGACCAGATTTTCAAGGATGATGTGCGCCGAGAGCGACTCATCCACATCGTGCGCACGCCGCACGATGCCGGCCAGCTTACCGCCGGTGTAAAGCGGCAGGGCGGCATGGTGATCGGCCAGGCGGGCTTCCAGCTCGGCCAGGGGCTTGCCCGCACCGACCTTCATCCCGCTCAGGACCGGGTGCGCAGCCAGGCGGTCCGCAATTTCAGCCGCGAACCCTTCTTCGAGCCAGACCAGGTCGAAGGTGTCGACCACCTTCATCATGGCGATAAACTCAGGCTCGGGCATCATTTCGCCGTACGGGCCGAAGCGCTCGGCACCGTCGACGGTCTTCTCGTACCAGGGGCGAGGCATGGCGGCCAGTTCGCCGAGGCCCAGCCGGCCCAGGTAGGCCTGGTTCGGGGCATAGGCCAGCGCCTTGTCGTACGACCGCAGATAAGCGGGCAGTTTCTTCAGATACTCAGAGTCGGGGTTGACCGTCCGCTCGGTGGCGGGCGTCGTCCCGTAATGGAGCAGCATGTCAGGGGCGTGTACCAGGCAGTAGGCGGCGCCCTTAATAACGGGGAAAGTCATGGCTAAGTAGCCTCCTCCGGTTAAAAAGGGGCGCCTGTCAGCAATTGACGGCGCCCCCACAGCGACTTACTCGAACACGGTCTGGCCGTGGACCTCGGTGGTCAGGGCGTTCAGGGCCTTCATGACCAGGTTCCGGCGGACCTTCTTCTCCTCGCCGGCATCCAGGTTCGGGTTGCCCAGCGGGTGAGGAATGGCGACGGCCGGCACGATCCGGTTGGCGCCTACGGTCAGCGAAATCGGGACCACGGTGCAGACATGGACCACGGGAATACCGGCACGCTCGATCTCCTTCACCATCGTTGCTCCGCAACGAGTGCAGGTCCCTCAGGTGGAGGTGAGGATCACGGCATCAACTTTATAGTTGTGCAGATCCTCAGCGATCTTCTGGGCGAAGGCCTTCGCCGAAGCGACGGCGGTGCCGTTACCGACAGTGGCGTACCAGTACTCATGCAGCGAGCCGATGACGCCTTCCTTCACCAGGTCGCGGAGCACGTCCACGGGCAGAACCCGGTCGGCGTCCTTGTTGGCGTAGGTCGGGTCGTAGCCGCCGTGAGCGGTTTCGTGGGTCTCGGCGGTCAGGTCGGTCACGCCTTCCAGCGAGTACTTGCCGTACTTGGAGGCGCTGGACGACTCGATGTGGTCGGGGTTGCCCTTCGGCACGATGCCGCCCGAGGTAACCAGAGCGATCTTGGCCTTCGAGAGGTCACGGATCGGCTGGTTGGGGGCAACACGGTCGAACTCGGGCATGGGGAACTCGGTGACAAAGGCCTGCTCGGTCAGCTTCTTGACCAGCATGTCGACGGCCCGCTTGGAGCCGCGCTCGTCGGCCATGTAGTTGACGCGAACGCCACGTTCGATGTAGGTGCCCGGGGCCGGCGTCTGGCCGGCGGCGAAGACCTTCACCATCTCTACGATGGCGGGAATGGCCTTGCGCATATCGGCGGCGGAGTTGCCGGTTTCGACGATCCACGCATACTTGCGGTAGACCTCAACGCCCGGGTTCTCCTTGTACATACCGGAGACGACGGGAATGCCCAGCTGCTTGCCGACAACTTCGGCGACAGCGCCGCACGCCATGCCGTAGCGGCCGGCGTTAAAGGCAGGACCCGCGATCACCAGGTCGGGGCTATATTTGCTGATCATCTCGAGCACGGTCGCCTTGGCTTCTTCCAGGTTCTCGTTGAACCAGGAGTCGCCACAAATCACCGTGGCAACGATCTCCCCAGTGCCAGCCAGTGCCTGGTTAAGAGCCTGGCCCGGGCCGACGACACCTTCGCGAACTTCAGGCCGGAAGTCGGCCTTATCTTCGCCGCCGATGCCGCCGAAGAACTGGTTGATATAGTGAACGATCCGCACAGTCGGACCCCCTTTTCGGCGCCTACGGCGCCATTTTCGGGCTCCGTACGGCAATCGCCGCTACGCGGCGCCGTACTAGGCCTTCTCCGCTTACCAGTTGGCGTACTGATTCCGGATGGTGCTGACTTCCTTGGTAATGGCGTCAACGTCGAGCACCATCTCCATGAGGGAGACCTGAGCTTCGTAGACGGCCGGGTCGACCTGATTCTTGATTTCGTCTTCAAAGATGTGGAACGCCTTGAGTCCCAACTGGACTCCGGCCAGAGGACCGGCCCAGGCGGGGTCACCGTTGCTGACGGTTTCAGCAGCGAGACCGCTGGCTTCAGCCTCGGCGCCGCCGAGGATGCAAACCACGTTCTCCTTGCCAAACTTCTCAGCATACTCCTTGACCCGACGCTGGTTCTCCATGTCCATGGCCCCTGCGCTCGTTCAGACGAAGCACTCGGTGCTGGCGAACAGCACTTCCGCTCCCGCTGACCGGACGCACTCCTCGATGGCGGGGCCAGGAATACCGTCCCGGTCGCCCAGGATGATCACCTTTTTGCCCTTCAGTTCCATCGTGGAGTCACCTCCTTAGCATCATGATGTGGGAATGGATGCGGTTTCTTACCACTGAGGACACAGAGTACACAGAAATTAAAATGAATCAATATCCGTGTGTTTCTGTTTCATCCTCTGTGGTCTCTGTGATCTCTGTGGTCGATCAAATGCCTCGCGCTGAAAGCTTGTTAAAGCCCAGCTCGTTGGTGGCACCGGTGATAACCTGAATCTCAGCGACGATGGAACCGTCGGGGCGGAGCGACCCGGCCCAGCCGCCGGCGATGACGTTGGCCTGCTCCGGGTAGCCGATGACCTTCGCCATGGGCGGCAGGACGATCGTCTCGTTGGCGTTGCCGGCCGTTACCACGGCGTTGGCGGCCTTGTCGGCGTCGGCGAGGGACTGCGAGGCGCCATCGCGGCCCGCGTACTCGTCGGTTACCAGCACGGTCTTGATGCCCTTCGCCTCGATCTTCTTGCAGTTCATGATCAGGTCGGTATCGGGGTTGCCGAAGCCTTCCTCGGAGACGATGGCGCCGTCGGCGCCCAGGAACTCGACCAGCTTGGCCGTCATGTTCGAGGAGCGTTCCTTGTCGGCCAGGTAGACGTTCTCGTTGGTCACGATGGCGCCCAGGAAGTTGATATCCTTGCCGTGCCGCTCAAACAGATCCTCGATAACCGGGCTGTTCTGGTGGTGGTACGTGGTGTTCTTGTCGCAGGCCGACACGCAGTTGCCGGACGTAATGGCGCCGTCGAAGACTTCCGTCGGATAGATGAACGTCGGAATGATCTTCTTCACGTCAACGCCGTACACGTAGGTGTCGTGCATGAGGCCCTGAGACTGCAGCATGTAAGCGTAGACGACCTTCGGCAGGTTCGGGTACTTCGCCACCTGCTGGAGCAGCGGCAGGGTCTCGTAGGTGATGACCTCGTCGGGCTGGACGGACTTGCCGGCCTGGCCCACGTGGGCGGCGACCTTCAGGCCCATGAACCGCAGGGCAGCTTCGTGCTCGTGCTGAGTCAGGCCCTCACGCGGAGTGGCATGCACAACAATATTGAGCAGCTGCGAGAACGGGGTCAGTTCGGCGCCGGGGCCGGTCATGTCGATGATACCTTCCTGGAAGGCCACGATCTTGCCGGTGGTAACGATCGCGCAGCCCTTCAGGACATGCGTGCGGCCGCTGCCGACGGTATCGACCTTGGCGATCATGCCAGGGAACATCCCACCAGGACCTTCAACCTTGACACGGGGCTCGATAACATCCTTGACCGGAATGATGCGGACGGACTCACCAGGCTTGGCGATGTGGAACTCCACAGCGACCAGGCGCTCGTCGGCCAGAATCAGCTTGCGAAGCTCTTCCTGGTTGACCGTGAGCACGCCGTTCTCGACCCGGGTTTCGGCGCCAAACGCCACGTCCCGGATGAAGATGCGGCCCAACTCCAACTTCATGCAGGTGCCCTCCCATCTCGCTTCGACTGGGTAACGGCACGATCGGCGTGCCGACTAAGCGAGCTTCTTCAGTTCGGCCTCGATCGCCTCAGGGGTGCAGGCCTCGGGGCCGGCCAGTTCAGCCACCTTCTGACCATCCTTAAAGAACAGGAAGGTGGGCAGGCCCAGGACCTTGTTACCAAGGGCCAGGCGGCGGTTCTCGATGACGTTGACCTTGCAGAACTTGATGGTCGACCCGTACTTGCCGGCCATAACCTCAACTTCGGGCATCAGTTCCTTGCAGGGCTCACACTGGGGGCTCCACCAGTCAACGGCGACGGCGCCTTTGGCCTGCAGAACTTCAGCTTCAAAGGTTTCCTTGTTGACTTCCAACATCTGCGCATTCACCTCCTACTTCGCAGCGGTCACCGTCTTCTCGGTGATCCAGTGCGTGAAATCGTCAAAGTTGCCTTCCAACCGGTCGACAACTTCACCGTTCATGAACAGCAGCACGCTCGGGACCTGTGTCACGCCATAGCGCTGGGCAAGACGGGCGGACTTGTACAGGTCGATGCGGGCGAGCTTGAAGGTGCCGCCGGCGGCGGTGTTGGCCTGCTCGGCCCAGCCGAGTACATCGAGGCTCTCCTTCGAGGCGGGCGACCAGAAGACGGCCAGCACCGGCTCCTTAGGCTCCAGCACCTCGTGACGCAGGTGCTCCTCTTCGGCCAGGTACTTTTCGGCAGCGCAGGCGGCGATGGCGCCGTCAGACGCAGCGGTTACAATCTGGCGGAGCCACTTCTGGCGGGCATCGCCGGCGGCGAAGACACCGTCAAGGTTGGTGGCCATGGTCTCGGAATCAGCCAGCATGTAGCCCCGGGAATCAAGGGCCAGGCCGGTATCCTTCAGGAACTCGGTGTTCGGCACCGTGCCGATGAAGACGAACACACCGTTGGTGGGCATTTCGGTCAGGTCACCGGTGCCCAGGTGCTTCAGCACCACCGACTCGACGATGCCGTCGCCCTTGATCTCCTCGATGGCCGACTGCCACACGTACTTGATCTTGGGGTTGGCGTAGGCCCGCTCCTGGCTGGCCTTATTGGCATCCATAGTCCCTTCGGGATGAAGGACGATCATCGTGACAGATTCGCAGAACTTGGTCAGGTAGAGCGACTCCTCCACGGCGGCGTCGCCGCTGCCGACAACGACCACG
The DNA here is from genome assembly GCA_029239785.1 of Symbiobacteriaceae bacterium. Classification (GTDB taxonomy): domain Bacteria; phylum Bacillota; class Sulfobacillia; order Symbiobacteriales; family Symbiobacteriaceae; genus JARBUG01. Next base: position 62,647 of record JARBUG010000018.1, on the reverse strand, counting down.
TCCAGTTCGGTGAAGAAGTCGGCGTCGCAGGTGGCGCAGTAGGAGACGCCCTTGCCACGCAGCGGACCCTCGCCCTTCACGCCCAGCGTACGGGGATGGGCGCCCGGCGACAGAATGACCGCCCGGCCCTCGTAGCGGTTGCCCTTGCGGGTTTCGATGACCTTGATTTCGCCCTTCAGGTCGACCCGGGCCACATCTTCCTTGATCATTTCAACGCCGAGGTGCTCGGTGTGCTCACGGAACTGCTTCATAAGCTCAGGGCCGGTGGTCTTGCCGCTGCCAGGCCAGTTCTCCACCTCTTCAGTGGTAGCCGCCTGACCGCCGTGCTTCGCCTTTTCGATCAGCAGGGTCCGCATTTTGGCGCGAGCTCCGTAAATGGCCGCCGTCATGCCCGCAGGGCCGCCGCCAACGATGATCAAATCGTAAGGTTCCATCACCGTAGGATGCTGATTTTGCAGGTCCGCCATGCTCCTCATCTCCTCGTGTACGATAGGTTGCCCCTTTATCTTGTGAACACATTCACAAGATGGACACAAAAAAAGGAACGACTGGTCAAAGTCGTTCCTCTGTCTTTGTACCTGAGAGGTTTGGCCTGCCCCGCAGGCCTTGCTCCGTCGGTGCCGCCGGGGGCGGCTTTCCAGAGAGCTGGTTGCCCCATGCGGGGCCCCGTCGCGGTCCTTTGGCCTGAGAGATTCACCGTGCCCTTGACGGAGGGGACGGTTTGCTCCTTCGGCGCTCGCCTCCGGTGTGGAGGAGAGACTCTCCCGCAGAACGGACCAGATCGCTATTCACTTGTTCTTCTATTCACATGGTAGCCGCGCCGGGGAGGCAACCGCAATTCTCCTTTGGAAGTAGCCCCCTGGCTCCGATTGGGTAGCGTTGCCACCCGACTGGTATGACGCTTCGGTCTACCAAAAGATCCGGAAGTTTACCAAAGAGCTACACTTTCGAATCCCGGTACGGTTTCGGCTCCACGCCGTGAATGAAGATATCCAGGGTGAGGAACAGCGCCCCCGTAAACAGGAAGAGCCACGGGTACTGCTTGGGCAGACCCGACGGAATTCGGGCCAGCAGGTCAAGCCCGAGCAGCGGGAAGGAGTACCTGTACAGCGCCGTCATGACGACGTCGGGCAGGCTGAGGCGCAGCCGGTACGCGTGCCAAACGGCGATGGCCAGAATCGCCAGTGGCGCCGCCACGCCGCCGCTGATCCAGACCGGGTCGAACCGGTTGAAGCCCTTTTCCGCCATGTTTGGAATCACATCAAAGACGGCGACCAGCGTGATGGGCGCCCAGGAGAGGGCACCGGCCGCCGCCCCGAGGGCGCCCCGGAGCCAGGTGGGCAGGTGATGTTCGACATCGATCATCCAGACGAGAAGCTGCCTGGCCAGTACCGCGGCGACCAGACCGCCGATCAGGTATCCGACCTTCGGCCGGTCTTCCAGGAAGAAGATCGGGCTGACAAACGCCGCCAGCGAGCACAGGAGAACGAGTCCGACACGGATGTAGTTGCGCATGAGTCGTGTTCCATCCTTCCGGGAGCGAAGCGGGACCCGGCCCAGGGCGGCCGGGCCCCTGCTGTTACGCCTAGGCCCTCTCGGCGTGGGCCGGTCACGAATGGGCCCACGCCTGCCGGGCTACGGCCCCCATTGAGGGGGCCTAGGGTTCAATAAAGGGCACCGGGGTCTTGGCGATCTCCACCAGGCCCTTGGAGGGATGGATCACGTAGAAGGTGATCTGCTCGGTGGTGGCGCTCATGAGCACGGTGCGCCCGCCGTCGTAGGTGAAGGGCGCCCGGGTCAGGTGCTCGGGCATTTCCTTGAGGGTCGCCCTGCCGCTGGGCACGGCGCCGTGGGCGCTGAAGCGCAGCACCCAAACCTGGGTGTCGTTGAAGACCGCCAGTTCCTGGAGGCCGTCGCCGTCAAAGTCGCCAACCACGGCGTGCCGCAGGCCGGAAATCGCCTCCACGATGGGGGCGGCGCCGGGCACCTGGAGGGTAAGTTGATCTTCGGTGACGAGCACAGCGACCGCGGTGCCGTTGTTGAGCAGGTCACCCGCGGTGGCCAACTTGTAGGCGCTGGTGGCCGTAAGGGTGGCAGCGGCGACCTGGGTGACCGGGGCCGGGGCTACAGGGGCGGGCTGGACCGGCGCGGGTGCGGGGGCCACGGGCGCCAGGACGGGAGCTTGGGGCATGGGGGCCGGGGCGGGCGCCGAGAACACCGGGTTCACGGGCGCCATGGGCTGGGGCGCCGGAGGAATGGGCATCGCTCCGCCCGTGGGCGGCATCATGGGAGCACCGCCGGGACGGGGCGGCATGGGCATCGCACCGGTGGGCGGCATCATCGGGGCACCGCCGGCGGGCGGCGGAACGGGCGGCATGCCCATAGGCTGGCCCGGCATGGGCGGCCGGCCGGGCTGAGGTGCGGGGGGCATGGGAGCCGGGCCGGCAGCGGCCAGGGGCTTGCCACATTCCGTGCAAAAACGGCTGTTGGGAGCAATCGCGGCCCCACAATGCGGACAGTTCACAGTGGTCCTCTCCCTTTCCTGGAACAATCTCTGCTTGCCAAGTTCTATCTATACCGTAAGTTTCCTGCCGGATTGGAACGCTTCCCATAAGTCAACCAGGTTGAACAAAGGCCAGGGGGTAGTGGCAACGGCCACTACCCCCTGTGCTTACACCGACTCTACAAGGCTCTTTTCTATTAGGAGCTTCCGCAGCGTGTTGAGATGAATGCGGAGCACGTGATCATGCTTCTGGTATTCCGGGAGGAGAACCATGGCGCCAGAGGTTTCCTCCTGGAAGGACTGGAACCCGTTCAGGTGGCGACCTTCACGGAACCCCAGTTCCATGAGCACCTGGCGAAGCTCATGAAACGACATGCCATGCCGAAGGGTGATTCTCTTCCTGGTGCCCGGGAGATATAGGCCGGGCAACCCATCACTGTAGGCAGAGACGGCCTCCCTGGCGTTGGCTTCGCCTTCAGCTCGAATGATTTTGCCATGTTCGCCTGACAGCTTGGGCATTACGCTCACTCCACAGAAGGTATTCAGCACGGCACTTTTCGCCAAGGCGAATTGCTGCACGGCAAGCCGTGTTAGTAGGTTAGCCGCGGGAATTCGCACAGTGATGGTTTTCTCTCTTGGAGACGGTTTCCACTGGCGTTGCCCCGTGAAGTAGGCTTGTACGTGCAGCCAGTATGCCAAGTCGTGGGTTGCGTCGTAGCGAATGAGAACAACGGGAAAGACCTCGTGCAACCAGTAGTGCAGGTCCTTGGCTTGAAGGGTTACCGAGATGTGGCTGCCCCCGGTGACTTGGGGGTGGTCAGTCCCTTTGACCTGTACCGAGATGTAGCCATTCTCGATTTCGCCGCAGTCGTTGTAGGTATGGACAGTGAGGTCAATGCCATAGTCGTGATCCTAGCGTTGGGTTGTCCAGCCCGAGGACAGAACTTGCCGCTCAATATGGTTGTAGCTAGGGTCCTCGACTACGTGCTCCCGCGTGCGACGCTTCCGATTCAAGCCTGAGTCCTCCCGAGAGAACACCGGTTGGTCTGGTGCTGTACGGAGGCATTCTCTGTTTGGTATTCCTTTTTCTGCCAGATCGGCGTCATCGTTCCAAAAAAGCCGCTCGACGAAAGAATCCGAGGCGTTGACCACGCCAACGCCCCGGATTCCTTATAGGCTCGGCAACTTAGTCGGCCGCTACGGTCTCCTTCTCCTCAGCGTTCTTCTGCACCGCTGCGAAGACCTTGGTGGGGAGCCCGAAAATATCGATGAAGCCCTTGGAAGCCTTGTGATCGAACTTATCAGCCTTGTCATAGGTGGCAAGGTCGTAGCTGTACAGCGTCAGCCGCGACTTGCGGCCCACGCAAACCGCCGTGCCCTTGTACAGCTTGATCCGCACGCTGCCAGTCACGGTCTTCTGAGACTCCTTGATGAAGGCGTCCAGCGATTTGCGCAGCGGCGTGAACCAGAGCCCGAAGTAAATCTGCTCAGCATACTTCTGCTCCAAGCTCAGCTTAAAGTGATGAAGCTCCCGGGGCAGGGTGATCGTCTCCAGTTCCTTGTGCGCCAGGGTTAGCACGTGGGCCGCGGGCATTTCGTACACCTCGCGAGACTTAATGCCGACCAGCCGGTTCTCCACATGATCAATACGGCCCACGCCATGAGCGGCGGCAATCGCATGCACCTTCTCGATGAGGGCGACCAGATCCAGGCACTCCCCGTTGACCGAGACCGGGACCCCTTGCTCAAAGCCAATTTCCAGGTACTCCGGCTGTTCCGGCGCGTTCTGGGGGCTGACCGTCCACTCAAAGGCCGCCTCGGGCGCCTCGGTCCAGGGATCCTCCAGCACACCGGCCTCGCAAGAGCGGCCCCACAGGTTCACATCGAGCGAGAAGGGGTTCTCCTTGCCCACCGGCACCGGAATGTTGTGCTTGATGGCGTAGTCGATCTCCTCTTCACGGCTCCAGGCCCAGTCACGCACCGGCGCGATCACCTTGATGTTGGGGTCGAGCGCCGCCACGGAGACCTCGAACCGTACCTGGTCGTTGCCCTTGCCCGTGCAGCCGTGGGCGACAAAGTCGGCGCCTTCTTTCTGGGCCACGTCCACCAATAGCTTGCTGATCAGCGGCCGCGAGAGGGCGGCGGACAGGTAGTACTTGCTCTCATAAATCGCATTCGCCATCAGGGTCGGCAGAATGTATTCGTATGCATACTCCCGCTTGGCATCATGCACGTAGCTGGCCGTGGCACCGATTGCCAGGGCCTTCTTCTGAATGTAGTCGAGGTCCTTATCGTTCGCACCGACGTCAACCGCCAGCGTGACAACGTCGCAGTCGTAGTTCTCTTTGATCCAATGGATCGCCACAGTGGTATCCAACCCGCCAGAATACGCCAGAACACACTTCTGCTTCGACATTAAGCGGCGCCTCCTCGACACGTATCATCTCGCATAATTATAAGGCGATAGTGCATAAATATGCAATACCCATTTACTCCGAACAAAGCGCGCTCCGGTATCGTATATATAGGCAGATTCCCGGCAGAGGTGAGGTGAATCTGCATTGGACCTGTCAGGAAAAATTGAGGTTTCGCTTAAGGCGGTAGGCAAGACCATCGTCTGGTCGAATAGATTCAAGCAGGCCATGGAACAGCTTTGCGCCGCCCGCGACCTGGACGATGACCTCCCAGAACGCGTTGCCACCGCCCCGGTCAAGCAGTCAGGCCTACTGCTCATCTGGCCCCTGGAACCGGGCGCCGCCGGTGGCCACCCCGTCCACCGTTCCCCGCAGGGGCGCCGGCTGACCACCGACCTATCGGAGCCATTTACCGGGCTGGGTGCCGATATTCCTGACGGCCTCGTCACTGAAATACCCGTTACCACTTATCGGCACCAGAAACACGGCCTCTGCCTGGCGCTCCAGTTTCAAAAGGCGACCTTCCTTTACAAGCAGAGCCGCGGGTCAGCCATCGGTCTGATCGATGACGATGAATGACGCACAAAACACCGCCCCGAAGGCCTTTACGGCCACGGGGCGGTGTTTCGCACGCTAGAACCCGATTTCGGTCAGGAACTGCTGGAGTTTGGCGGCTGAGGCCCGGAACAGGTCGGCCTCTCTGGCGCTGAGGGGGATCTCCATCACGGCCTCCACGCCGTTGCGGCCGACCACCGTGGGCACCCCCAGGCAAATGTTGCTCACGCCGTGGTAATTCTCAAGGTAGGAAGAGACGGGCAGCACCGAGTGCTGGTCCCGCAGTATCGCCTCACAAATGCGGGCCAGGGCCAGGGCGATCGCATAGTAGGTGGAACCCTTCCGCTCGATAATCTTGTACGCTGCCGTCCGGGTCTCCTCGTAAATTGTCTCCTTATCGGCTTCGTCCAGGCACCAGCGGTGGTCCGACTCACACTGGTCTGGCAGCAGGCCAGCAACGTTGAGGCCGCTCCACACCGGCACCTCCGTGTCGCCATGCTCTCCAATGATGTACCCATGCACGCTCCGGGGGTCCAGCCGCAGCTTTTCGGCAATCAGATAGCGGAACCGTGAACTGTCAAGCAGCGTGCCCGAACCAATCACCCGCTTGGCGGACCAGCCCGACAGCTTGAGTGCCACCTGCGTGAGAATGTCAACCGGGTTGGTGGCGATCAGCATGATCCCGTCGGTGTTGTACTTTGTCACCTGTTTGATGATCGCATCGAAAATGGCCACGTTCCGGTTCATCAGGTCGATACGGGTCTCGCCGGGCTTCTGGGCGGCGCCGGCGGTGATCACGATGATATCGGCGCCCTCGCAGTCAGGATAATCGCCGGCGTAGATTTTCATGGGCTTTGCCAACATGAGGCCGTGGTTCAGGTCCAGGGCGTCGCCTTCGGCCTTCGCACGGTTCACATCAATAATGACCAGTTCGTGCGCCAGCCCCCGCAGCAGCACGGTGTAGGCAAAGGTTGACCCCACCATTCCGCTGCCGATCAGAACGATTTTGCTCGATTTCATCAACTGCCGACCTCCCTAATGGCAACAAAAAACTGATTTCATCCTGTAGTATCTCCAAGGTGTGAACCAAACGCTTGTCTAATTACCTCTTTAGTGTGCAGACCACGTTTGGATGCGAAAGGAGGGTATGTGGATGTCAACCGTGTTCCTGATGATGTTCTTCGTCGGCTTGGGCCTTACGCTGGTTTCGGCGGTGCTGGGCGCTGTTGATGCCAGCGGCATCGGTCATGTCGGCGACGGCGGGGCGCATGGCGGCCATGGCGACTTTGGTCATGGCGACCTGAGCCAGGGAGTTCATGGGCATGGCCCTGGCGACAGCGGCGGCGCTCACGTCGCCAGTGTATCGCCCGTCAACTTCCAGACGCTGGTGGCGTTCTTGATGGGCTTCGGCGGTGTCGGTTACCTGATGACCCGCACATCGACCTTTGCCTTGCTGCTGGCCATTCCGGCAGCGGGCGCCGGCGGCCTGGCCACGGGCTGGCTGATCTACAAGTGGCTCAAGTTTTTGGTGCGGCACGAACGTCCCATGCCCCCCTCGAACTATCTCGGCGTGGTCGGTAAGCTGACCGTAGGGATACGCGAAGGCGGCACCGGCGAACTGGTTTACAGCCTGCACGGCACACGCATGGTCACCGCGGCCCGCAGCGCGAACGGGACCCCCATCGCCAGGGGCGAGCAGGTCATGGTTTTGCGTTACGAGCACGGCCTTGCCTATGTGGAGCCGTGGACCGGGCTGCCGATAGACCAGGAACAGAACTAGTAGACCCGGTTAGTGCAACAAGGAGGTATCGTCGATGGGCTTGGATACGGGTAGCTGGATTGTGGTTGGTGGCACTATTTTGGGCGTGCTGCTGCTGCTGAGCGTCGCAGCGATGATGTACCGAAAGGTTCCGCCCAACACGGCGCTGATCGTGTACGGCCTTGGCGGCCCCAAGATTACCAAGGGCGGCGGCCTTGTGGTTTGGCCTCTGATTCAGTCCTTCCGGGAACTTTCGCTGGAACTGATGTCGTTCGACGTTGTCCCGCAGCAGGATTTCTACACCCTCCAGGGCGTCGCCGTTACGGTTGAGGCCGTCGCCCAGATCAAGGTGAAGTCCGATACGGAATCAATTCTGACTGCTTCCGAGCAGTTCCTCTCCAAGTCGATCCAGGAGCGGCACCAGGTGCTGAAGCTGGTCATGGAAGGCCACCTGCGCGGCATTGTCGGTCAGCTGACCGTCGAGCAGATCGTGAAGGAGCCGGAAATGGTCGCCGACCGCATTCGCTCCAACGTCGCCGACGACATGAACAAGATGGGCCTGGAGGTCGTTTCCTTCACCGTCAAGGAGATCAAGGATAAGAACGACTATATCGTCAACATGGGCCGCCCGGATATTGCCCGGATTCAGATGGCTGCGAACATCGCCGCCGCTGAGGCCCAGCGCGAGACCGAGATCAAGCAGGCGATTGCCCAGCGTGAGGCATCGGTCGCCAAGGCCCTGGCCGACCAGGAGACCATTCTGGCCCAGACGAACTCGGCTGCGAAGCAGGCTGAGGCGCAGCGTGACCTGAACCTGAAGAAGGCGGCCTTCGAGGCCGAGACCAAGAAGGCGCAGGCGCAGGCTGACAAGGCGTACGACATTCAGACCAACGTCATGCAGCAGCAGGTGATCGCCGAGCAAGTCAAGGTCCAGCAGGTCGAACGCATGGAGCAGGTCAAGGTGCAGGAAGCCGAAATCCTGCGGCGTGAGAAGGAACTGATCGCGACCGTCCTGAAGCAGGCCGAAATCGAAAAGCAGCGCGTTGAGACCATCGCCGGCGCCCAGGCTCGCAAGGTCGAGCTGGAGGCCATGGGCCAGGCCGCATCGGTGCGTGCCGCTGGTCAGGCTGAGGCCGACATTCGGAAGCTGGCCGGCCAGGCCGAAGCCGAGGCCCTGCGGGCCAAGGGTATGGCGGAAGCCGAAGTCGTGCTCGCCAAGGGCAAGGCCGAAGCTGAAGCGATGCAGGTGAAGGCCGCTGCGTATAAGCAGTACGGCCAGGCCGCCATCCTCGACAAGATGCTGCCTGCTCTGCCCGAGCTCATGCGGGCTGCCGCCGAGCCGCTTTCCAAGATCGACAAGGTCACCATCCTCTCCACGGGCGGTGCCGGTTCCGAGGTTGGCATCAACAAGTTCATGGGCGATATCGCCAAGGTTGTGGCTACGGCCCCGGCCATGGTGGAGACGCTGACCGGGCTGAAGATCTCCGACCTGCTGGCCAACATCCCCGGCCTGGGCGACCAGGTGCAGCAGATCCAGGCCGCGTTGCCCGCCGAGACCGCCACTGTAACCGAGACCAAGGCCGAGTAACTCCGTTCTTGCGATGCGACCCGGGGCGTGTTTTCGCCCCGGGTCGTTTTGTTGGGGAAACTGAAGAACTGCGGAAAGCGTCAGAGGGTCAGGAGGTGACCGCTTCATGAGACGAATCACCGGACTGGCGGTCTGCACGGTCCTGCTGACGGCGGGATGTGCCCGAAATCCGGCCCCGACGCCCGCTTCCCCGCCGCCGCCTCCCGCCACGTCGCCGGGCGCTCCCACGGCACCGGTCGAACCTCCCTCTCCCCCCGTGGTCCCGCTCCCGGCTCCTACATCCGGCGCCGAAGCAGCCCCCGTGCAGCGCAGAGCAATTCCGGGTGGCTTCCGAGTAGGCCCGTACAAGTCTGTCGGGAACCTCCAATGGGTTGATGAAGGTCGGGTATACGGGGTGTTCCGGGGCATGGCGGAAGAGTCACTGAGTGTGCTCCATTTGAAGGACGGCCTGCCGCAGGCGCTGAACGTCATTCCAAGCAGCCAGGCCTTTTACATCAACGAGCCGGTGCTCGACGGATTAGCCGTGGTTTTCAGCGGTCTGGCGCCGGGGCACTGGCTCAAGCCGTCGGGCGGCGACGCCGTGAAGATCGCAGACGGATCGCAGTGGCAGGTCAGCCCGGACCGGACTCGCGTTGTCAGCTACCCCAAGGGCGAGGCCGGCTGGTTTGTGGACCTGCGAACCGGTGAGTCCCACCAGGTCGAAGCCCCTGGTATTTATGGCAGCAATGTGTGGGATGCCTGGTCCCCCGACGGCACCCGGTACCTGGTGCAGACCAAGCGCACAGACCCTGTGCCGGGGTTCTACTTGCTGGACCAGAACGCCCGGCGCCTGAGCACCTGGCACGAGCCCGGTTACTACAGCTTTTGGGCTTCCTGGTCACCTGACTCCCGTCAGATAGCCTACCTGTCTGTACCCATGGACACGGTCTACCCCAAGCATCCCGAGGCGTGGGCCGAGCCGCAGCTGGCGCCCCGCTTGGGTGTGCTGGACCTGGCCTCGGGCACGGCCCGCTACTTCGCCCTGGAGGGAAGGCTGCTGGGCGGCGACGAACTGATGTGGTCCCCGGACAACACCAAAGTCGCGACGTTGTGCGGTGACCTGCAGTTTGAAGCAAACATTTCGGACGTGGCGGTACTGTCCGATCAGCGCGTTTGCGTGGCTGATGTGAAAACCGGCACCATCACCGAGGTGGCGGCGCCGGGCAACTACCCACCGGGGAGCGATTCCGGCGCTGGTCGGACGACCCTTCTGCTGGACTCCTGGGCGCCCGACGGGAAGGCCCTGGTGTACGGCGTCCACTGGAACGCGGCCGCCCCGGCGGAGTACTACATGACCTCCGTCGCAGGAGAAGGTATGCCCATCCCCCTCCCCGGCCATGCCGTGTGGATTGACAACGATCGCCTGGCAGTTGTCAGCAACACCATGCCCCAAACCCTCACATTGCACGACCGGCAGGGCAAGCAGTTAAGCGAGCTGGCCCGAGGAGTCTTTGTCAGTTGGGTATCCCTCAGTCCGACCGGCAGCCATCTCGCCTATTCGGTCAACCTAAGCTCCCTCCACGCGTCAGACCCGCCTTCAACCTATGTTTTCGTGGTCAGCACAGCGCCCTGACTTGCTTTGCCAACCCCGGTTGTGGTCATAGACTTGACCCGGCCGGGTTTTTCCTTTCTAAGCAAATAATGTTCGGTCGCAAACGAGCCGTTACCCCATGCTATACTTCAGAAGTACGACTATCGAGGGGTGCAGGGAATCTCCATCACGTCGCCGAATTCTACCGATTGTTGTGCAAACGATTGCACAAACTTGCCACCTCAACCAGTGGTACCCGCGACACAGGAGGATTATCCATGCGCAGAACCCTCTCTATCCTCATGACTCTGCTGATGCTGGTCAGCATCCTCAACGCATGCACGAAAAAGACCGACAAGACCGGGGCTCCCGCTCCCGAGGCTGCAAACGGTACCACCATTACCATCCACTACTATCGCTACGACGGCGCCTATGAACCGTGGGATCTGTGGGTCTGGCCGAACGGCAAGGACGGCGCAGGCTACAAATTCACCGAAAAGGACGATTTCGGCATGGTAGCAACTATTACTTACACGGAGCAACATGACAAAGTCGGCTTCATCGTCCGCAAGGGCGGCGACAGCTGGACGGCCAAGGACGTGGGTAAGGACCGCTACATCGACGTGCAGAACGGCAAGGCCGAAATCTGGGTCGTTGAGGGCGAAGAGCAGTTCGAAACCGACAAGGCCAAGGTCTCCACCGCCCCCAAGGTCCGCACCGCATACATGGACAGCCGGCGGACGATTGTCGCCTCGCTCAGCCATTCCCTTGAGCTGACGGGCGGCACCGAGGGCTTTACGCTGACCCCCGCCCGGAAAATCGACAACGTAAAGGACGCCCGCATCTCCGAGGTCGGGCTGATTGGCTACGAGTTCATCGACACCGGCAAGCAGGTCCGCTTCGTGCTGGAGCCCGGGCGCCTGGGCCTCGCCAAGAACGACGCCGGCGACAGCACCATCTACATTTCGGGCGCATTTAACGCCTGGTCGGGCACCTCGGGCGGCTCGTTCAAGCCGTCGCCCGAATGGAAAATGACCTACAACGCCACGGCCAAGCGCTACGAGCTGAACGTCCCGGTCGGCAGCGGCCAGGGCCAGGTGCCGGGCAGCGGCGCCGAGTTCAAGTTCACCAAGGACAACGGCAGCGGTCAGGAATGGTACCCGTCGTCCAACATCCAGTTGGTGCAGGGTACCGCCACGGGCAAGGGCACGACCGAAGTGCTGATCACCCTCGCTGAAGACGCCGACATCAAAGCCGAGTATACCCTGGAGCACAAGAGCATGAAGGGCGCCGGCATCCTCAAGCGAGGCGTGCTGAACGATGCGGCCTTCGTCTACAACGGCAATGACCTCGGCCACACCTACACGCCGAGCGCCACGAATTTCCGGCTCTGGGCGCCCACCGTGGGCAGCGCCAGCGTGCTGGTATACGCTGGCCCCGAGGACGCGGCCAGCCAGGCCAAGGCCTACCCGCTGAAGGCCGACCAGGGCGGCACGTGGGTCGGCAGCGTCGATGGCGACTTGAGGGGCAAGTACTACACCTTCCAGCTCGAAACCGGCGGCCAGAAGCTTGAGGTGATGGACCCCTATGCCGTGGGCGCCGGCGTCAACGGTAACAAGGCGCTGGTCGTCGACTGGGGTGAAACCAACCCGGCGGGCTTCGAAGCCCACCAGCGGCCGAACTTCAGCACGAAGGCGACCGATGCCGTCCTCTACGAAATTCATGTGCGTGACATGTCGACCCACGCCACCTCGGGCATCAAGAACAAGGGCAAGTTCCTGGCCTTTACCGAGACCGGCACCATCGGGCCGAACGGCGTCAAGACCGGCGTCGACCACCTGAAGGAGCTCGGCATCACCCACGTCCACCTGCTGCCGGCCTTCGACTATGCCTCGGTCGATGAGAAGCGGAACGACCAGTTCAACTGGGGCTACGATCCGAAGAACTTCAACGTGCCCGAGGGCAGCTACGCCACCGACCCCAACGGCGTCACCCGCATCAAGGAGTTCAAGCAGATGGTCCAGGGGCTCCACGCCAACGGCCTGCGGGTCGTTATGGACGTCGTCTACAACCACACCTCCATGGGCGCCAGCCCGTTCGAATCCATCGCCCCGACCTACTACTACCGCTACGATGCCACCGGCAAGCTCTCCAACGGCTCCGGCACCGGCAACGAGACCGCTTCCGAGCGCCCGATGATGCGCAAGTACATTGTGGACTCGGTCAAGCTTTGGGCGAAGGAGTACAAGGTTGACGGTTTCCGCTTCGACCTGATGGGCCTGCACGATGTCGCGACCATGAAGGCCGTCCGGGCCGCCCTGGATGAAATCGACCCGTCGATCATCATCTACGGCGAGCCGTGGACCGGTGGCGCCAGCGCCCTCGACGGCGGGCTGCGCATTGACAAGGGCAAGCAGCAGGGCCTGAACATTGCCGTCTTCAACGACAACATCCGCAACGCCATCAAGGGCGATAACGATGGCGTCACGAAGGGCTTTGCCACCGGCGCCGGCAGCCAGACCATGAACATCCAGCGCGGTGTGGTGGGCGGCATCGCCTTCGACAACTGGATCGAGGACTTTACCAAGGAGCCTGTGGAGTCGATTAACTACGCTTCGTCCCACGACAACCTGACGCTCTGGGACAAGATTGCCAAGTCCAACGCCTCCGACAGCGAGGCCGACCGGATCAAGATGGACCTGCTGTCGCAGGCGATTGTCTTCACGAGCCAGGGCGTGCCCTTTATTCAGGGCGGCGAGGAGATGCTGCGCACCAAGGGCGGCAACCACAACTCCTACAACGCCCCGGATTCGGTCAACCAGTTGGACTGGGCCCGGAAGTCGCAATACAGCCAGGTCTTCGAGTACTACAAGGGTCTGATTGCGCTGCGCAAGGCACATCCGGCCTTCCGGCTGTCGACCGCCGAGCAGATTCGCGAGCATCTCAGCTTTTTGGAAGAAGGCATGCCGGCCAACACGGTCGCGTTCCGGCTGAAGGATAACGCCGGTGGCGATGCCTGGAAGGAGATCATCGTCATTTACAACCCGAACCGGGAAGATGTGACGGTGAACCTGCCGGGCGGCGCCTGGAACGTGGCGGTACAGGGCACGAAGGTTGCCGAGGCCGGTTCGGTGACCGGGTCAGCCAAGGTTCCCGCCATCAGCATGATGGTGCTGTATCAGAAGTAAGGAAGACGCAAGACGCCCCCGCCGAGCCCGATAAAGGCCTGGCGGGGGCGTTTCGTATTGCGTCACGATGTGGACCGGGGCCCGTAGTAACGGGCCGCCCAGCGGCTGAGGCCGTCGAGGCCCGGGAAGAGCACCCGCTCCGTCACATTCGCCTGGTCCAGCCGGTCGCGGATTTCCCGCTTGAGCGGGGCCGGCACGATGATTTTTTTACACAGGTCCGGCCGCTCCGCCAGCCAGGAATCGAGGCAGCCCCGCGCCGACGACATCAGCGAAAAGAGCGCGTACTGGTTGACCATGCGGGCGTCAAGCGAAGGCGGCTCAAAAAAGGCCACAAACTCATCGGTCGAAAGCGCCTCGAACTCCTCCAGGGTGCTGGCGGCCCGGCTCAGCATTTCGGCCGTAAAGACCATGGAGCCTTCCTTGCGCAGCATTCCCCGCAGGGGCGGCGGCAGGTACTCGTTGGTGCGGGCCACATCCACGCTCCAGACCAGCCCGTCGTGGACGAAGTCCTCTTCCTTCTCCGTCATGAAATGCAGGGCGACGAACGGGGAGTAGGTCCAGTCAAGCAGGCGGGTGGGCAGGCCGTGGTGCTGGGCAACGGCCAGCAGGTTCCAAAGGGAATCGTCGATGACCGCATCCTGCCGGGCGTACTTTTTGAACGCCCGGAGCAGGTGATTCTCGACGTTGATATAGTTGCGCTCAGGCCGGGAAAGGCTGGGGCGCAGGTCGTGTGCGGCGTTGCGAAGGCCGCGGAATACATGGGAAGAGCGAAACCGGCCCAAATCCTCCTGCCAGGAGTCGCTGAACAACTGGTCGGTCAGGTCGTTCCAATCGCGGGCCACGTATTCGACCACGGTCATCCCCCCGTCCGGTTCCCTTTCGTGCCTTTTTGCATTTCGCCGGGCGCCCCGGCCAGTCCTGCGATTGTCCACAGCTTCACAAAGTTGCCGATCGCGGCGCCCATGTAAGAATTTCGCGCTCGGAACGTATTGGATTCGTAAGGAATTCCAGGTATACTCACGGCATTAGTGGTACTAATCTCCGGAGGCGAACTATGAAGCGACACCTATATTCCTTGCGCACCGTTATTTCTGTTGCAATTGGCCTGATGCTCATTCTGTCGATTTCACTAACAGCTTGGTTCAGCATTCGCACCACCAGGGCGGCCTACCTCGACCTCTCCATACGAGACCTTGAGTACATAAGTGATCTGCTAGCGGCCGAAGTGGACCCCATCGCCCAAAACAGCAGCACCGCAGCAGACTTTGTACGCAACGCCGGTCCGGTCCTGAATCGAATCGGCGAGGAGTACTTTGCGAAGAGCGGCATGAACGGCTATGCCGTGGCCATTTCCAATGATGGACCATTCATCTATCATCCCCGGCAGGCGCAGGGGAATATGAACGATTCCGCCTGGGGCAAGAGTTACCTGGCGAAGGCCAAAGCAGCCGGGTACAACGGCACCATCTTTTACGATTGGCAGAACCCCGGCGAGAAGGCCCCCCGGGCCAAGTTTGCCGTACTGCGCCCGTTGGCCGCCAGGCCCGACTGGCACATTGCCATTACCGCGTACACCAACGACGATCTCCTGCTCCCGTTCCGGGCCGTTCAGAACCAACTGATCATGATGGGCGCGGTGATCGTGGCCGTGTCGATTCTGATTACCTTCCTGATGGTTGCCCGGTCGTTCACCGCGACGCTGAACCGGCTGCAGACCGTGCTGGCACGACTGGCCAAGGGCGATCTGCGGACCGATCACCAGGATCTGACCGCCCTTGGCCGGCGGCGGGATGAACTTGGTGAGATGGCCCGTTCCATCCAGAACACCATCGACAGCCTGCGCACGATCATTCGCGGTGTGTCGGACGGCGCCCGGGCGATTCAAGAAGCTTCTGGTGCGCTGACCGAGTCGTCCGATGCGGTGGCGACCGCCGCCAACGGGGCCTCCGAGGGCGCCGGACAGGTGGCCGAAGGCAGCTCCGACCAGGCGCTGAGCGCTGCGGAAGCGGGCCGCACCATGGGCGAGTTCCACATGACCATCAGCCAGATCGCGGCTGGCGCCGAGGATTCGGCCTCCGAAGTGCAGCGAGCGTCAGAAATGCTGTCTGCCGTCGTCAACGATATTGATGCCATGGCCAGCCGTGCAGCCACCGTGGCGCAGGCCGCCGGAAACTCGGCCGACAGCGCCCGCCACGGCGCCGCGGTCGTCACAAACACCATCGGCGGCATGGAGCGGATTCGGCAACGTGTGGGCGAGGCCGCTGGTGAGATTCGCGGGCTCTCCCAGCTATCCACACAGATCACGGAAATCACCCAGGCGATATCCGAAATCGCCGACCAGACCAGCCTGCTGGCCCTGAACGCTGCGATTGAAGCGGCCCGGGCCGGCGAGCAGGGCAGGGGATTTGCAGTGGTGGCGGAGGAGGTACGCCGGCTCGCCGACCGCTCGGCGACATCGGCCCGGCATATTACCGACCTGGTGGGGCGAATCCAGCAGCAGACGGCCCGGGCCGTGAAGGCTATGGATACTGGCACAGCCGAGGTCGATCAGGGCAACGCCCTGGTCGCCAACGCAGGCGAGGTGCTCGCCCAAATCCGAGAACTGGCCCAGGCCACAGCCGGGGAAGTGGCGGGCATTACCGCCCTGACCGAGGATGTCCGCCACAAGACCCGGGGCGTGGTGAGCGCCTTCAACGCTGTCGCAGCCGTTACGGAAGAGAATACTGCCGCCACGGAAGAGCTGGCCGCCGGCACCGAACAGGTGACAGCCGCGATTCAGCAGATGGCCAGCGTGGCACAGGAAACCGCAGCCGCAACCGAAGAAGTCTCATTTGCGATGGATTCGCTGACCGGGTCGGCCAGAGACGTGGCCCGGGCAGCCAGGGAGTTGGAGCAGGTCGCACGAGGCTTGCAGGAACAAGTTAGTCGATTTCACCTATAAGAAGGGGAGGGACAATCGTCCCTCCTCCGTTTTTTTGGGCCATGATAATTCGCGTATATACAGGATTTACTATTGCAGGGTTCATATGATATTATCGTACTAAATTTCCTGTCGTGGAGGTTTCACCGTGCGGAAACTCTACTCTCTTCGGGTGTACCTGACAGTCGCAATCGTGTTAATCGTAGCCGCATCCAGTGTCCTGACGGTAGGGCTCAGTCTGAGGGCATCGCGCGAGGCATTTCTCGGTCTGGCCACCCGAGACATGGAGTACATGGCCGACCAACTGGCTGCAGCCGTCAACGCTACCGCAGGTCAAAGCGCCTCACAGGCACAGTTTGCATCGCTGGCGGGCCCCATTCTCCGCTCCATCATGGACGACTACTTCCTGGAAAACGGCATGACGGGTTACGCCACCGCCTGGACCAACGATGGCAGCTATCTGTTCCACCCCAAAATTAGCGATACCAGCACGAAACTCGCATCCTCCGAACAGGGCAAAGCCTTCCTGGAAAAGGCTAGAGCGGTGAACTTCAACGGCACGATCACCTACGACTGGCAAAATGCGGGTGAGTCCAAGCCCCGCCAGAAAATTGCCGTGCTCCGCACCGTGATATGGCAGTTGGTTCTGATCGGCGTCGCCGTGATTCTGGTCGTTGTGGTACTGGCGGTGATTCTCGCCAGCACACTGACAGCCTTTGTCAAGCGCTTCCAGGTTGCGCTCCGCCGTGTGGCCGGCGGCGACCTTACCACCCACAGCGACCTCAAGGCCATGATGAAGCGGAAGGATGAGTTCGGCGAAATGGCCCGTGACCTCTCGCAAATGGTGGGCGGGCTGCGGAGCATTGCCGGGCGGGTGACGGAGGGCGCCGAGGCGATTCTGGGGGCTACGGCCGCCATGGCCGTCTCCTCCGCCTCGGTTTCAAGAGCCGCCGCCGACGCCTCGCAGGGCGCCAGCCACGTCGCACATGGCGCCGCCGAACAGGCCCGGAGCGCCGACGAAGTTGGCCGTACCATGCATGAGTTCGCACAGAACATCAGCCAGATTGCTTCAGGTGCCGTCGATTCCTCCACAGAAGTACAGCGGGCCTCTGAACTGCTCGATCTGGCCGCGACCGATATGGATAACATGGCAGCCAAGGCAGCCACCCTGGCCGAAGCTGCCCGGCATTCCGCCGAGAGTGCCGAACAGGGCACTGGTGTTGTGAGCGGCACCATCGCCGGTATGGATCGCATCCGTCACAGCGTGGGCGAAGCCTCCCATGAACTGGCCGGGCTCTCCAAGCTCTCCGCCCAGATCACGGAGATAACGGAGACCATTTCCGGCATTGCAGACCAGACCAGCATGCTGGCGCTGAATGCGGCCATTGAGGCCGCCCGGGCAGGGGAACATGGCAGGGGCTTCGCCGTGGTTGCAGATGAAGTCAGAAAGCTGGCCGACCGCTCAGCAGCCTCGGCCCGGACCATTACCGACCTGATTGCCCGTATTCAGAATCAGACGGCCCGGGCGGTGGCCGCCATGGAGTCGGGCAAGCTGGAAGTGGACCAGGGCAGCAAGCTCGTCGCTGATACTGGCACGGTGCTCACGCAGATTCTGGAAGTGGCCCAGGTGACCGCATGGGAGATGCATGCGATTTCAACCCTGACCGACCAGGCGCAGAAGCGCACCCAGGGAGTGGTAGACGCATTCAGTTCCCTGGCAGCGGTGACGGAAGAGAATACCGCCGCCACCGAAGAGTTGTCGGCAGGTACCGAGCAGGTGAGTGCGTCCGTCCATCGCATCGCCAGCGTCGCCCATGATGGCGCCGCAACGACAGAAGAGGTGTCCGCATCAATCGAGTCGGTGACCGCTTCGGTCAATGAGGTGGCCCGTTCGGCCCGGGACCTTGAGCAGGTTGCCCGTGTGCTGCAGAAGGAAGCTGCAAGGTTCACCCTGTAAAAAAGGCAACGGCCCTGTCCATGGCGATGGACAGGGCCGTTCGCTTATGCTTTTGCGTTCACTGCCGAGGCCAACGCCTGATCGATGATCGCGACCGCCGCATCGACATCTTTGGCGGTGATGACATAGGGCGGCAGAAGGCGGAGCACCGTACCCGCCGTTACGTTGGCCAGCAGGCCCAGTTCGTGGCACTTCGCCAGCACCGGGGCCCCGGGCTGCGACAGCTCGATGCCGATCATCAGCCCCTTGCCGCGGACTTCCTTGACCAGGGCCGGGTACTTGGCCTTGAGGCCCTCCAGCTTGTCCATGAGATAACGGCCCATTTCGGCTGCCATCTCCACCAGGTGCGAGGAGAGAATGGTCTTGAGCGTCGCCACAGCGGCCGCACAGCAGACTGGATTGGCGCCGAAGGTTGTGCCATGGTCGCCGGGCTGAAAGCCGCTGGCGGCCTCCTGGGTGGCGCAGATGGCCCCGATGGGCAGCCCGCCGCCAAGTCCCTTGGCCAGGGTGACGATGTCTGGCTTCACCGCCAGGCCCTGGTAGGCGAAGAAGTGCCCGGTTCGGCCCAGGCCAGCCTGAATTTCGTCCAGAATCAGCAGCGCCCCGGCCTGATCGCAGATGGCCCGGGCCGCCTGCAGGTACTCGGGCGTCAGGGCGTAAATGCCACCTTCGCCCTGCACAGGCTCCAGAATCACCGCCGCCGTCTTGTCATCCACCGCGGCCCGGAGGGCCTCAATGTCGCCAAACTCGGCGTAGGCGAAGCCGGCGGGCAGGGGGCCGAAGCCTTCCTGAATTTCGGGCTTGGCCGTGGCGGTCAGGGCGCCCAGCGTCCGCCCGTGGAACGAATGCGTGGCCGAAACCACCTTGGTCTTCTCGGGGTGGCCCTTCCGGAACTGGTACTTACGGGCGAGCTTGATCGCCCCTTCGTTCGCCTCAGCGCCGCTGTTGCAGAAGAAGACCTTGTCAAGCCCGCCGTTCTCGACCAGCAGGGCGGCCAGTTCAACGCCCGGCTCGGTGTAATACAGGTTCGACGTATGAATCAACGTGCCCGCCTGCTCGGCAATGGCCGCCACAACGGCCGGGTGGCTGTGCCCCAGCAAGTTGACCGCAATGCCACCCAGGAAGTCGAGGTACTCCTTCCCCTCGGCGTCCCAGGCCTTCACGCCCTGGCCCCGCACCAGGGCAATCGGGTACCGCCCATAGGTGGACATGATGTAGCTCTTATCTTTCGCCATCAGTTCCTGGCTCTGCATCTGCCTCTCCCCTCTCTCTACCGGATCACCATGGTGCCGGAGCCCTTGTCCGTAAATATCTCCAGCAGCAGGCTATGCCGCACCCGTCCGTCGATGATGTGAACCCGGCTGACGCCGGCCTCCAGGGCGGTCAGGCAACACTGGAGCTTGGGAATCATGCCGCCTTCGATCTTGCCGCGGGCCATCCACCCGGTAATCTCCTCGGCTGTTACCCGGGCCAGCAGGCTGGCGGGGTCATCCTTGTCCGCCCGGACGCCTTCCACATCGGTCAGCAGGACGAGCTTTTCGGCCTTCAGCGCAGCCGCCACTTCGCCCGCCACCGTGTCGGCGTTGATGTTGTAGGACTCGCCCTTCGGCCCAAGGCCGATGGGTGAAATGACGGGAACAAAGCCTGCCCGGGTCAACGACTCCAGCACGTCAACATTGACTTCAGACACGTCACCCACGAAGCCCAGGTCGGCCGGCTCGCCGGTCTTGACCGACAGGTGGACGTGCTTGGTCGCCCGGACCAGGCCGCCGTCGTGGCCCGACAGGCCCACGGCCTTCACGCCGTGCTGGCCCAGGTGGGTGACAATCTCCCGGTTGGTCTTCCCCACCAGCACCATCTGCGCGATTTCCATGGTGGCGGCGTCCGTCACCCGCAGGCCGTCCACAAAGCGGGCTTCCAGGCCCAGCCGCTTCGACATGTTCGACACTTCAGGCCCGCCGCCGTGTACGACAATCGGGTTCATGCCCACGTACTTCATCAGGGCGATATCCTGCATGACCGCGTCTTTCAAGTCAGCGGCGGCCATGGCGGCCCCGCCGTACTTGATGACCACGGTTTTGCCGGAAAACTTGCGTATGTATGGCAGCGCCTCGGCCAGTACCGCCGCCTTGTCCAAACCCTGCGCGAGGGTGTTATGCTCCTGCAACGTTTCAGCGCCTCCCTCGGAATCCGATGTGCATAAAGTATAGTACCGATTGCATACGCTATGCAATCCCCTGCTGCTGTTAGCTTTCCGCATTGTGAGGAATCCCCCGCGGGCAATCGCGGGGGATTCATGCTTATTTCCGTTCGGCTGCGAGGGCCCGCATGACGAGCGGGAAGTTGCGCCGCCCCCATTCGCCACACTGAGACGGGTCGTCCAACCTTACCCACTCGATCGCTCCGATCGACTCGTTGGTGGCCGGGTTATCGCTGATGGTCGGCGTGCCCTTGGTAATACGGCACTTGTAGAAGTGGCGGATGTAACCCCGCCCGGGCACCGCCTCGCGCAGGAGCATGGGGCCGACCTCTACTTCGACGCAGCACTCCTCCATGAGTTCCCGGTGAACGGCTTCTTCCAGGGTTTCGCCCGGCTCCAGCGTGCCGCCCGGGAAGTTCCAGTACCAGGCGTTCTCCCGGGGGTAGTAATACCGGACCAGCAGGAGCTGCCCGTCTTCGACAATCAATGCGTAGGCTTTCTGGCGCACAGTCACGCTCCTCTCCCTACCGCTCGCGGTCCTTCCGAGGTCCTATCTTGAGGAAAAAATTCACCGAAGGACCGCAGATTACCTGCAAGCGAGAACTGGACGCGTGAAGGCGGTCGATCCGCCAGCAGATCAGGTGCGGTAGGCGCCGTTGATTTTCACGTAATCGTACGTCAGGTCGCAGCCCCAGGCCGTGGCTTCGGCGGTGCCGCTATGCAGGTCGGCCGTGAAGACCACGGTCTTTTCCTTAAGAATCGCCAGCGCAGCCTCTTCATCGAAGGGGAGGGGGGCGCCGGCCTTCATCATGGGCAGGTCACCGAGCCACAGGTCCACCCGGGCCGGGTCGAAGGTCGCGCCCGAGTAGCCCAGGGCACAGAGCACCCGGCCCCAGTTGGCGTCTTCGCCGAAAACGGCGGCCTTGGTCAGCATCGAACCGCAAACAGCCTTGGCCGCCGTGCGGGCGTCCTGCACGGTCGGGGCGCCCTTCACCCGCATCTCCATGAGCTTGGTGGCGCCTTCGCCGTCGCGGGCGATCTCCTTGGCCAGATGAATCAAAACGTGGTCAAGCGCCGCTGCGAAGGTATTGTAGTGGGCCGAGCCCATGACGACCTTGGGGTTCCTGGCCATGCCGTTGGCCAGGGCGATCAGGCAGTCGTTGGTGCTGGTATCGCCATCGACCGTGATCATGTTGAAGGACTTCTCCGTGGATGCCTTCAGCGCCACGTGAAGGGTGGCGGGGTCCACATCGGCATCGGTGGTCAGGAAAGCGAGCATGGTGCCCATGTTGGGGTGAATCATGCCCGAGCCCTTGGCCATGGCGCCGATGGTCACGGTAGCGCCGCCCAGGTCGAATTGCACGGCGTACTGCTTGTCGTAGGTGTCGGTGGTCATAATGGCTTCCGCCGCGGCCTGGGCGCCGTCCGGTGCGATGGAGGCCGCCGCCCGGGCGATGCCCGCCTTGACCCGGTCCATAGGCAGAGGCACGCCAATCACGCCCGTGGAGGCCACGGCGACTGCGGCTGGCTCCAGCCCGAGGGCCTTTGCGGTAAGGTCGGCCATTGTGCGGGCATCGGCCATGCCCTGCTCGCCCGTGCAGGCGTTGGCATTGCCCGAGTTGACGACCACGGCCTGCAGTTGGCCCGCCGCCGTCCGCTCCTGCGACAGCACCACGGGCGCCGCTTTCACCAGGTTGGTGGTGTATACGCCCGCCGCCGCACAAGGTACCCGCGAAAAGAGCACCGCCACATCTTTCTTGGTGCCGCCCTTCCCCTTGATATCCGCATGCACACCCGCCGCCAGGAAGCCGGCGGGCGCCGTTACGCCGCCTTTGATCTCCTGCATTACTATTACCCCCTTCGCCCCATGTAGGGGCTCCGCACGGCCACCGCCGCTGCTGCGGCGCCGTGCTAGCCCTTCTGCCAGGTCGGAATCGGAATCAGCGGAATCTCGAAGGCGCCGCTCTGATTCAGTTCCTCAGGCGGCACCAGGTACTTGATCATGGCGATTTCATCGCAGCAGTGGAACTTGTCGCAGTACACGCATTCCTTGAAGACCTTCTGCGGGAGCGTCTCCTTCTGCACCACATCGAACCCGCACTTCTCAAAAAAGCCCTGCTGGTAGGTGAGCGCGAAAATCCGCTTCAGGCCCATCTGGCGGCCTTCTTCAACGAGATATTCGACGATGCCCTTGCCCACGCCCTTGCCCTTGAGCTTGGGGTGAACGGCCAGCGACCGGATTTCGGCCAGGTCCTGCCACATGATGTGCAGGCCACCAACGCCGACCAGTTCGCCGGACGGCTCGTCGATGGCCACCACAAAGTCGCGGACCGATTCGTACAGGTACAGCATGGGCCGCCGCAGCATGAGACCCTGGAGCGCGTAGTCGTTAATCAGCCCATGAATAGCGGGAATATCGGCCATGGTGGCCTTGCGATACTGCATGGCAAGCCCTCCCGGAGGTTTAGGGGTATACGGGGGCGGCAGCGAGGAGGCCGGTCGTTTCGGGCAGCCCGAAGAGGATGTTCATATTCTGGATCGCCTGTCCGGCGGCGCCCTTGACCAGATTGTCGATGACAGCTACGACCAGGACCCGCCCGGTGCGCTTATCCACCTGGAGTCCGATGTCGCAGTAGTTGGAGCCCCACACCTGCTTGGTCTGGGGCAGGTCGCCGGCGGGGCGGACCCGCACGAAGGGCTCGTCCCGGTAGAATTCGCGGAAGAGGCCCAGGAGGCTGTCGGTGGTCGCCTCGTTTTTCAGCTGGAAGTAGGCGGTGGTCAGGATGCCCCGGGTCATGGGCACCAGGTGCGGCGAGAACGAAACCAGAATCGGGGCGCCGGCCAGGTCGCCCAGCGTCTGCTCGATTTCGGGGGTGTGGCGGTGGGCACCGGCGATGTTGTAGGCCTTGAAGTTCTCGTTCACTTCGGCGTAGTGGACGCCCAGGTTGACGCCCCGGCCGGCGCCGGAAACGCCAGACTTGCTGTCGAAGATGATGCCCTTGGTTTCCACCAGGCCCTCCTTGAGCAGAGGCGCCGCGGCCAGGGCGCACGAAGTCGGGTAGCAGCCGGGGTTGGCCACGAGCGATGCTTCGCTGATTTGTGACCGGTACAGTTCAGGCAGGCCGTACACCGCCTGCGCCTGCAACTCCACCGCATCGTGCTTATGCTTGTACCAGGTTTCAAAGGCCGCCGTGTTGCGCAGGCGGAAGTCGGCGCCCAGATCGATGAACTTTTTGCCCGCGGCCAGCACAGCGGGGGCAAGCTTCATGGGCACCCCATGGGGCAGGGCGGTAAAAACCACGTCGCACTCAGCGGCCAGAGCCTCGGGCGACGCCTCGCGGCCGGTCAGTTTGACCCGCTCCGCCAGGTGGGGGTAAACAGATGCCATTTCCTGACCAACGTAGCTCTCCGTACCGGCCAAAACCACCTCGGCTTCGGGATGGTTGCCCAGGAGCCGCAGCAATTCCACACCGCCGTACCCGGTCGCACCGGCAATGCCGACTTTGATGCTCATGTGACTGCCTCCAAATCTGAACCAGCCCGGAAGCAGGTTGGGAGCCGACCTGCTTCTGAGCTGGTGATTCAAACTGCTGATGCATAATTATACACTAGAAACGAATAAAAATGCAATAGACTCAAACCTTGGCGCGCACCACGACTTCGACCTTGTCCTTGACCGTGCGACCGGGGGTGGCCGCAAAGGGGCGGGCGCCCAGGGCCTCAGTCAGCTTGCTGACCACGTCGGGGACCTCGTCCGGCTGGCAGAGCACGGAAATGGCCGAGTCATCAAGGCCCTGGAGCGTGGTGGCATAGGGCCGGGCCCGCCGGTGAAGCGTGCCCTCCACCAGCCCGACGATGGCGTCGGGCACGGGGCGCCGGACCAGCGGCTCACTGCGGTGCTCATCTTCCACGGCGGACGGGGCGTAAATACGGAGCAGACCATGCAGAAACATGTACAATGTGCCGCCCAGCATGGCCATGGCCATGAGCCTCTGATCGGGGCTGACCATGCGCACCAGCACGTCGCGCACCACCCACATGGGCAGGCTGAACAGGAAGAGCGACCAGGCAGCGGCCTGCCCCCGCTCCGCCTTGGGCGCCCCAAGGGCAGCCATCATGGTGAGAATCAGACCCAGCATGGGCGGGAGCAACTCCATGCCCATGGTGGTGAGCGACATCGCCGCCCCCTGCCCCAGAAGGGCCAGCACCAGCTTGATCTGGGCCATAAACGCGAAAACCCAGGCGAACATGCCGGCCCACATGCGCAACGCCGGCGGGAGCCTGCGCCCAATCATAAGCGAAATGGCATGCATGGGCGTGAAGGTCAACCCCAGGAAAATGCCAACAAAGAGCAACGGAAAGGCCGGTGACTGGCCGATCAGCGCCGGAATGGCCAGCCAGCTGAACAGACCGGTCACCAGCACAAGGATGAATTCACGTAGCAATACCTTTCCCATGAGCGCCTCCTGAGAGTCATTAAAAGGACCTCCCTCGACGGGGAGGTCCTCACTTATTGTACTACGGTTTTGCCGGGGTAATCTCCTGCCCCAAATCGATGACGTGCTCGTCACGCAGGACCACAATGTCGACGCGGCGGTTCCGCTGCTTGCCATCCGCCGTACTGTTATCAAACAGCGGACGGGTTTCGCCGTACCCCACCACAATCAACTGCTTCGCCGGCACGCCCTGCCCTTCGAGGTAGGACCGCACCGTGTTGGCCCGGGCCAGCGAAAGCTCCCAGTTCGAGGGGAACTGGGCGTTCCGGATCGGGTCCGAGTCCGTATGCCCTTCCAGGGAGATATCGTTGCTCAGGCCCTGGAGGCGCCCGGCAATATCGTTCAGCAGTGGAATGATCTCCGGCCGGAGTTCTGCCTTGCCCGAATCGAAGAAGGCGTTGCCCGCCAGACTGATCACAAGGCCACGCTCGGCCATGTACACGCTGAACCGCCCATCGGAGGCGAAGTCCGCCTCCAGCCCCTGGCCGATCTGCTCCAGGGCCTCTTTGATCTGCTCGGGCGTCAGGTTCCCTGCGTTTGGCACCGTGCCGCCTTCACCGATGACCCCGTCACCAACAACGCCGTTGCCGCCACCAAAAACGGAGGCCAACGCGCCGGCCACCGACTTGTACTTCTCCGCATCGACCGTAGACATCGCGTAGAGCAGGATGAACAGGGCCAGCAGCAGGGTGATCATGTCCGAGTAAGTCAGCAGCCAACGCTCGTGGCCGCCGCCGCCGTGGCCGCCGGCCTTCTTTCGCTTACCGGTCATTCCTCATCGCCTCCGCGTCTGCGGTCGCGCCGGACAGCATCCGAAATGAAGACTTCCAGCTTCTCACGCAGGGCGCGGGGCGCTTCGCCGGTCTGCAGGCCGCTCACGCCGGCAATGCACATCCGGCCGATGAGTGACTCATGATGAATGTTCTGCTTCACCTTGCTGGCCAGGGGCAGCCACAGCAGGTTGGCCGACAGAATGCCCCACAGCGTAGCCAGGAAGGCGAGGGCGATCGAATGGGCCAGCGACTCGGCGTCGCCGAGTTCGCTAAGTACGTTAACGAGGCCGATAACCGTACCGATAATGCCGATGGTCGGCGCATAGCCGCCCGCCGCATCCAGGGCACCGGCGACGTTGAGCTGCCGCTCCTCAGCCAGTTCGACCTGCGTCTCCATGGTCGCCTTGACGATTTCCGGGTCGGTGCCGTCCACGATGAGCTGGACGCCCCGGACAAGCAGGGGGTTGTCCAGAGAGGCAACATCGTCCTGCAAGGCCAGCAGGCCCTCACGCCGGGCCTTCTCGGCCATACGGACGATCCGGTCGATCAGATCCTGCGAATCCAGCTCCTTGTGCACGAAAGCCGACCTGATCAGACCGGGCAGTTTGGTCAGGTCGCCCTTGCGGTAGCCCACTACTGTTGCGCCAATCGTGCCGCCGAAAATCAGAATCATGGCCGGGCCCGAGAACAGGTCTGCCAAAGTCCCCGCGCCGCTTTCCATGATGACAGAGACCACCAGGGCAGCCAGGGCGATGAGGAAGCCAATGATCGTTGCGATATCCACGGTGGAGTACCACCCTTTCGATACAACCTTTACTTCCAATACATCGGATTTTTTCCCTGGATTTTTAAGCCCTCAGCTAACCCGCCTGGGCGCCCGTGTGCCGTACCCGGGCCTTAATCTGACGCAGAAGCTGTGGGGAAGGCCGGAACGCGTAGGCGTGCCCACCGCAGTGGAGCACCCATATCTCCGCTTCCCGCCAGAGCCAGAACGGCGGAAAGAGATGCAGGGCATCGACCTTCAAGTCCCGCTGGACGGCGCCTTCCCAGGTCCAACGCTGGCGCCAGCGGTACAGATGCGTCTCGCCTGTGAGGGGCACTTCGGCCCGCTGCCTGACCTGACGCAGCACGAGCCGGTCGTCATGGAGAACGTACCTGACGGTGCTGAGCGCCAGCACAAGCCAAGCAAAATAGAACAGCAGCCCCATGAGAAGGGCCAGTGCCATAAACTCGACGGGGTGAGAGGCGCCCTGGCTGCGCGATGCAGCCACCCGCCAAACCAGCCAGCCTATACCGCCCAGCGAGCCCACGATCACGATGATGGCAAAGACCCGGTCCCAGCGGATGTCTGGCGCTTCCTGGTAGGTCTGCATGGCGGCCGTACCCCTCCGATTCAGGCGGAATAAACTATTTGATCTTTCGATAATTCTACCTTGCAATCCTCTGTGGACGCCCACCCGTCCGCATGGTAGATTGTTTTCGTACTCGAAATATATGAAGTCATAGAAGGTGTCAATGTTGATCATGACTCGCTCAAGCAGCACAGAGCCCTGGAAGCGCGACCTGTATATTCTCTGGGTCTGTAGCTTCGTCTTGCAGCTGGGCTTCAGCCTGATCATGCCGTTCCTGTCGCTATACCTGGAAGATCTGAACGTGCATGGTTCCGCCGTCGAGCTGTGGTCTGGCGTAATCTTCTCGGCAAACTTCGTGATGATGGCCATCTTTGCGCCCATTTGGGGCAGCCTGTCCGACCGGGTCGGCCGCAAGCCGATGATGCTCCGCAGCGCCTTCGGCATGGGGCTCGTGGTCTGGCTGATGGGCCTGGTGCAATCGGCCCCGCAGCTGCTGGCACTGCGCCTGCTCCAGGGCGTTGCGTCCGGCTTTATTCCCGCCGCTATGGCCTATGTTGCGGGCATCGTTCCCAGGGAGCGTTCAGGCCAGGCGTTGGGCATTCTGGGGACGGGCGCCACGGCAGGCATGATTCTGGGGCCGCTGGCGGGCGGCGTACTCTCCCGCTGGGTTGGCTACCGGCCGATTTTCTTTATTACCTCGATTACCTGCATCATCGCCGGCGTCGTCACCATGCTGACCATTCGGGAGAAAGTGACGCCGGTGGCCCGGAAAAGTGGTGACAGCCTGGTGCGCGACTTCCGGCTCGTTGCCCAGTACCCGATCATTCTGGCGATGCTGTTCGTCCTGTTCATGAACACGTTCTCGATGCTGACGGCGGAGCCGATTCTGGCCCGGTTCCTGCAGACCCTGAACGCCCCGGCGGCGTGGGTCTCCTTCCTCACGGGCGTCGTGTTCTCCATGACCGGCGTGTCAAATCTGCTGGTTGCGCCCATTTCGGGCCGGCTGAGCGACCGGTTTGGCTCCAAACGGCTGCTGGTGGTCTGTCTGGCCGGCGCCTCGGTTATGTACGTGGCCCAGGGGTTCGCCACCGCCACCTGGCAGATGATTGCCCTGCGCTTCGTTCTGGGCATCTTCACGGGCGGCCTAATGCCCGCCGCTAGCGGCCTGATCGCCCGCACGGCGCCCCGGGAGTTGCAGGGCCGCATCTTTGGCATGACCAACTCGGCAATTTCGCTGGGCAACACGGTGGGTCCGCTGGTGGGGGGTGTGCTGGCCGCCCAGTTCGGGGTGCGGGCCGTTTTCCCGGTGACAGGCGCCCTGCTGCTCCTTGACGTCATTTGGGTGTCTATGAAGGTTCATGAGGCACGGAGTGCCGAGGAGATGGCGGCGAACGGGTAGCGCCCGGATGGTCAGAGAAAAGGGGTGAGGCCACGGCGGCCTCACCCCTTGCGCTTACTCCGACCGCTTCATCTGGCGCTCCGGGACCAGAATGCGATACGCCTCAGGCCTCCGCTCCGCCCTTGGCAGCACGCTCCCCTCCCGCCGCACCCGGTGCAGCAGGCCCAGGTCCACCTCGCCCGTCACGCACAGCCCCTGGTTCCAGTCGCCCTCGGTCATCAGCCCGTTGGGCGGGAAGGGGATATCGCAGGGCGTAATAATGCCCGATTTGCCCCAGGACTGCTCCAGATACCGAACGGCGGGCAGGCCGCCCACCAGCGCGCTGTGGACCACGTAGACCTGGTTCTCCACCGCCCTGGCGTGGCAGCAGTGGCGCACCCGCCAGAAGCCCGCCCGGTCGGCCGTCGCCGAGGGCACTAGCAGAATGTCGGCGCCCGCCTCGGCCGCCACGCGGGCCGGCTCGCCGAACTCCACATCGAAGCAGACCAGAATGCCCACCCGGCCGAAAGGCGTGTCAATCACGTTGATCCCCTCGCCCCGGGAGAGGCACCATGCGTCTTCTCCCTCGCAGGGCGTCATGTGCAGCTTATCCTGCGTGAACAGCTCGCCCGAAGGCAGGAACATGTGGGCCGTGTTGTACTGCTTACCGTCGCGCTCAGTCATGTGGGTGCCGGCCAGAATCGACATTTTCGTCGACCGGGCCAGGCCGGAGAACAGCTCCCGGTACGGACCCGTCCAGCGGCTCCAGTCGGGGTCCAGGGTCACCAGGGGCGCCGTCAGATACTCAGGGAAGACCACGAGCTGGCTCCGGTCATCTTCCGCCAGGCGGACGTAGTTGAAGACCTGTGCGGCGAACTCGTCGAACCCCCGTACCGGCCGATGGTCAAACTGAATGGTGGCAATGCGAACACGCTGGTTCATGTGCAACCCTCCCGGCTCGCGACCTTATGACCCTAGTATGAACGAGTTACTTCGTGACGGGAAGGGGCTCGGCGCCCTTCAGCATGCGCTCCAGATGGTCGGCCGCGCTCAGGCCGGCCATTTCATTCACAACTTTGGTGAGGTCGGCTGTGGATCGCACATCCTGCGTTTTCAGGAGCAGGTCCTGCAGCGTGAGCTTCTGCCGGTTCAGCTTCAGGTTGGCATCCAGCCAGGTGACAATGGCGTAGCCCTTGTCGGCCCTATGATCCCGCAGCCAGCGGTTCCGCTCGGTGGCCGACCAAACCTTCGTGTTGTCGAGCAACTCCACGGCCAGGTATTGCGTCAGCCCGGTCTCCAGCCAGCGAAGCTCGGGGCCGTAGTCGGGCACCCAACGCTCGGTCACGGCGGTCGCAAGGGACATCGGGTCCGCGCCCATCAGCACGGGCGGATACTCCCGGACCAGGGCCCGGTTAAACTGCAATTCGGCAGCAGTCAGCAACGTGCCCAGCTTGGCGCTCACCTCGGCCTTGGCTGCGGCCACAGACGGCGCCCAGAGGCCTCCGGTCAGGCCGAACGGACCCACATACGGGCCGGCCTGCGACCAACCCTGCGGCAGCTGCACCTCGGGAGCGGCGCCACCCACCGGCACGGGCAGGTCGCGCAGCGCAAACGGCCCCTCTCCCTCGGTCAGGGAGAGTTCCATCGGCCCCCGGAACCAGGTCGCTATCCGCCGCCGGCCACTGCCGGGCCACGGGGCGAAACCGCTCTCAGCGTGCGGCCCGTCGGGCGCCGGTACCAGGTCCACGAACAGCCCCGGCCGCTCCACCCGCAGGACCAGCGCCATCTTCCCGTCGGCGCCCGGCACCACGGCATAACTGGCCGAACCATGCCAGAGCGGACTCACAAACCAGGTGAGGGCTGCGAGCACAAGCACAGTGATTACAACATAGATGACACGTTTCAAGCGTAAATCGCCTCCGCCCCTCCCTTCCATGCGACACCCCTCTCCTCCTGCTACATTGGTTGCGACAGAATTGAGCAAAAAGCGTAGTTACCAGATAACAGGGAAAGGGGTACGATTGAGGCAGAGGCCGCGTCAACCGCTTCCGGTGCTTGTGGAAGGAGATGAGGTCGATGACCTTCGCGGCAACGTTACCGGCTTCCCACTGGCCGCTCGAAGTCGATTCGTTTCTGAGGATTACGCAGAAAGGGCTCTTTGCCGCCCCCTGGCTCGAACGCCCCGACCCGTTGGAGATTCTGGCCGTACAGCGCGAGGCCCACGCCATGGCCCACAGTCACGCCCCTGCCCCCGGCTCCGCCTATCACTGGACCCCCGCCCTGGGCCACCTCCTCGACCTGCGCAACCACTGCCTGCTGGCGGCGGCGGCCCTGGACCCGATTCCGGCCCGGCACCACTACGGCGAAGCGCTCAAAGCCGCGCAGGCCGCCCTGAAGATCCTCCACCATGAGACCGAGGGCACCCCGGGCGCCCTCGCCACCTGGGCGCTGGGCGTTCATACCCTGATCCAGGCCCAACTGGCCATGCCCGACCTGGCCGAGGCCGAGCGGCTGGCCCGACAGGCCATTATCACCCTGAGCGACATTAGGGACCCGCTCTGCATCGCGGCGGAGTACGACGCGCACGCCGCCACCCGGCTCGCCCAGGAGCCGGACGAGCTCCGCGCCCGGCTCCTGGCCCTTCCCGACCGCATCAACGACCAGATCGCCTACTACCGTCACGAAGGCGAGCAGCAGGCGGTTCGGCTGCAGCGGGCAAAGGTCGAAGTCAGGCGGGCCCGGTTCACGGCCACATGGCTCGTTGCCCTCTGGTGCCTGCTTAACCTGGCCCTCATGGCCACGGTGCCCCTCAACGGCTGGCTGGCGCCCGACGTAGCGTGGAGCCTTCCCTGCGCCCTGGCCGTGCCGCTGCTCTGGTGGCTCACCTGGGACCGGCCACTGCGTGGCAAGCACCGGTTCTTCGACTGGCTGCGCTGGCTCCAGGTGAACGCGCACAACCAACTCCACGAAACCGAAGTCAGCCTGATCGACCCCGTCGAACGGTTCTGGGAGGGCAGCACCCATGTGCTGCGGGAGGCACGCCTCGACCGGGAATTGCTGGCCGGCTACTACCTCTTCATTCTGCCCTCCGCTGTGGACACCGTTGATGTGGCCGCCGACCTGGCAGCCGACGGAAAGGTGATCCTGGCGCAAGCGCAAGCGCAGTAAATCGATTGACAACCGCCCTGACTCCACACAGTCAGGGCGGTTTCGCGTCCAGATGACACCAATGTCCCATGTGTGATCCAGGTCACAGAAATATGCCTACACATTGATCTGCCTCCTAGCGCGCGCACCCTAGAGACCATTGATACTGATTCTCTATCTCAAAGTTAAGTCTATTTCCGGATAGAGTCGCCCCACCTTTCCCTGCTATGCTGAAGCCAGACCCGGTAAGAAAAACGAAAGCACGGCTGGAACGAATCTCGTTCGAGTTTTACGGATTTCACATCACAGGGAGGACTCATCATGACGAACTTCTTCACGGGCGCCAAGGGTAGCTGGATCTGGACTGTGCTTCGTCTGTACGTTGGTTACCAGTGGCTGAACGCCGGTTGGCACAAGCTCACGGGCGACACGCCCTTCAGCGCCGCCGGTATGCTCAAGGGCGCCATCGCCAAGGCCGTTCCCGCCACCCCCGGCGCCAAGCCTGTCGTGCAGGGTTGGTGGGCCAACTTCCTGGAAGGCTTTGCTCTCCCCAACGTGGAGCTCTTCAACTTCCTGGTTGTGTGGGGCGAGATCCTGGTCGGCCTGGCTCTGATCATCGGCTTCGCCACCATCTTCGCCGCTGTTATGGGCATGGTCATGAACTTCGCCTTCATGATGAGCGGCACCGTCAGCACCAACCCGAACCTCTTCGCCCTGCAGTTCATCATCGTCGCCGCTGGCGGCGCCTACGCCGGCTACCTTGGCGTCGACTACTGGTTCCGCCCCTGGTTCCGCAGCAAGCTGGCCTTCCTCTTCGATGGTGAGAAGGCTCACGCCAGAAGCGCAGCCTAAATAAACAAGTAAGGGTCCCCGGCGGTCTGACCGCCGGGGACCCCTTTCTGCGTAGGTGACGCAGACTTACATCATATCCATGCCGCCCATGCCGCCAGGCATGCCGGCAGGAGCGGCACCCTTGGGCTCGGGCTTCTCGGTGACAGCGGCCTCGGTGGTGAGAATCAGCGAGGCGATGGAGGCAGCGTTCTGCAGGGCAGACCGGGTCACCTTGACCGGGTCGGTGACGCCGAAGCCGAACATGTCGCCGTACTCCTCGGTCATGGCGTTGAAGCCATGGCCCTTGGGCAGGTTCCGCACCTTCTCGACGACGATGGAGCCTTCGATGCCGCCGTTCTCGACGATGGTCCGCAGCGGGTACTCAACAGCCCGGCGGATGATCTGGGCGCCGACCTTCTCGTCGCCCTCGAGGGTGGCGATGACGCCGTCGATGGCCTTCTGGGTCTGGAGCAGGGCGACACCGCCGCCGGCCACAATGCCTTCCTCAACGGCGGCACGGGTGGCGTTCAGGGCGTCTTCAATGCGGAGCTTCTTTTCCTTCAGCTCGACTTCGGTCGCCGCGCCGACCTTGATTACGGCTACGCCGCCTGCGAGCTTGGCGAGACGCTCCTGGAGCTTCTCACGGTCGAAGTCAGAGGTGGTCTCTTCGATCTGCCGCTTGATGGAGGCGACCCGGCCCTTGATGGTCTCGGCAGCGCCGCGGCCCTCAACGATCGTGGTCTTTTCCTTTTCAATGCGGACCTGACGGCACTGGCCGAAGGACTCGGGGCCGGCGCTGTCCAGCTTGCGGCCCAGCTCTTCGGAGATGACCTCGCCACCGGTCAGGATGGCGATATCTTCGAGCATAGCCTTGCGGCGGTCGCCGAAGCCAGGAGCCTTCACAGCGGCGACCTGCAGGGTGCCGCGCAGCTTGTTGACGATCAGGGTCGACAGAGCCTCGCCCTCAATGTCCTCGGAGATGATCAGCAGGGGCTTGCCGCGCTGCACGATCTTCTCGAGAACGGGGAGCAGATCCTGGATGGAGGAGATCTTCTTGTCGGTGATCAGGATGTAGGGCTCCTGGAGCACGACTTCCATCTTCTCCGTGTCGGTGACCATATAAGCGGAGATGTAGCCCCGGTCGAACTGCATGCCCTCAACGGTCTCCAGCTCGGTGGCGAGGGTCTTGGACTCTTCAACGGTAATGACGCCGTCCTTGCCGACCTTATCCATGGCCAGGGCGACGAGCTTGCCGATTTCGTAGTCGTTGTTGGCAGAGATGGAGGCGACCTCGGCGATGGCCTTGGAGGTCTCAACGGGGATCGCGTCGGCCTTCATGGCGGCGACGGCGGCCTCGACGGCCTTCTCGATGCCCTTCTTGAGGATCATCGGGTTGGCACCGGCGGTGACGTTCTTGAGGCCTTCGCGCACGATGGCCTGGGCGAGCACGGTGGAAGTGGTGGTGCCGTCGCCGGCGACGTCGTTGGTCTTGGTGGCGACTTCCTTCACCAGCTGGGCGCCCATGTTCTCGAACGGATCCTCAAGCTCGATTTCGCGGGCGATGGTCACGCCATCGTTGGCGATGGCGGGAGCACCGAACTTCTTGTCGAGCACGACGTTACGGCCGCGGGGGCCGAGCGTAACCTTAACGGTGTTAGCGAGGGCGTTAACGCCAGCCTCAAGCTTACGGCGGGCGGACTCATCAAACAGAATCTGCTTAGCAGGCATGCGGTTTTACCTCCCTGGGATTAGCCCTGAACGATGGCGAGAATGTCGCGCTCGCCGTCCAGGATGATGTACTCTTCGCCGTCAACCTTGACTTCCGTGCCAGAGTACTTGGAGAAGATGACCGTGTCGCCTTCCTTGACTTCCAGCGCAGACTTGGCGCCCGTGTCGAGCACGCGGCCCGGGCCGACAGCGACGACCTTACCCTGCTGGGGCTTCTCCTTGGCGGTGTCGGGCAGCAGAATGCCGCTCTTCGTGCGCTCTTCCTTCTCGAGCGCCTTGATGACCACTCGAGAGCCCAACGGCTTGATGTTCATCTGGGTGGAGTCCCTCCTCGACGAGATCTCTGAGATATTTGTTAGCACTCGCTTGTACTGAGTGCTAACACCATCCTTATGATATGAAACCGAGTCATGGGAGTCAAGACCCAATGCCCCACATTTTCGCGCGTTTGCCCCCCATGAAAGCCCAGCCATGACACCATAACGGACGGGCACAATAAACAGGCGGCCCGCGGGGTAGAGCCCGACGGAACCGCCTGACCAACCGGTAGGTTACTCATCAAAAGCACAACTTATACCCGTCATCTGCGTAACTGACACTTACAGGCATGCCTACACCAAGATAGACTTAAGAGTGTGCAGGATGGCCTTTTTGGTGCCTCCCATAGGAAGGAAATTGGCAGTACCATAACTCGGGAGGTATTAATACCTCAGTTGGGCAAGAGGTGACAACATGATCGTTCTTGACATGCTACGCAACATGCACTATGCCGATCTGTTCCAGGGGATTCTCAGCTTCCAGTGGCAGCAGGCCGTCATGATTCTGGTCGGATGCGTCCTGATTTATCTGGCGATCGCCAAGGAGTACGAGCCCCTGCTGCTGGCCCCGGTCGGTTTCGGCTGTATTATGGCCAACATTCCCTTCTCGGCGGCGATCGGGTCGCACGGCTGGCTCACCATTTTGGAGCACGCCGGCATTCAAACGGAGCTCTTTCCGGTTCTGATCTTTGTGGCGGTCGGCGCCATGTGCGACTTCACTCCGCTGCTCTCCATGCCCTGGATGATGCTCTTCGGTGCGGCAGCCCAGTTTGGCGTCTTTGCCACCATCGCCGTGGCGGCGCTGCTCGGCTTCGATATCAAGGAAGCGGCCTCCATCGGCATCATCGGTGCAGCCGACGGCCCGACGACGATCTTCGTCGCCTCGCGGTTCGCCCCGCACATGCTCGGTCCATTGACAGTGGCAGCGTACACATACATGTCGCTCGTTCCGTTGATTCAGCCCCCGGTCATTCGGGCGCTGACCACCAAGAACGAGCGGAAGATCCGCATGGTCTACGACGGCGGGCGCCCGGTCAGCAAGCTGACCAAGATTCTCTTCCCGATTCTCGTGACCGTGGTGGCCGGCTTGCTGGTGCCCGCTTCGGTGGCCCTGCTGGGCGCCCTCATGTTCGGCAACCTGCTGCGTGAGGCGACCGGCCTGGAGCGCCTCTCCAAGACCGCCCAGACCGAAATGGCCAACATCGTGACCTTGCTGCTCGGCATCACCATCGGTTCGACGATGCAGGCCGCGAACTTCTTGAACTTCCAGACCCTCGGCATTCTGCTGCTCGGCATCGTCGCCTTCGTGTTCGACACCGCCGGCGGCGTGCTCTTCGCCAAGTTCCTGAACCTGTTCCTGAAGCGGAAGGTCAACCCGATGCTTGGCGCGACGGGCATTTCCGCCTTCCCCATGTCGGCCCGGGTGATCGCGAAGATGGCCCAGAAGGAAGATCCGGGCAACTACCTGATCATGCATGCGGTAGGCGCCAACGTGTCCGGCCAGATTGCGTCAATTATGGCAGGCGGCCTGATTCTGGCCCTGCTGGGTTAGGGGGTGATTGGCGATGTTCCACGCAAACATGGACGCTTTCTATAAGTCGCTCGTGGTGATGGTTGTTGCGACACCGTTTATGTTCCTGACCATGGCGCTGTTCTGGTTGCTGGCCGCCGGTCTCTCCCGGTTGCCTGATATGAAGAAAGACGATAAGTAAAGTTGGTTTTAACGACGGCCGCCGCCCTCTCGCAGGGCGGCGGCCTTTATGCGTCGTATCGAACAGTCAGGGAGGGGATTTGCCATGAACTTGCAGGCCGTGTTCCTCGACCGAGATGGCACCATTGGCGGCACCGGACAATTTATCCACCCGCGGGACTTTGTGCCGTACGAGGGGGCGCTTGCGGCGGTGCAGCGGCTCCGGGCAGCGGGAGTGAAGGTGTTTGCCTTCACAAACCAATGGCAGATTAGCCTCGGCAATGCGACCGAGGCGGATTTCCAGGCTGAGTTCGCAGGCTACGGGCTAAACGGGGCCTATGTGTGTCCGCATCATCCGGATGACCGGTGTGAGTGCCGTAAGCCCCGGCCCGGCATGTTGCAGCGGGCGGCGGCTGAGCACGGGCTGGACTTGTCCAGGTGTGCGGTAGTCGGTGACGTGGGCGGGACGGATATGTTAGCGGCGCACGCTGTGGGCGCCGTCAAGGTACTGGTGCGGACCGGGTGGGGCGAGGGCAGCCTGGGGGAGCATCGGGCGGGCTGGGGGCATGTGGAGCCGGATTATGTAGCCGCCGACCTGGTGAGGCGGTGGGTTGGTTACTTGGCGCCGGTGGGGCGGCGATGGGCGAGAAGCCCTCCAACTCAGCGACATGCGCCTGAAGGTCTGCTTCGACGCCGAGAGATCGCCCATCAGTTGAAGTCAGTTTTTTCGTCACGGATTTCACGGAGATGCACGGATTGCCCTGGCCTTCCAGTCAGGGTACCTGGTTTGTGAGTCGTGACTCTATTTTTGCCGCAGATGACGCAGATGCCGCAGATACTGGGTAAACGATCCAGCCAACTTTGTCATTGGTGACCTGGATAGACTCTCATGGTATCTGCGCGATCTGCGTCATCTGCGGCAGAAAAGTTTCCGGAATCCGGATTTTCTTGGGAGATGACACTGACACCGGGATATATCGTTCTTGGTCATAATGTATATTATTGGCATGGAACGACTTCCTGGGTATCTGTGTAATCAGTACTCGCAGGGGTTTGCCCGGCCTTGGGAACCCCAGTAACCAGACTGGAGAACGGCGTTAATCCGTGCAGGTCCGTGAAATCCGTGGCCAAATAATGTCCCACGCGAAGAAGAGCACCCTGTGCCCACACTTGTGGCACAGGGTGCTCTGTTTTATTTACGCAGCCCGCTCCAGGTTTCGTATTGCCTCAGTTCCTTTACCCGACCCGCTCGATGCCGCCCGTCACCTCGGTGTCAGGCTTGTTTGTCCCATCCAGAAGGCGGCTGCGCAGGCGCATCGACATGCGGCCGTTGTCCTGCATGATCATTTCCCAGTCGTCACGCCTTGTGGACGTGATCTCCAGCCAGCGGAACTGGACGCCGTTGGGCGCCATGATCCGGTCGACCTGCGGATTGCCGGGCATGCGCCCTTCAATCGACTGGAAGAGCCGCACCCGGAAGAGCCCCTTGTTGGCCGGGCGGATTTCCACCCGCACCTTGAAGCCCGCGGCCCCGCCGCACTTGCCTTCCCAGGCGCCGGCCCAGGCATAGTTCATCTGCCCGACGTGCCGGTCAGCCAGCGGGTCACAGGCCGCCTTGACCGGGTCCAGGTCCGGGTGATACGTGGTGACCACAAGCACGTCGGCCGGCGAGGTTCTCGCCCATATGGCCTGGCAGGTGACGGTCACAGAGCTGTTGGCGGGAATGTTGGCCACATTCCCCATGCCGACCGGTTTGCAGTTTTCGGGCTTGATGGGCTGGCCCGCCGGTACGGCCGCGAACTCGGTCACAACCCCCTCCACCGGGCGAGTGCCCAGGTTCCAGACCACCACCCGCGGGCGCCCGTCGGGGCCCACGGTAATGTCCGGCGTGGCAAAGGGGCCGTTGAGCGGCCGGCTCCCCATGTCGGCCGGCGTGGCCTTAATGACCAGAAAGGTCTCGTGCATGGCCCGCTCATTCGGTCTCCGCTCCACAGGGCTCATGGTACTCCCCCCCAAAACAGTCTCGCTGCGTCCCCCCAAGAACGCTCTGCGAGTGCAACACAGAGGGGATTCCCCAATTATTCCCAATTCCCCTTTTTACCCGTGGGTTATACGCATGTTCGCTGGGTAAAAAAAGGCGCCCCGATCGTTTCCGACCCGGGCGCCTGCTGTGGTTATCGTTTTTTGGGCGGCGTGTGGTGCCGCTTTCCGCGGACATCCTTCAGCGTCCGGGCCGGCGCCCAGCCGCCCGCCGCCGCCACCTGGCGCTGCGGGAGTTCGGCTGCCTGCCTTACGCCGGGCAGGACGGTCGCCAGTGGGCGCCCGACGATCAGCCCGAAAATCAGCGCTTCCAGTACCACGGCCATCCATAGCCACGGCCCCAGCGCCGTACCGGCCGCCTCGCTCACGAGGCCGACGGTGCCCTGCACGGGCAGCATGACGCCATTCCAAATCTGACCCAGGACCCCCGGTACGAAAGTGCCTTTCGGCAGCAGGATGACGGACGGCCACTGCCAGAGCAGAACGGCCCAGGCCGCCATCTGCCAGGGAACCACGGGATGGCGCTGCAGGCCCTTCTTCTCCATTTCGGCCCGCAGGACGCGGGCGACCCGGAGAATCAGCCAGAACAGGAAGATCCACAGCGGCAGGCCAAGCCAGGCCAGCCCCTGCGGCACCACGTAGCCAACGGCGCCCAGCAACAACTGTCCGAGAATGAGCAGCACAGCGCTCTGCAGCAGTACCGTCAACATGGCGACTCCCCTTCCCCCATCGACCGCGATCTGCTTGCCTTACGAAGGTCCTTCGGACCACCTGTCGGACCGCGACCTACCCCGCCGCCAGCGAATTCTTCTGTGCCAGGAAATGGCGGACTTCGGCGGCCAGCATTTCAAGATGCTCAGGATGCTTATACATATCAAACCGGTCGATATCGACCCAGAGGATTGGCGATTGGGTATACCCGCTGATAAAACGCTCGTAGCGGGTGTGCAGCTCGGCCCAATAGGCGGCGGGCACGGCCTTCTCCGACTCGCGGCCGCGGGAGGCGATCCGCTTGAGGATGGTGTCGAGGCTGCCGGTCAGGTAGATGGCCAGGTCGGGCCGAATCAGATGATCGACCATGTTGTGGAACAGGTCGTGGTAGGTTTGGAAATCGCGGTCGGCCATCTTCCCCGTGTCGTGCAGGGCACGGGCGAAGATCTCGACATCTTCATAAATGGAGCGGTCCTGAATGTGGTCGCGGGCCGCATCCTGAATGTCGACGATATCCTTATAACGCTGGCCCAGGAAGTAAATCTGCAGGTGGAAGCCCCAGGCGGCCTGGTCGGCGTAGAAGTCGCTCAGGTAGGGGTTGTTGGCGACTCGTTCGTAGCTGGCGTCAAAGCCGAGCCTGGAGGAGAGTTCACGGGTCAGCGTCGACTTACCGGCACCGACGTTGCCGATAACGGTAACGAACGAGTAGTCGCGCGGCTCCGGGCGCAAGTGCGCATTGGTGATCCGAAACATGTAGGCGCCTCCCTTTCCCTCTTAAGCCGTGCGAGCACAGGCCTTACCGATGGCCTGGTGCACCTGGTCGATGAAACTCTGCTTGTCGGCGGCGCTGCTGACCAGATCGAGGTTGTTGGTATCGACAGTCAGAATGGGTGTGGTGCCGAAGTAGGCTTCCGGTTCGGCGAAGTAGATTTCGTACTCGGCCGCCAGCCGGCGGATGTAGTCGGGGTCCATGTTCCGCTCGAACGACCGGTTGCGGCGGCGGATGCGCTCCAT
This sequence comes from Symbiobacteriaceae bacterium, assembly GCA_029239785.1. GTDB lineage: Bacteria > Bacillota > Sulfobacillia > Symbiobacteriales > Symbiobacteriaceae > JARBUG01. The sequence goes on along the minus strand of JARBUG010000018.1, from coordinate 22,516 downwards.
GACGGTGGTGTGGTCCGCCTTGAGGTAGATGACCATGTCGGCCTTGGGCAGGTCGGATGTGAGAATGGCGAAGAGCTGCATGTACTTGTCGCGCTTGACGCCGGTCAGGGTCAGCCCGGCGAAAATGCGGTTTTTCATGAGGTTGTAGTCCGAAACAACGGTGGCGCCGGCCTTCAGGCGCTTGGCCACGTCTTCCAGTTGCTTCACCCGGTTCAGCAGAAAGAAGGTTTCGGTTTGGAGCGCCCAGGCGTCGCGGTCGGTGTAGAAGTCCTTGAGAAACGGGTTCTCCTCGACGATCTCAAAGAGGGTCTCTCCATGAAGGGCTTCGGTGAGCAGTCGGGTAACGGTGGTCTTGCCTACCCCGATGACGCCCTCGATGGTGATAAACAAGAGTAAGCCTCCTCAAACGCCTGTCTGACTTCACACAACACTCCCCCTACATATGGGGGGCACAGTCAGATTACAGACCACATATCTAGCGGCCACGTGTAAGAATACGCGACGGGACCCTTAAAATCCTGCCTCTGAAGATACAAAACTTGCCGGGTCTGGTCAGTTGAATGTTGTAGTTTACATTTTCCTTACTACGAAAGCAATTCGGTCGCCGCACACGTCACATATGTCGGGTGCGCCGGGGATGGCGCACACCGGGAGGACTTGGTATGAAGCGTCTTTGGAGAACGTTGCCGACGGGTTGGAAGGGCGCCCTGGCGGGCGCTGCGCTGACAATGCTGCTGCTCATGTGGCAGGCGGGTCGGGCCAGTTTCTACGGCCTGGGGCCGCTGCTGGATTCCTTGGTGGTCGTGGTTCTGGCTTTGCTGGGTGTGGCGCTGATTTCCCTGGTGTTTGAACTGCTTTTTGGCGCCGTTGCGGCCCTGACGATGCTGCTGCTTCGGCGGCGGCCGTTGTGGCGGGCCAGGGCCACCCGGGCGGGCGCCCTGACCGGGCTGGTGACCGGCCTGTTCGTCGGTTGTGTGGGTGGATTGATCATGGGCGGATTGCCGACGAAACCGGCCATGCTTGGCCTTGCGGTGATTGTGCCGCTCCTGCCGACGCTGCTGGGCGCCGCCCTCGGCCTGGCCATGAGCCGGGGCTGGCGGCCTGTGTGGGCTTTGGCAGTCGTGGTCTGTTTGCTCCTGAACATGGGGCTCCTGGCGGGGCTGCTCTACAGCCCGACCATGACGAACTCGGCAATGGCAGGCCATGTGCCTCCAGCCTTGGTCGCTGACCCAACGCTGCCTGGGAAGTACGCGGTCAAAACGCTCACGTACGGGAGCGGGACCGACCGGCGGCGCCCCGAGTACGGTGAGCTTGTCGATTTGCGCACCGCACCGGTAGACATCGCCCGGATTTGGTCGGGGCCGAAGGGCGTGGCAGCCTCCTACTACAGGTGGTTCTGGGGCTTCACCGGCGAAGCGGTGCCGCTGAACGGTCGGGTCTGGTATCCGGAGGGTGAGGGGCCGTTCCCCCTGGTGCTCATGGTACACGGCAACCATACGGCAGGAGACTACTCCGACGCCGGGTATGCCTATCTGGGCGAGTTGCTGGCCTCCCGGGGCTACATTTTTGCATCCGTTGACGAGAACTTCTTGAACGGCAGTTTCGCCTACAACGCCCAGGGCGAGATGCCTGTGCGGGCCTATTTGCTCCTGCGCCACGTGGAGGTGCTGCTCGGGTTGGGCGGACCGCTTCAGGGCAAGGTTGACTCCGGCAAGATCGCCCTCATGGGCCATTCCCGGGGCGGCGAGGCGGCGGTGGTGGCATCGGTTTTCAACCAGATGGCGCTCTACCCGTCGAACTCGTCGGTGGCGATGAACTTCAAGTTCAATATCAGGGCCGTGGCGGCGCTGGCGCCCTGCGATGGCCAGTACAAGGTGCGGGGCCTGCCCACGGTGCCGGAGAACGTCGATTATCTGGTGCTTCAGGGCGGCCAGGATACGGATGTGTTCTCGTTCAGTGGCGTCAACCAGTATGAACGGGTGACCTGGAACGACGGGGGGTATCACTTCAAAACGGCGGTCTGGGTGGAGCATATGAACCATGGGAACATGAACACGACCTGGGGCACGGACCGGACGGCCCCGATGAACTGGCTCTACCAGGAAGGGCCCATGCTGGAAGCGCAAGCGCAGCGGCGGGTGGTGAAGGCCTACGTTTCGGCCTTCCTGGACGCCTCTCTGAAGGGCGACCGGTCTTACCTGAACTTCCTGCGCGACCACCGGGCGGGTGCGTCCTGGTTGCCGGCCACCGCTTACGCCCCGCTCTTTACCGATACGACATTTCAGGCGGTTGAGCAGTTCGAGGTCAACGCAGACCCCAAGGGCCCTTCCCTGGAGGGGGCGCAGGTGGGGTTTGCCGGGCTGACCGTCGTGGAGCAGCAGCCTGTTCTGAGAGGCACCGATCGCAGGCAGAGCAAAGCGGGCTTGCTGACCTGGGAGGCCGGCGGCACCGCACCGAGCTATGAGATTCGCCTGCCATCGTCGTGGCAGACGGACCCGCCCAGGGCGCTCACCTTCGCCCTGGGCGGGGCCCGACCGGCTGCATCCGTCGATTTGACGGTGGAACTGGTCGACCGCGGCGGCAACGCTGCGCAGGTGCTGCTCAGCGGGTACGGCGATCCATTGCCGCCGCCGGCGAACCCTGTGACGAAGTTCGGCCTGCTGGATGGGCTGATGCTGCGAGCTGGCCGGCCCGGTCCGGTGCTAAAGACCTTCGTCATACCCCTGGCGGACTTTGTCGCCGCCAACAGTGCCTTCCGGCCCGCCGAACTGGCGCAGATTCGGTTCCGGTTCGATCGGACGCCCGCCGGCAGTGTTGTGATCGATGATGTGGGCCTGATGGCCTTCCGATAGGATGACACGAGCCCGACCGCTGCCGGTCGGGCTCGTGTTACTCAGCGCACTTTGCGGAAACCGTGGCGTTCGCGGGGCATTTTCGGCGTCATGCCCCATGGGGAGGGCCCGGGTCGAACCTTCCCTGTCCGCCGGGCGGCGTCAGTTCCGGGGCGATGTTTCTCTGGTACCGGAAGGCCAGGTAGAGCGTTGCCAGAGGCATGACGAAGACCTGGAAGGCGACATTCAGGAGTGCGAAGTCCCGCCCGGGTACGCGGGTCACCAGGGCGGTAATCAGCAGGGAGATCGCTCCGACGATCAGACCACCAGCAAGCAGGACCAGGAGCGTGAGGAAAAGGTCAGCGAATTTGCGGGAGAGGATTTGGAAGGCCCGGCCCGTCGCTGCCGTGGCGCCGAGGTCCTCGCTGACGATCAGGTACGGGCCGTATCCGCCTACTGCCAGCAAGACCAGGGCAAAGCCTAATACCCAGGCCAGCGGCCCAAGCACCGGGATCTGCCGGATGAAGGAGAGCGCAAAGAGGCCAATGCCGATGGCTATCATGATCAGGTTGAGCCGTAAGAGTCGGCCCCAATAGCGTAGACCAGCCTGCACGAGGTCACCAAGTGCGACCGGTAAGTCACGCTGAACCCGGACCACGGCGTAGGTCAGGGCGCCCTGCCCGAAGGGAGCCAACAGCAGGCTGACGATGGAGACCAGCAGCAGGGCGCTGCCCAGGTCGAAGGCCGCGCCAATGATGGCGGTGGGATTGCGCCCCGAAATCAGGAATTGCGTGAAGTCCTTTAGGGCCGCTGCGCCAGCCAACTGGGAACGAAGCAGATCGATCAGCACGGTCACCAGCACTGGGAATAGGCCGCCAAGCGCCAGGGTCCGCCATCGGGCGATGTACCTGCGCAAGGTGTCGTCTACAATCATTCGCGTCTCCCCTTTGGCCCGTCCTCCCCCCGTTGGCGGGGATAACGAACCATACGCAACATGGCCCGGCGCCATGCATGGAAAAGCGGCCCTTCCTGCGGAGGGCCGCCTTGCAGCAGGGGCTATCGGTTACGGCGGAAGGTGGGGTGCGGTGCCCGCCGGCGGCCCTTGCCACCGGTGCGGGTGAACAGGGCGTTGCCCACCAGGAGCAGCAGCGCCACCCCGGCGATGGACCAGGCGACCCGGGTTTCGAAGGGGAAGCCGCCGACCCGGAGGATGGCGCCGGTGATGCCGGCGCCGGCGGCGACCAGGGCCCAGGCCAGACGGCTGGCGTAGCGGTTCTGCCGGTCAAGGCGCTCGGTCAGGGGCGACAGGTCGGTTTGGACCTGCACGGAGCCGGATTCAATGCGGTTGAGGGTGCGCTCCATCTGCCCGGGGAGTTTGACCAGACTCAGGCCGGTCGACTTGGCCTGCTCGAGGACGACATCGGCGACCGTGGAGGCGCCGGGGCCGAACCAGTCGGTCAGGAGCTTGCGCCAGTCGAAGCCGTTCTTTTCGGCGGCGGCCCCCTCGCCGTTGGCGCCGTGGGCGCCGGCGCCGGGCCCGGGCTGGGTGCGGGCGGAGTCGAGCATGGGCAGGGCCCGCTCCTTGAGCACCTTGACCCAGTCGATGGACGGGTTGAGCGAGGAGGCGAGGCCGGCCAGCAGCCCGATGGCCCGGCCGATGAACAGGTACCGGGCCGGGAACTGGAGCGGCTCTTCGTAGATCCACTCCCGGAACTCCTCGAGCAGCCGATCAAACTCGGGGCCGGGCTGAAGCTTCACGCCGCTGAGCCGGTCAAGCAGGAAGGCGAGCGCCTTCTTGAGCGGATCGTTGCCGTCCTTGCGGCGCAGGAAGCCCAGGCCGTCGAGCGCCCGCACGGCGCCGTCGAGGTCACGGGTGAGCAGGGTGGCGGCCAGGTCGGCAAAGCCGCGTCGGTCTTCGGGCGTAATGGTGCCCATCATCCCGAAGTCGACGAAGACCAGGGTGCCATCTTCCTCGGCCATCAGGTTGCCGGGGTGGGGGTCAACGTGGACGAAGCCGTCCACGAGGAGTTGCTTGAGGTAGGCGTCGATCAGACGCTCGGCCATCTCTTGGGGGTCGATGCCGCAGGCGAGGAGGCGCTCACGGTCGGTCAGCTTGAAGCCGGCCTTGAACTCCATGACCAGCAGGCGTTCGCTGACCAGGCTGTCCATGGGGAAGGGCACGTCAATGCCCCGGGTGCCGGCGAAGTTTTTGCGGAAGCGGCGGATGTTCTCCGCCTCCTGCCGGTAGTCCATCTCCTGATAGGTGATGGTTTCGAACTCGTCCATGATCGCTTCGAGGTCGAAACGGCGGCCGAACTTGGTCCGCTTTTGCAGGAACCGGGCCATTTTCCAGAGGGCGGCCAAGTCGGTGGCGACGAGCCGCTCGATGCCGGGGCGCAGGACCTTGACGGCCACGACCTGGCCCTCGGCGAGCCGGGCCTTGTGCACCTGGCCCAGCGAGGCGGAGGCAAGGGCCGTCTCGTCGAACTCGGCGAAGACCGTAGCAATGGGGGCGCCCAACTCCGCCTCCACCCGCTTGCGAATGGCCGGGAACGGGGCGGCAGGCACGGCGTCCTGCAGAGCAGATAGCTCTTGAATGAAGGCCGCGGGCATTACGTCAGCCCGAGCGCTCAGGAACTGCCCCACCTTGATAATCAACCCAGTCAGGCGCAGGGCGGTGTTGCGCAAAAGGCGGCCCCAGCGGCGGTACGCCCGCTCCTCGGCTGCACGGCGTGCTTCCTCGCTGCGGAACCGGTCTGTTTTGTCGAGCCACCAGTAGTCGGCCAGCACGCGAAAGAACACCCAGAACAGCGACATGGAGCGTAAGAACTGTGACACCACCGCCGGGCCTCCCCTACTTGCTTTAGATCTTCTCTTCCGTGGACGTTGCGGTCGTTTCGGCAGTTGCGGCCGGGGCCTGGGCCTGGGCCTCCTCGTCGTCGGACCAGACGCTGAAGGCCTCCTTCAGCTTGGAGCGGAACTGCTTCGCCTTGGCCTTGTGGGCCGCCAGGTCTTCCTGGGAGTGCTCGCAGGTGGTGTTGCCGCCACGGCAGCGGCGGGCGAGGGTGCCGAAGCCCAGCAGAATCAGGAGCAGCTTACAGAGGGACGGTCGATGGTGGCGCCGCCGGAATAGAAACATGGGAACCCCTCCCTTTCGAATGCGCAACCGTTACTGAACAAAGTTCAGGAACTGCCAAGAAAAGGCGGGCCGACCTTACCGATCGCCCGCACCCCAGCCAGCCAGGAGCCCCCGGAGAACGTGCTCGTAGAGCTCATCCGCTTCGCGGCGGTCGGGGGTGAGGCCGGTCAGGTGGCCGGAAATGACGCCGTGGGCGGCGGCGGTGAGGGCCCGGGCGCCCTTCAGGGGGCCCAGGGTGAGGCCCGGGGGGGCGCTCTGGAGCAGCGCATCGCCCAGCAGACCGAGGCAGGCCGCGGCGTACTCCCCCTGCGGGTAGCGGTCGCCGGGGCGGTTCATAGGCGCCATGCCGAACATGACCTGGTAGTAGGCCGGGTTTTCCCAGGCAAAGGCCCGGAAGGCCTGGAGCAGGGCCCACAGGCGCCGCTTGGGGTCGGCAAGGCCGGCGGCAGAGGCAGACATGTGCCGGTACAGAAGTTGAAAGCCCTCGTCGAGGAGTTCGCTGTAGAGCGCTTCCTTGCTTTCGAAGACCTCGTAGATCATGGGCGCGCTGTAGCAGATTCGCTCGGCGATTTTCCGCATGGTGAGGCCGTGCCAGCCTTCCTGACCGACAATCTCCCGAACGGCCTGCAGAATGGCCGGGCGCAGGGGGCGACCTTCGCCCATCCGCCGTCCCCGCAACGTCAATGGCAACACCTCAACCTCATCTAACTAAGTTAAATTTATGTCTGGACGGTTTGGATGTCAAGTGTAAATGGCATGAAAAACCCCTGCTTCCACCGTGGTGGGCAGGGGTTGCACGCTATTCCACATCTTCGCCCGGCCGCAGGTAGATGCCGCTCTTGCCGCCGGTCTTCTTGACCAGGCGGACCTGGCCGATCACCATGCCCTTATCGACGGCCTTCGCCATGTCGTAAATGGTAAGGGCGGCGACGGAGCAGGCGGTGAGCGCCTCCATCTCGACGCCCGTCTTACCGACGGTGGCCACCCGGGCCTCGATTAGCACCCGGCTGCCGGCATCGTCGAACGAAAAGTCAACGCTGGCGCTGGTGACGGGCAGGGGATGGCAGAGCGGAATCAGGTCGCCGGTCTTCTTGGCGGCGAGGATGCCGGCCACACGGGCCACGCCGATGACATCGCCCTTGGCGACGCCCCCGGACTGAATGAGGGCCAGCGTTTCGGGCTTCATTTGCACTTCGCACCGGGCGATGGCGACCCGCTCGGTATCGGCCTTGGCGCCCACGTCGACCATGCGGGCACGGCCGTGCTCATCAATATGGGTTAGTTCAGACATGTTGCTTTAGCCCCCGATCCCGTGCATGATGCGTTTGCTGAAGTCGGCGGTGGCGTCGTCGAAGTTATGTTCGCGGGGCTTGAGGTGGATGGCGTCGCTCATGGCGCCCGCCAGCTGCTCAAGGGTCGCTTCGGGGTTCCGGATGAACGGCTTCAGGTCCACTTCGTGGACGTGGCCGAGGCAGGGGTTGATTTTGCCGTCGGCGGACAGGCGGATGCGGTTGCATTCGCCGCAGAAGCATTCGGTGACGGCGGAGATGAAGCCGACCGAGCCCTTGGAGCCGGGAATCTTCCAGTACTTCGCCGGACCGTTGCCCTCGATGCCCTTGCGCAGGGGTTCGAGGTCTTCGAATTCGTCCATGAGCCGCTGGCGCATTTCGGCGGCGGGGACGAGGTTTTCCCATGTAAATTCGTATGCCTCGGAGAAAGGCATGACTTCGATGTAGCGGACGTGAATGGGCCGGTCGATGGAGAGGCGCGCCATGTCGACGATTTCGTCGTCGTTCCAGCCGCGGATGACGACCATGTTCATTTTAACGGGGTGCATGCCCACTTCGATGGCGGCGTCCATGGCCTTAGTGACGGCGTCGATGTCACCCGAAAGGCGGGCGATTTTGTGGAAGCGGTCGGCCTTGAGGGTGTCGAGGGAGAAGTTGACGCGGTCGACGCCGGCCTTCTTCAGGTCCTCGGCCATGGGGGCGAAGAGAAGGCCGTTGGTGGAGAGGGAGAGGTCTTTGACGCCCATGGGCTTGAGTTTGGCGAGGAAGTCGACGAGGCCGGCACGGACGAGGGGCTCGCCGCCGGTGATGCGGATTTTGTCGATGCCAAGGGAGAGTCCGGCTTCAATGACCCGCAGGAGTTCGTCGTAGTTGAGGTATTCGTCGCGGGGCCGGAGTTGGACGCCCTGCAGCGGCATGCAGTAGACGCAGCGCAGGTTGCACCGGTCGGTGACGGACACTCGCATGTAGTTGACCTTTCGGCCCCATTGGTCGATCATGCGGCTCACCTCTTCTTTGGTGGTTGATGCGGAGGCGGGTCGGGGGCTTTGGTGAGGCAACCGCCGATCTTTCAACCGGGCGGGTCGGTCGGCAGAGGCACCCGTCGCTGCCCCCGAGGCGCCGCAACCGGCAGTAAGCCCTCGGTCTGGCGCCACCGTCGAAACCGGAACAGCGGACTAGTCTGGTAGCGCACCGCCGACGGCGGCTCACCAGTCGGGTAGCGGGGCTGCCTGTAGGCGTCGTCCTCGGAACGGCGCTCAGGGTGCCCCTGCCGCCCGCCCAACAGGTGGCCAATCGGCGGGGCGAGCCGGGCAGCCCCGGCCCCTCCTCCTACTCCACCCGGCGGAGGCGGCCGGCTTCCGACACGTCGTAACCGCCCAGGTCGGCTACTGCTCGCTGGAACGCTGGCTGGGTCAGGAGGTTCAGAATGGCCTGGACGCCGGGGTGCTGTTCCTGGTCAGCCGGGATGCAGAGTTCGTACTCTTCCCAGGTGATCGGGACGAAGTCGAGGTCCAGGGCCTTGGCGGCGCTGAGGATGCCGAGGCCGGTGTCGGCGGCGCCGCTTTGGACGGCGGCGGCCACGTTCAGGTGGGTGAACTCTTCCCGGGCGTAGCCTTGCACCTGGCTCGGGTCGATGCCTTCCTGCTTGAGGTGGTAATCCAGGAGGAGCCGGGTGCCGGCGCCCCGCTGGCGGTTCACATAAGTAACGTCGGGCCGGGCCAGGTCGGCGAAGGTGCGTATGTGCTTGGGGTTGCCCCGGGGCACCAGGAAGCCCTGCTCACGGCGGGCCAGGAGGGCCAGCAGCGCCGGGCGCCCCAGGTAGCGCTTCACGTAGCTTACGTTGTAGTCGCCCGTAGCCTCGTCCAGCAGGTGGACGCCGGCCATGTGGGCTTCGCCCCGCTTCAGGGCCAGCAACCCGCCCAGCGAGCCCACGTGGGCGCTGGAGAGGAAGTGGTTGACGGCGGTCCGGCGCATGAAGCTGGACATAAGGTCGAGGGCGGTATCATGTGAGCCGGTCGCCACCACCGTCTCCTGGATTTCGTCCAGGGGGCGGAGCAGGTCGACCTGCACCTCCTGCCCCTCACCGATGCCTTCACGCCCGGCGGGAACGACCAGCATGCCATCGGCACGGACCAGGGAGGAGATTACCCCGGCGCCCCGGCTGATGGGCGTGGCGACCAGCTTTTCGCCGACCCGGCCGAGCTTGACCCGCACGTACTCCTCCACACCCATGGGGCTGGTGAGGCGCCGGGCCAGGGTCGCCGTGGCGGTGGGCCGCTGCGGCATTGGAATGCCCAGGTGGCGGTAAATCAGGGGCCGCACGAAGATGTCGGCCGTCAGCCAGGTGCTGACCGGGTACCCGGGCAGGCCGATGACCGGCTTGCCCTTGATCATGCCCAGCATGACGGGCTTGCCCGGCTTGATGGCGACGCCGTGGACCAGCACTTCGCCCAGTTCAGCCAGCACGTGGACCGTGTAATCTTCGCTGCCGGCGCTGGAACCGGCGTTCACGACGATGATGTCGCCCCGGTCGACAGCCTTCAGCACGGTATCCTTCAGGAGCTCATAGTTATCAGGGATGATGGGGAAGCGCTTGGGGACGCCGCCCCACTCAGCCACCTGGCTGAGCACCACCCGGGAGTTAAACTCGATAATCTCGCCCGCCTTGGGGTCGGGCTTCGGGTTGACCAGTTCGGTGCCGGTCGGAATGAAGACGACCCGCGGCCGCTTGATGATGGGAATCTCCATGACGCCTGCGGCGAGCAGGGCGCCCATGTCCTGCGGGCGGATGCGGTGGCCTTCGGGCAGGATGATCTCGGTGGCGACCACATCTTCGCCGATGGCGCGAATGTGCTGCCAGGGCGCCGCCGGGGCGAGAATCTCGCAGCGGGCGCCGACGCTATGGCCATCATCGACCAGGTTCACATCTTCCACCATGATGACGGCGTCGCACCCGGCGGGCACGGGGTCGCCGGTATCGACCCAGAAAGCCTGCTCACCGAAGGTGAGGGTGACCGGGTTGGTCTCCATGGCGGCGAAGGTGTCACGGGAGCGGACCGCAACGCCATCTACGGCGGATGCGTGATAGTGCGGGGCGGATATGTTCGCGGTAATGGGGCGGGCGGTCACGCGGCCCAGGCATTCCTCAACCGGGGCGATTCGCTCGATGTGGCCCCAGCCTGCCGCGTCCAGTGCTGCGTTCAGACGAGCCTGCGCCTCCTGTACGGAGACGGACTCCAGGTAGATCTTGCGCTTGCTCATGCCAGTACCTCCACGTCCACCCAGTCGCCGGCGAGTAGTCCTTCTTTGCTGCTTGGAATGGTGATCAGCCCGTCGGCTTTTACCAGTGTGCTGATAAGGCCGCTTTTGCCGTGGACCGGCTCGGCCCAGACTTCGCCGCCCTCCCGGCGGAGGCGGACCCGGACGCAGTCGGTGCGGCCGGGGGCGGAAGGGACGTTCTTAGTGAGGCGGGCCCGCACGGAGGGTTTGAAGTCGGGCTCGGCGGACAGGCCCTGGAGCATCCGGAGCAGCGGGGTGACGAAGAGGCCATACACGACCTGGGCGCTGACCGGGTGCCCGGGGAGGCCGATCACCGGCCGGCGGCTGGCCCCGGCCACGGCGAGAATGGTGGGCTTGCCGGGCTTCAGCTTGACCCCGTGCACCAGAATGCCCGGCTCGCCCAACTCGGCAATCATCTTGGATGTAAGGTCACGGGTGCCCACGCTGGAGCCGCCCGAGATCAAGATCACATCGTAGCTCATGCCCTCTCGCAGCAGGCTGTGGATGGCATCTTCCGTATCGGCCGCCTTGCCGAGGTAGGTCGGAATGCCGCCATCACGCCGGACCAGGGCGGTCAGGGCCGCCGCGTTCGACTCCCGGATCTGGCCGGGGCCGGGCGCCGCCTCGGGCTCGACCAACTCATCGCCCGTGGAGATAATGGCGACCGTCGGGCGTGCGATCACATCAACCCGAAGAATGCCGGCGGACTGGAGCAGGGCCAGTTCCTGCGCCCGCACCTGGTGCCCGGCGGGCAGCAGGACGGCGCCGGCCCGGGCATCTTCACCCTTATGCATGACGTTCTCGCCCGGGGAGACCGGGCGGGTGATACCGATTTCATCTTCAGTGAGCGCTTCGGTGTACTCGACCATGACCACGGCATCGGCGCCGTCGGGCAGGGCGCCCCCGGTGCTGATGCGCTGCGCCTCGCCGGCGCTGAGCGGCATGGCGGGTGCCTGTCCCATCAGAATCTCGGCCGTCACCTTGAGATAGGCCGGCAACCCCTCGCTGGCGCCGAACGTGTCGGCCGCCTTGACGGCGTAGCCATCTACGCTGGTGCGGGGAAACGGCGGCAAGTCGGCGGGCGACGTGATGGGGGCGGCTGTGACCCGCCCGAGCGCTTCGGGCAGGGCAACCGTCTCGGCGGCCAGCGCCGCGCGGGCAGAGGCCGTCAGGAACTGAGCACGGGCATCCTCTACTGGTTTGAGCTCGAAGAATTCCATACCGTACCCTCCAGACTGCCGGCGGGCTGGTTAGTAAAAAAGCCATCCCCGCAGGAGATGGCAGAACAGACCGGCCGGTCATGATGACCACCAGAGGTTCCGCCCCTTTCCAAATGCGGGAGGTCCGGCGGTTTCCCGCCTGACCCATGCCCGGTGCCAGGTTTGGCGCCGGGGCCGGTTGGTCAGCCGTGGGCACGTAGGTGCCGGTAGGCCGAACAACTCGGGACGTAAGCTATTTGATTGTGGTTACCTCTGATTATACGGTGCCCGAAATCAGACGCGCAAGCAAACATGTACAGTTCGGGACGAGCGTAGTCCTTTAGTCAGGGTACATGCTGCCGGGGAGTGGTGGACGTGGCACGTGAATATGGTTTCAAAGTACAAGTATTCCGGGTGGCTGCGACCTATGTAGGTACGGTCGTGGGCGCCGGCTTCGCCTCAGGCCAGGAGACGCTGCGCTTTTTCGCATCGTACGGGCGCATCGGGCTGCTGGGCATCGCCGTGGCGACGGTCTTATTTTGCGTCTATGGGGTTTGGATCATGGAACTGGGGCGGCGGCTGAAGGCCCGATCGCACCGGGAGGTGCTGCATTACGCATGCGGGCCGACGGTGGGGAAAGTGATGGACGGCGTCATCACGATCTTCTTGGGCGCCACGCTCATGATTATGATCGCCGGGGGCGGGGCGATTGTGCATGAGCAGCTGGGCATGCCGAAGGGCATCGGGACGATCTTCACGTCGGCGGTGACGGGGCTTACGGTGCTTGCCGGCATGCGAGGCATTATGGCCGCCAACTCGGTGGTGGTGCCGATGCTGACGGCAGCGGTGGCGGGCCTCTCGGCGGCGACGCTGCAATACCACGGTCTCAGTGAGATTATCGCCCGGTCGATGCCGTGGCCGCTGCTGATGCCGGTCAAGTCGTGGCTGCTGGCAACGCTGCTGTACGTGGGGTACAACCTGGTGCTGGCGATTTCGGTGCTGGCACCGCTGGGAGCGGAGGTGAACGACCGCCGGGTGCTGGTGACCGGGGGCGTAGCCGGCGGCCTGACGCTGGGCGTGCTGGCCGCGGGCATCAAGCTGGCCGTGTCGGCGCATATGCCCGAGATCGGGATGGTTGAGGTGCCGATGTTGCATCTGGCACGGCTGCATCCATCGCCGGTGCAGTGGTTTTATACGTTGATTTTATGGGCAGAGATTTACACGACGGCGATCGGATGTGCCTACGGATTCGCACAGCGGACGGCGGCGGTGATGCAGACGGGGTACCGCGGGGTGGTTGTCATCATTACGGCGTTGGCGCTGTTCGGGAGTGGGATCGGGTTCAGCAATTTGCTGGCCGTGTTGTACCCGGTGTTCGGGTTTGTGACGCTGGTGGTGATGGTGGGGCTGGGGTTGGTGTGGTGGCGGCGGGGGGCGGTTTAGTGGTCACTTGCCGGCCTGAGTGCAACCCGTTCGCCCCCGCAGCGCCGGGCCAACTCGGCTGCGTTGCGATTGGCGGCGGATTTGCCGAGCCAGTCCTTCCAGTAGGCGCGCATCGTCTCGACCACCAGGGCTGTGCTGACCTCGGTGGCGCCCGGGTCGCGGGGGCAGAAGAGCAGGTCCATCGTGGTGATGGCCTCGCCGCCCTCGGACCCCTCGGCGGGCTGGAAGTAGGCGACGTCAACCTTCCGGAAGCCCATCCGTTGAAAGATCCGCCGGCGGTCGGCAGGGTCGAGGCCGGCGGCACGCTCCGCCTCCACCTCCCCGGGCGCCAGGCGCTCGGGCGCCACCACATCGATGAAAAGGCCAGGCACGGGTGCGCGCTCGCCTGCCGCGAGGTCCAGCAAGGCGAAGCGGGCGGCGTGGAGTCGGGTGGCCACCCCCTGCTCCCGCACCTCGGGCGCCACGGCCAGGAAGCTGGAGAAGCCGCTGTTGGCGGCGCCCAGGTAGTGGAAGAGCGTGCCCCCGATCACCTGACCTGCATCATCATCCTCGGCGACGAGCATGAGATTGCGCCGTTCGCCTGACTGTCGGGACAGCAGTTCGGGGAAGACCTCGGGCGGAATCAGCAGGTCGGGGTCGGCGTAGGTCCGCTCCTGGAGGGCGCCGAAGGCGGCGATGGCCGGGTCGCTCGGGTTGGTGATCTGGCGGATGCGCATGTGGCGGCGGTCTCCTTTTCGTCTTTGTGATGAAAGCGCCGGGCGCCCCTTGCGGAGGCCCGGCGCTCGGTGTGTGCTACTTCCGCACCATGGGGGTTGCGGTCCCGTCGGGGTTGTAGGTGTAGAAGCCCCGGCCGGTCTTCTTGCCCAGGTAGCCAGCCTGCACCATCTGCACCAGCAGCGGGCACGGGCGGTACTTCGAGTCCTTATAGCCCTCGTAAAGAACGTTCATGATGTACAGGCAGGTATCCAGCCCGATAAAGTCGGCCAGCGTGAGCGGACCCATGGGATGGTTCATGCCCAGCTTCATGACCGTATCAATCTCTTCGACGCCGGCGATACCCTCGTAGAAGCAGAAGATGGCCTCGTTCAGCATGGGGAGCAGGACCCGGTTGGAGATGAAGCCCGGGAAGTCGTTGACCGAAACCGGGGTCTTGCCCATCTGCTCGGCGAGCGCCTTGGTGGCGGCGTAGGTTTCGTCTGACGTGGCGATGCCGCGGATCACTTCGACCAGTTTCATCACCGGGACGGGGTTCATGAAGTGCATGCCGATGAACTGGGCGGGCCGCTTGGTGGCCGCCGCCAGCTGCGTAATGGGCAGGCTGGAGGTGTTGGACGCCAAAATAGCGTGGGCGGGGCAGATGGCGTCCAGCTCCCGGAAGAGCTTCAGCTTGATGTCGAGGTTTTCAACGATCGCTTCGATGACCAAGTCGGCCTCGGCAGCGGGCGCCAGGTCGGTCGTGCCGGTGATGCGGCCCAGAATGGCGGCCTTCTCTTCGGCGGTTTTGCGGCCCTTTTCGACGTCGCGGGTCAGGAGCTTCGCGATGCCGGCCAGGCCCTTGTCGACGTACTTTTGGTCGATGTCCCGGAGGATGACCTTGAGTCCGGCCTGTGCGGCGACTTGTGCGATGCCGGCGCCCATCTGCCCGGCGCCGATGACCATAACCGTCTGGATTGCCATGATTCACGAGCCTCCTATGTAGTATGTTCCTAGCCGACCCGTACCAACGTCGCCTCGCCCTGGCCGCCGCCTGAGCAAAGGCCGGCCAGCCCATATCCGCCGCCCCGGCGCCGCAGTTCATACACCAAATGCATGAGGATGCGGCCGCCACTCGCCCCGATGGGATGCCCAATTGCCAGCGCACCCCCGTTGACGTTCATGATTTCGGGGCTGCACTCGAACTGCTTGATGGCAGCCAGTGTTACGGCGGCAAACGCTTCGTTGATCTCGATCAGGCTGAGATCCTTGACGCTCAGGCCGGCCTTCATCAGGGCGTTCATGCCGGCCACGGCGCCAACCGTGTGCAGCGACCCGGCCTCGGTCGAGTACTGCCCCTGCGCCACGATGGTGGCCAGCACTTCGAGGCCGAGCGCCTCGGCCCGTTCCCGGGACATGACGACCAGGGCGCTGGCGCCATCGGAGAGGCCCGGGGCGTTGCCTGCGGTCACCGTGCCGTCCTTGCGGAACGCAGGCGCCAGCGACGCCAGCTTCTCCAGCGACGTGTCCCGGCGGAGCGACTGGTCAGCCGTGAAGGGCACGGGGGCGCCCTTGCGCTGGGGCACCGGCACGGGGATGACCTCGTCTTTGAAGAGATCGGCGTCCCAGGCGGCGGCCGCCCGCTGGTGGCTGCGCAGGGCCCATTCGTCCTGCTCCTGCCGGCTGATGCCGTACTCCTCGGCGCCCGCCGAGCCATAGACGCCCATGTGGCAGTCGCCAAAGGCGCACCAGAGCCCGTCGTGGACGACGCCGTCGACGACCTGGCCGTTGCCCATGCGGAGCCCCCACCGGGCGCCCGGCAGATAGTAGGGTGCGTTTGACATCGACTCCATGCCGCCCGCGACCACGGTTTCGGCGTCGCCGGCCCGGATCATGATGTCGGCCAGATTGACGGCCCGCAGCGAGGAGGCACAGACCTTGTTGATGGTCTCAGATGGCACGCTAAGAGGCAGGCCAGCCTTGATGGTCGCCTGCCGGGACGGAATCTGGCCGGCGCCCGCCTGGACGACCTGGCCCATGAATACGTTGTCGATTTCCGCCTCGCGCCCCACAAGGCCGGCCCGCCGGACGGCTTCCCGAATGACGACCGCCCCCAGGTCGGTGGCCGACAGGTCCTTCAGCCCCCCGCCGAAGGTACCGAAGGGTGTGCGCACGGCGCTGACGATGACCGCTTCCCGCTTCATTTGGTCGATCCCCTCCAACCGTCGTACTGTTTTTAACCCTCACCATTATACAGCAGACAAATGGTAGATTTGTTGAGCAAAACGGAGTGAGATGGGTGCGTCGGATTGTTTCGGGATTGATCTTGGTGATGGTCGGGATGATCGGCCCTGCGCTTGTGAATGATGGGGTGGGGCGGTTCGAGGGCGAGCAACGGCGGGTTGCGGAGGCCGCCTTGTTGGTGGTGCGGCGCCATCTGGACAATCCGGCGGAGCGGTTGGCGGTGCGGTCGCTGCGGGTGGTTGAGGTGATGCCGGCGCCCGGGGTGGGGTGCGGGTGGACCGTGAGGGTGCGGGCTTACTCGGTGTTTTGGCTTCACAGGACGTTGGTGGTGCGGTGCGGGGCGGCGGCGGGGATACGAAACTGGCGTTGGCCGACATGAACAAGGCCTATTGGCGATGGCGCATCGGAAGAAAGCACTCGTACTAAGTGGACCCAGCTGCCTGCAGGGGGGGTAATCGCCTGTCTTGGCCGAGGTCATGGGTGCAGATCGATGATAACGCGGTCGCTCGGTCGCTGGAGGACGAGCAGAGCCGATAAAGGCCCGGGTGGTCTGCATGACCGCCCGGGCCCTTCTCATCACTTGGCTTCATACTCGAACATGTACCAGCGCTCACACTTGGCCGGGTCCAGGCCGAGCGGGGCGAGCAGGGGCTCGCACCGGGCCGGGAGGCTCACGCACCACTTCTCCAGGCCCCGGGCGCCGGCCCAGGATCGGGCGTAGTCCAGCAGGGCCGCAGCGGCCTCAAGTGATCCCTCCAGCCGTCGGACGTAGGTCTGACGCTGGCCGTCGATTTCAATCTGCCGCAGCAGCATGAGGCCCGCCAAGTCGGCGCTGGCAACCTCCTCCGCCACGACGAGGTCCTCAACTGCCCAGTCCTCGTCGCCGATGATGGAGAAGCCGTAGGGGAAGTCGGGCGCCGCAATGACCTCGGACAGGACCTGGCCAGCCATGGCGCCCTGGAAGGCGGCCACGGCGGGCAAGTCGGCAGGCGTGCCGGCCCGGACCCGCAGGGGCTGCGCCCCGGCCCCGGACGGCTCAGCCGCCCCAACCGCCCCCGGCTCCCCCATCTCCCAGATCACCCACTCGCCCCGGTTCACAAACCCGTTCTTCTCCACCGTCCGGTGCGCCCGCACATTTCCCGGGGCACTGGTCAGAAACAACCGGCGCAGCCCGCCGGCCACCGCCTCCGCGACCTGGAGCCCGGCATAGGCCGACCCGATTCCCTGCCCCTGCACCCGGGGATCAATCCGCATCCCAAAAAAGAACCCGGTCCCCGGCGCAGTCACATCAACCAAGTGGCATCCGACAACGCGCCCGTCCAGTTCGGCCACATACAGCCCCTGCGGCGGCGGTGCGGCGGCGGCCTCGTCAAACATCTCAGGCACATAATCACGCGGTTCGATCGCCCGGCACAGCGCAACCACCGCATCCTTGTCGGCGGGGGTCGCCTTGCGCACCGTTATTGCCAAAGTCATAACACACGTCTCCCTCAGTCGCCAGTGGTCACATGGCAACCATTACGCCCGGTCTGCGCCGGGCGCCCGGCGCCGGCTGATGCCCACCACCACGCCCGTCGCAATCATCAACGCCGTCAGCGACGAACCGCCCGACGAAATGAACGGCAGCGGCACCCCCGTATTGGGCACCGTGCCCGTCACCACCGCCACGTTCAGGCAGGCTTGCACGGCCACCCACGATGTAATGCCCACCGTGACCAGGGCCGAGTACCGGTCCGGCGCCCGGGCCGCAATCACATACCCGCGCCAGGCCAGCAACGCAAACAACCCCAGCACCGCGACGGCCCGGAACAACCCCAGCTCCTCCGCCACGATCGCGAAAATGAAGTCGGTCTCCGCCTCAGGCAGACGGTCGTTCAGCTTGTAAATGGACCGCCCCAGGCCCACGCCCGTCAGCCCGCCTTCGGTCATGGCCGACATAGACCGCACGGTCTGGAACCCGCCATCTTGCACATGCTGCTCACCCCAGGGGTCGAGCCATGACTCCAACCGCTCACGCTGATGCTGCGTCGTCCAGGCCAGGGCGCCCACCACCACGGCCAGCACCAGCACACCCTTGAACAGTGTCCCCCAGCGCACGCCTGCGGCCACCAGCACGCAAAAAGCCGTACCCGCCAGCACCAAAGCCGTGCCCAGGTCGGGCTCCTTGTAAATCACGGCGGCAAAGGCCCCGAATACGCCCAGAAAAGTCAGCCACTGCCTGGTGCCCATCTTCTGCCCCCGCCGGTCAAGGAACTGGGCGGCAAACAGAATGAACGCGAACTTTGACACCTCCGAGGGCTGTATCTGCCCCACCCCGGGGATTTTGTACCACCGGTAGGCCCCGTTCACCTCGTAGGCCAGGGGATTCAACCCCTTCAATAACAGCCCCGCAAGCGCCACAAAACAGACCACCAGCAGCCAGGGCGCTGCCTTGCGCCAAAAACCCATGGGCAAGTAAGCGGCGGTAATCATTCCGGGAACGCCGATGGCCAGCCACATCAGCATCTTGATGACGGATGAGGCCCCCTCCACCGCCGTGGTGCTGTACACCATAATCATGCCCACGCTAATTAACCCGGCCAGGGCGACCAGGTAAAGCGTGTCGGGACGTTCCAGGGGAAGGGCCGGTTCGGCCGGCGGTCGTGTCGGCTTGAACTCACGTACGTTGGAGCCCCTGCGGGCCTGCGACCGTTGGGGGCGGACTGTTGACACCGGTCTTCCCTCCTCCACGAGTACCTTTCATAACTTGGGCATTTGGCCCGTTGTTCCTGCCGACACGCGAAAGAAAGGACCGTTCCGACAAAACTTGCCAGAACGGTCCCACGGCAGATCTGCGTTATACGTTGTTCTCGGGATAATCCACCCGACGGATGTCGGCGCCCAGGGTCGCGAGCTTTTCGGCCATGCCGTGGTAGCCGCGATCGATGAACTGCAGGCCGCCCAGTTCGGTGGTGCCGTCAGCCGCCAGCGCCGCAACGACCAGCGCAGCGCCGCCCCGGATATCCTTTGCTTCAACCGGGGCGCCCGTGTAGCGCTCCACACCCCGTATGATGGCGGTGTTGCGGTCGACCTTGATGTTGGCGCCCATTCGGATCAGTTCGTTGACGAACCCGAACCGGTTTTCAAAGATAGTCTCCTGCACAACACTGATGCCATTGGCCAGACCGATCAGGGCGGACCAGGGGCTCTGGAGGTCGGTGGGGAAACCGGGATGAACCTGTGTTTCCACATCCGCCGAAATGATGGGCCGGCGGGAGCGCACCCGAACGGAATCCTCCAGCTCTTCGACTTCCTGCCCGGCCTCGCGCATTTTGGCGATGAGCGTGTTCAAATGCTCGGGAATGACGTTTTCAATCAGGACGTCGCCACCGGCAGCGGCGACCGCCAGCATGTAGGTGCCCGCTTCGATACGGTCGGGAATCACTTCGTGGCGGCAGCCGTGCAGCCGCTGCACGCCTTCCACGCGAATCATGTTTGTGCCGGCGCCGCGCACCCGACCGCCCATGCCGTTGATAAAGTTGGCCAGGTCGACAATTTCCGGCTCGCAGGCGGCGTTCTCCAGCATGGTAATGCCGGGCGTCAACGAAGCGGTGATCATCATATTGACTGTGGTGCCCACACTGGCGCGATCGACGTAGAAGCGGCCGCCCTGCAGCTGCACTTCGTGGGCGATCATGGCGCCGTGCTCGACCGTAACGTCAGCACCGAGGGCCTTGAAACCCTTCAAATGAAAGTCGACGGGACGGGCGCCAATTTCGCAGCCGCCCGGGCAGGCAACTTCGCCCCGGCCCAGGCGGGCCAGCAGCAAACCCATCACATACGTACTGCCCCGGAGCTTGCGGGCAATGTTATACGGTGCGACGTGGTTGGTCAGGTTGACAGCCGAAATGCGCAGGCTGTTCTCGCCCACCCATTCCAGTTCGCAGCCTAGCTCCCGGAGAATCTGGCACAAGTGATGAATATCGCTGTTTGACGGGACATTATCGAGAATGGACTCGCCCTCAGCTGCCAGTGCAGCAGCGGTTACAATGGGCAATGCGCTGTTCTTGGCGCCGCCAATGTGGACCCGACCAGTGAGGGGGCGACCTCCACGAATAAGAAACTTGGTGGCCAATTCGACATTTCTCCCCCTTCAACTGAGGGTTAACTCTAGTATGCCCCGCTTCAACGGAAAGGGCATGCCACATGCAACTGTAGCAGAATCCGCGCACACCGTAAAGTAGCAAAAGGACCCGGAGCCTAATGCGCCTCCCGCCAGCGGAACCGTTCCCTGGTCTGCCCCATCCGCACAACCTGCGCCTCCACCGACACAGTGACCGGCAGATCTTTCAGTACCGTGTCCCACTTGGCCTGGCGTAGCCGGTACGCAGCCGGCGCCCGCCGAAACAGACTCTGGCCAAAGCCAAACATGTCCGAACCCTCACGGCGGGCAACTTCCAGGGCCGACTGCACACTGTCCTCCACCCGCCTTTTCAGGATTTCCTGCAGGCGTTCTGTGTCACCGAAATCAACGACCGGTTCCCGGCAGGTGATCTCGTTCACATCGGCCACAACTTTGAGACGGACGTGCCCCTGCAACTTTCCACCGACAGAATCAACACCGATGCGCCCCTTGCTGCTGCGCAGCCGGAAGACGACCCGTTCGCTCGGATGCGGCTTCGGGCACTCGGCCGAAATGGCGCCGTGCCCGGTCTTATGGCTGGCCCACATCTGGCCGCGGGCCTCCTTCGGGGTGAGCCAAGCCACCAGTTTGTCGCCGCGAAACGCACCGGCGCCGCCGTATACGATCTCGGTCTCGTCTTCGGGCTTGCCGCTCAGGGCGCCCTCATCTTGGAAGTGCTTGGGGTCAGGCGGCTCCTGGTTGCCGCGCCGAAAGAGCGGCAGCGTCAGGTCAATCCCTTCCTCCTGTAGAATCTGGGCCACCTGGGTCAACATCAGCGCCGGCGAAATCGAACTGCGCTGGAGGGCCGAGTCATGATACCCCAACGGTCCTTCGGTCATCACGCCTTGGCGGGGCTGGGCATCCAGCAGTTCCGACGCCTTGCCATTCGTCACGCCGAGCCAGGCCGTCGGACGGATTTCGACACTGCGCAACAGCAGGTCCATGATGGGGCCGATACCGTGTCGGGCCATCTCCTCACCGAAAATCACCGACCGCACGTGCGACAGCGTCAGTGACCGGGGCAGAAGCTGGTCCAGGCGGGCGATGGCCGCGTCCGGTGACGGAGCCGTCTCTGATACCGTCCAGACGGTGCGGGCCGTTGGCTGCCCCTTTTCGCCGGCCCGCGCCCCGGGCGAGTGAATGGCGATGGTCACCAGGTACTGATCCTCGACCCAGTCAAAGCCGATCACACCCGCAAAGGAGACGTCGGTCAACTCGCGGCGGCTCCAGCAACCTGACGACATAAGAACGCCTGCCGCCAACAGAGCGGCGACCAGCTTCCGCACGGGTTGGTCAGCTCCTTTCCTGATGATCGTCAGCTTTGATGACCATGTCCGGCTCGGGGGTGGCGCCCTGGCCCTTGGGTGGCCTGGGCGTGGTGCCCAGGGCCGTCCCCATGTGCTTTCTGCGCAGCGGGAAGAGCGGTGTCATGTAAGGAATGCCGAGCGAGGTCATGCCGGCAAGGTTGGCCAGGGCGACCAGGTAGCCCAGCAGCAGCCCGAAAAAGCCGAAGGTGCTGGCCAGTGCGAGCACAAAGAACCGGTAGTAGGTGGCCGCATTCGCCAGCGTGGTGCTGGGCAGCGAGAAGGTCGCCACGGCCGTCGCCGAAACCACCAGCACCATGGCCGGCGAGGTCAAGCCAGAGCGAATCGCCGCATCGCCAATCACCAAACCGCCCACGATGCTGACCGTGGAGCCGATGGCCCGGGGCAGGCGCACACCAGCTTCCCGCAGGATTTCAAACATAATCGTCATGATGACGGCCTCAATCGGCGGCGGCAGCGGGGCGCCCTCGCGCTGGGCCAGCAGGCTGAGCGTCAGCTGCGTGGGCAGTGCCTGCAGGTGATACGTGGTCACCGAAACGTACAACGCCGGGAGCGGCACCGCAATATTGAAGGCGACAAACCGCAGCAGCCGCAGAAAGATGACGAAGGGCCGCCACTCGTAGAAGTCGTCAGGGCTCGAAAAGAAGTCCACGAAGAGTGCCGGAACGATGAGCGCCCGCGGCGAGTTGTCCATCATGATGGCCACCCGCCCGGCCTTGATGAAGTGGGCGACGGTATCGGGGCGTTCCGTGACAAACACCGTGGGAAAAACGGAAACCCGCCTGTCGGCCAGCGCCTCTGCCAATTCGGTCGCATCCTGCACGCCGTCAGTCTGGATTTGGGTAATCCGCCGGCGAACTTCGTTAATGACGCGGTCCGTCGGCAGCCCGTCCAGATAGATCATGCCGACCT
>JARBUG010000017.1 GCA_029239785.1 Symbiobacteriaceae bacterium | reverse complement strand
AGGCGGCGGCGCCGGAGGCGCCGTCCTTGACAGGCCGACCGGCCCGGGGTCACCAACTATCAAGGCCTGTAAGGCTCTGAATGCCTTACAGGCCTCCTCAATTACTATCTTGAAGCTTCCGGAACCTGCCGAGGCTCCCTTCGGCAGTTCTCATTCAGGCAGTCCGCAGAAAGGAGGCGAGGCCGCCCTAGTAGGGCAGCCCCGCTTGTTTCCGCTCCCGCTCTTGAACTCGATAGCGTTCGCTACCCAGTTGCGACCCAACCGACGTGGCCAAGTACCTGGCCCACATCTCCAACGCCCTCTCGGCCGTCTCGGGGTCCTTCACATACCGATGGGTCGCCACCACCCTGACCGCCCGCTGCCGCCCTCCCATGGGCGCTCCCCCTCTACT
This sequence comes from Symbiobacteriaceae bacterium, assembly GCA_029239785.1. Classification (GTDB taxonomy): domain Bacteria; phylum Bacillota; class Sulfobacillia; order Symbiobacteriales; family Symbiobacteriaceae; genus JARBUG01. Next base: position 45,340 of record JARBUG010000017.1, on the reverse strand, counting down.
CTTTCTTTACACTTCTTGTTAGGTGCGCTACTCTCAGATTACGGCGGGCAGACCGCTCGAACCTCGTTTCTGCCAGATTAAACGGACGACAATAGCCCCGGAGCAAGGCTCCGGGGCTATTTATGTTAATTATGCGCAACCCGTGCCCATGGGTCACATAGTCATCGTCGGTGATAACGGCGGCTACGTGCGAGCCTACGACAAGGCGACCGGTGAGGAAGTAACCTACGGCGGCTACCCGCTGCGGCTCTCCGAAGAACCCTACCGGGAAGGTGACCAGGGCGAGGAGTGGTGGGAACCTGTCGGCGGCACCGCCACCCAGATGACCGTCGCCGCCGGCCTGATGCTCGTGGGAGTCAACAGCGAGTCCGAAGAGCGGACCGTGCTGAAGGCGTACAAGCTCTACCGCTTGCCTGACCTGACCCTGCGGGAGCTGAATGTGCCGGCATCAGCCACGGTGACGGGCTTCACGGCGCAGGTCCGGGCGCTCTGCAACGGGTGCGACGATCCCATTACCACCACGGTCAGCATGCGGATTAACGGGCGGGAGATGCCCCGCCAGGCCGTTACCTTCCGCAAGGAGTTCGGCTGGACGCAGACGCTCAGCTGGCCTTCCGGCCCTGTGGCCGAAGGGTCCACGGTCGAAGTGGTGATGACGATCGATCCGGACAATGCCATTCGTGAGATTGACGAAACGAACAACTCCCTCCGGGCGACGGTACAGATCCCCGTCGGCTTCGGTGGTCAGAACGGCGATGGTTGGGGGAGCAAGCTGACAGACTGAAAGGGAGGGCGATTCTTGTGATGATGCTGCGTAACCTGCTGAAGCGCCGCGAAGGTCAGGGGATGGCTGAGTACGGTTTGATTCTGGCGCTGGTGGCCGTTGTGGCAATCGCTGCGGTCATGCTGCTGGGGCCCAAGCTGCGCACAGTCTTCATGAACATCGTCAACTCGCTGTAACTGCACCTGCCGGGAGCGGGGGGTGGCCACTGGGGCCGCCCCCCTTCCGCATGAGCGGAAACCTCCATCTATCGGCGGATATGACGGTTCTGATAATTCGTCCGCAAGTTCGATGTGAGCTTTTGGCAGATGGGGTAGACTGAGATCAGCGCAGATGAGAACCCGAGGAGGTAAAACGTAGTGAGTATGTTTAGCATGAGCGACGAGAAGATGGCCCAGGCGGCGGCCCTGGCCCGCAGCGGCAAGAGCCTGCACCAGATTGCAGCGGAGATGCGAATCAGCGTTGAGATGGCCCGCAGCGCAGCGAGCAAGTGGCCCCTGATCGAGCGGATGCGTAAGTTCCGGTCCCTCTAAAGCCCGCCAGAGTCCGAACCTACGGAGCTCCAGGCGGGCTTCGTTTTTTTGTATGCGTCGGGCGCTCGGCATGAGAAGGTCGCTATGTCAGATACTTCATCAGAAGGACTACTTCAGTGAGGAGGGAGCTTGCCTGTCTACGACGTTTTACCTGGCGCCCCGCCGCCGCTGGTTCTTGTGCGGGCCGCTGAACGAAGCGAACCCAGCCAAGCCCGGGCCCGGCTGGAGGCCATGGACGCCGGCCGCGCCTGACGGGGCGCGACCGCAAACCTATGTAGCCCCCGGGGCGGCGACCATGGTATGCTGAAAGCGCATATCCGTTCGACAAAAGGAGCCCGCCCATGGCTTTTGACAGTACCGTCATGGCGGCGGTGGTCGCAGAACTGAGCGACAAGCTGACCGCCGGACGTATCAGCAAGATCTACCAGCCCGAGCCCGATGAAATCGCCCTGCTCATTTACGCCGGCGGCGTCAACCACCGGCTGATGATCACCGCCAACGCCCGCTTCGCCCGGCTGCAGCTAACCCGCCGCGAAAAGAAGAACCCGGCCCACCCACCCACCTTCTGCATGCTGCTGCGCAAGTATATTGAAGGCGGGCGGGTTCTGGCGATCCGCCAGGTCGGACGGGAGCGCATCTGCCGCATCCACATTGGTGTGACTGATGAACTGGGCAACCCCGCCGAGTTTATTCTGGTCGCCGAGATGATGGGCAAGCATTCAAACATCGTCCTGCTGGGACCCACAGGACGCATAGTAGATGCGATCCGCCGGGTGACTGAGGAGGTCAACCGGTACCGGGAGCTGCTGCCCGGCCTGCCCTACATTCCGCCGCCCCCGGTGGGCAAGCTGGACCCGGCCGCCGTCACCGCCGCCGACCTGGCGGCGGGCGCCGACCCCACCCAGCCCGTCTGGCAGATGCTGCTGGACCGGGTCGACGGCCTCGGCCCCCTGCTGGCCAAGGAAGCCGCAGTGCGGGCAGGGTTCGCCCCCGACACCCCGGCGGGCGACACCGCCCCCAGCGCCCTGGCATCTGCGGTCCAAGCCCTGGCCAGCCCGGACGCGTACGAACCCTGCCTCCTCCTTGACCAGGAAGGACGGCTCAAGGACTACCACGTCCTGCCCCTCCGCTCCTGGAACGGCCCCGTCAAGACCGGCTTTGAGTCGGTCAGCGCCGGGCTCGAGGCCTTCTACGGACGCAAGGAGGAAGGCGACCGGCTCGCCGCCCTGCGGGGCAGCCTGGGCAAAATCGTGCGCGACGAAGCCGCCCGGGTCCGCCGCAAGCTCCAGTTGCAAACGGAGTCGCTGAAGACCGCCGAGAACGCCGAGGAGTTCCGCATCAAGGGCGAACTGATTACGGCAAACCTTTGGCAGATCAAAAAGGGCGACGAGGTCGCCACCGTGGTCGACTACTACGACCCCGATGGCGCCACCGTCACCATTCCGCTGGATAAAACCCTGGGCCCCTCCGAAAACGCCCAGGCTTACTATCGCCGCTACCAGAAGGCGCGCAGCGGCAAGCAGATCATCATCGAACAGGTCGAAAAGTCGAGCCACGAACTGGCCTACCTCGAGCAGGTGGAAGCGACGCTGCAGGCCGCAGCCTCCATGCCCGAGCTGGAGGAGATCCGCCGGGAACTTCAGTCCGAGGGCTATATCGGCGACAAGAAAGAGAAGAAGGACCGAAAGGGCCAGCCGCCCAAGGCCGGCGAGGAAAAGGCCGCTCCGCCCCTGGCTGTCCAGTCGACGGACGGTTTGGAGATTTGGGTGGGCCGAAACAACAAGCAGAACGACTACCTGACGCTGAAGCTTGCGGCGCCCCACGACATCTGGCTGCACACCAAAGATATCCCGGGCTCGCATGTGATTTTGCGGGTGCCGCCCGGGCAGCCGGTGCCGGAGCGGGCCATCCACGAAGCGGCGGCGCTGGCGGCCTGGTATTCCCGGGCCCGGGAGTCGGCGGCGGTGCCGGTCGATTACACCATCCGCAAGCACGTGCGCAAGCCGTCGGGCGCCCGGCCGGGCATGGTCATCTACGAACAGCAGAAGACGCTTTGGGTCACGCCTGACCCCGAGCTGAATCCGATTCTGAAACGGCACGTAGGGGGAACTGCCGATGGGGGAACTAGAGCAACTGGTCGCGAAGGTTGAGTCGGCGCTGCGCACGCATCTCAAGGCCCCGGACTTCCGGCATGGCAAGGCCAGTGTCTGGATGAAGCTGGTCAGGCCACTGGGCGCGAACCAGGAAGAGACGGTCGGCGATGTGCACAAGGTGCTGCTGACCGCCACCAGTTACGATGATCTGCTCAGGCAGGTCTCCGAGAATCTGGTGGTGGCGGCCTTCGGTGGCGATGTGCAGTTGGTGGACGCCATGCCGAATCTGATCGTCAAGGTCTTTGAGTCGAAGGCGTATGTGCCGATTGCCGGCGCCCCGCCCATCGACCAGGCCGGGCAGGTCTTCCTGAAGGCCACGGTCTACAAGTGGGAGCCAAGTCTCTGGGATCAGATTTTCGGGCGGAATAAGCAGGAGCGGACGGGCTGATGCCTGTCCGCTCCCTTCTCTTTTGCCTCGGGAGAGATTCTTGCCACGGATTTCGCTGGTTACACGGATTACCGGACAACGCGGATTTACAGCATGGACACATCCGCTGGCTAACGGACTGCCTCCTGTTTCACAGCCGTGGTACGCAATGGTGCCCCTACCCGGCGGATGTCCGCGCCCAGGGAAGCGAACTTCCGTTCCAGACCTTCATAGCCTCGGTCCAGGAAGGCCAGCCCCTCCACCTGCGACTCGCCCTCGGCGGTCAGGGCGCCCACCACCAGGGCCGCCGTCGCCCGCAGGTCGGTGCCCGACATGGGCGCCCCGCCCAGGCGGGCCACCCCGGTAATCACCGCCGTCGCCCCGGCCACAATGCGAATCTGCGCTCCCAGCCGCTCCAGTTCGCTCGTGTAGCCAAACCGGGCGTCAAAGACCCGCTCCTCCACCAGCGACCCGCCCTGGGCCCGGCAGAGCGCCGCCACCAGCACGGGCTGGATATCCGTGGCCAGGGCCGGAAACGGCCCCGTTACCGCTTCCACCGCCTGGAGCCGGGGCGGCGCCACCACCCGCACAGCACCCGCCTCGGTGGCGCAGGCGCAGCCCATCTGGGTCAGGAGGCGGGGCAGACCGTCCAGCGCCCAGGGCGCAACCCCCTCGACCTGCACATCGCCCCCGGTGGCCGCCCCGGCCAGCAGGTAGGTCGCCGCCTCGATGCGGTCGCCCGGCACATCGTAGGCCACCGCCTGCAAGCGCCGGACCCCCTCCACCTCGATCAGCCCCGTGCCGGCCCCGGCGATGCGGGCGCCCGCCCGATTCAAAAAGGCCGTCACCTCCACCACCTCGGGCTCCTGGGCCGCCCCGTGAATCCGGCTGACGCCCGGCGTTACGCAGGCCGCCAGCAGGGCGTTAATCGTCGCGCCCACGCTGGGGCCGAAGGGCCCAACCAGCGTCATGTCGGCGCCGCGCAGACGCCGGGCCTCGGCCCAGGCCTCCCCCGCCTCAATGCCCGTCCGGGCGCCGAGCGCGGCGAACGCCTTCAAATGTAGGTCTACCGGCCGCGCCCCGATGGTGCAGCCCCCGGGGAGCCCCACCCGGGCCCGCCCCAGGCGGCCCAGCAGGGGGCCCATCAGGTAGTAGGAGGCCCGCATCTTCCGGGCCAGTTCCACCGGCGGCGTCTGATCAAGCAGGCCGCCGCCGGAGATGACCAAAGTGTGCCGGTCGGTCCATTCAGAAGGAGCCCCCACCGAGGCCATCAGCGCTCGAAAAACTTCGATGTCTGCGATGCGGGGCACTCCCCGCAGCACCGTTTCGCCGGCGGGCAGCATGGCCGCCGCCATGAGAGCCAGGGCCGCGTTCTTCGAACCCGCTGCGGTCACGGTGCCAACCAGCCGGTTTCCGCCAACGATCTGCAAGTGCATGAAAAAGACCCCCGCTATAAGAGCTTCGCTCGTTATAACGGAGGCCTGTGGGCAATGGTTACGCTACTTATCGGCCATCCGAACAATCATGGCCACGGCTTCGGCCCGGGTCGCCTGACGGAACGGGTGGAAGGCGTAGAACCCGCCATCTGCCGGATATCCGTTGATGATGCCCTGCTCCACCGCCACGGCGATGTAGCCCGGGCGGGTCCAGTCGGCGGCGTCCGCAAAGGGGCGCCCCGCAACGGTGGCCGTCCCTTCGGCCAGATCCAGGGTCAGGGAGCGGGCCGAGGTATCCAAGCCCAGCGCCCGGGTCACCATCACGGCCATCTCCTCCCGGGAGATGGGCAGGTCGGGCTCGAACCGGCCGCCCGGATACTCCAAGGGCACCACGAACCCTGCCTCCACCGCCGCGCCGATGTACCCCTGCGCCGCCACCCAGTGGCCGGCCGTGTCGGCGAACCGGCCAGCGTTACCCGGGCGGACAGGCACCCGCCGGGCGCCCACCAGCATCTTCACGAAAGCGGCGCGGGTCAGGGGATCGTTCGGGCCGAACCAGCCGCTGCCTGCCCCGCTCACGACGCCATCACGCAGCAACTGGATGATCAGCGGGCGGGCCCAGTGCCCGGCAATATCCTGCATCCCGATCTGCACCTGGCCGCCAGCCAGCCGGACCGGGTCTCCCAGCAGCCGGCTGACCCACGCCTGATCGATGTAGGTTTCGCCGCCCAGGCGCTGGACGGGAAGCGCCAGCGACATGGGCAGCCCCTCCACCTGTGCGGCGACACTGCCCATGGTGTAATCGCCGTTCCGCCCGCCCCAGAGCCAGTAAGACCGTCCGAGCTCGGGCACGTGGGCGAACATGGCGCCCAGGTGCTCCAGGGCGGATGCCGGTATCAGCACCTGCCCGGATGCGTGAAGCTTGGCAGGCAGCGCCAGCGCTTCACCGTGCACCACCATCGGCAGATTCGAAAACGGACTCCCCGCCGGCAGCGTAAACTGCCCTTCCGCCAGAAACTCGGGCCAGCGGGCCTCCCGGCCGCCCGCGGTCACCACCACGAGGTCGTGCGCAGCGGCTGCAGGCAGGCCCGGCGGCGGTTCGAAGGAGAACTGCCCGCTCGATTCCACCTGCAAATTCTCTACCTCCAGGCCGCCCAGATAGACCCGCATGGATGGCGCAAAGCCCGATCCGGAGACGGTGACATCACGTAACATGCTGCCGATGCGAGTCGTCCAGCGCCGCGCAAAGTCCGGGACCTGGTCGGGTGCCGTCGTGAACGACCAGGTGCGCGTGTAGGGCTGAAGGCCCTGCCCCACATCGACTTGGCCGGCCATCGTCACCTCGTAGCTTGCGCCCGGCTCCAGCGGGGCCACAGGGATTAGCGCCACGGTATCGGTCAGTTCACCGTCATTCTCCGGGCTGAAGGTCATAGCCGATACGGCACCGTTGGGGCCGGTCAGCGACCACTGGTTTAGCATGAGCGACCGGACCGCCCCGCCGAAGGTAAGGGTGACCGTGTAGCCCACCGGCCCCACCACCCCGGGATAGAGCCGGAACGGGTCCGGCATCTCCAGGCCGTCCCAGGCGGTGGGCACATCCTCCTGGCCAGGGTAGGGCCAGACCACCGCTCCGCCCCCGGCCAGCGCCGGGCCGGCCTCAAGCACGTTCACAATTTCCGTCCCCTGGCCGGCCAGCCCGTAGCCCATTTCGGTGTTTCCGGGGTAGATGATCGGCAGGCGGTGATACAGGGTGGCCATCCATTCGTCCACGGCGTCCTCCGCCCGGCCCGCGAATGCGATGATCTCCTGAACGCCGCCCCCGTAGGCGAAGAAGTTGACCCGGGCGCCGGGCGTGGCACCAAAGAAGAGCGGCGTGCCGACCGTCTGACCGTGGGCGTTGATGGCGGTCTGGTCAGGGTTTTGCACCAGGTACCGTGCGTGGCCTGCGGCGGCGGCGCCCAGGCTGTTGTCGTAGTTCAGCGGCGACTGCCCGGCCGCCTTGCGGTAGGCGTTGACCCGCTCCAGGGCCCGCAGCTCCTCGGGGCGGGGCTGCGGCGGCAGCACGATGGCGCCCTGCGCCACGGTGAAGCTGAAGTTCCTGACCAGCGTGTCGTAGGTCCAGCCGGCGATCACCGAAGCGATATCCACCGTGAGGTGAACCGTATGCTCACCCTCTGCCAGCGCCGCCGGCGGCGTGTAGGAGATGAGCCCTTCCGCGTCCCATTTTGGCGTGACGTCTGCGCCGTCGAGGCGCATGTGGGCGGCGCGGATCACTTCGCCGATGCCCAGGTAGAACTGCATCTGAATGGTCGGACGGCTGAGGCCGATGGTGCCCTGCGGTGAGGGCTGGCGGTAGGGGACGTACCCGGGGTCGGCTCCGGCGGGCTGGGTGGCCAGAAGCAGCAGGGCCAGCACCAGCAGCAGGGCGGCGCTTCGGACGGGTTTGATCACCCTCGTCACATACTTCACCCCAATATCTTCATGACTGACCTCCATATATTCGGCGTGGTGCCGCGTCTTCCTGTCCATACCACCGGGGGCGTACGTTAATCAGCCGTGCCGAACATGCCGTCGGCCTGATGGCGCACCTCGCGCCGCTCTCGGCGGGCCACGCCCGACTCGTGGGCCGCGGCCTCCACCGCCTGCGCCACCGCATCCACCACCCGCTTGTTGAAGACCGAGGGGATGATGTATTCGGCGTGCAGCTCCTCATCTTTGACGACAGAGGCGATCGCCTTGGCGGCGGCCAGCTTCATGGCGTCGTTGATCTGGCGGGCACGGCAGTCCAGGGCGCCCCGGAAGAGGCCCGGGAAGCAGAGCAGGTTGTTGACCTGGTTGGGGTAGTCAGACCGCCCCGTCGCCATCACCTTCACGTAGGGCTCGGCTTCTTCGGGATCGATCTCGGGCGTGGGGTTGGCCATGGCAAAGACGATCGGGTCGCGGGCCATCTTCTTGAGATGCGCTACCTGCAGGACGCCCGGGCCCGAGACGCCGATGAAGACGTCGGCGCCCTCGATCGCCTCGTGCAGGGTGCCGTGGATGTTCCGGGGGTTGGTGTGCTCGGCGTACCACTGCCACATGGCGTTGGTCGGGTAATCCTTGCCCCGCTCGATGATGCCCTGCTTGTCCACGCCGACGATATCGGTGATGCCCGCGAGCATCAGCATCTTCGAAATGGCGACGCCGGCGGCCCCGATGCCGACGATGACGGCCTTGAGGTCGGCCAGGTCCTTCTGGACTACCTTGGCCGCGTTCATCAGGCCGGCGAGCACGACAGTGGCGGTGCCGTGCTGGTCGTCGTGGAAGACGGGGATGTCCAGCTCTTCCTTGAGCCGCTCTTCAATGTAGAAGCAGCGCGGCGAGCTGATATCTTCGAGGTTGATGCCACCGAAGGTCGGGGCGAGCGCCTTGACGATGGCGATGATCTCGTCGGGATCTTTCGTATCGAGGCAGATGGGGAAGGCGTCGACGTTCGCGAACTGCTTGAAGAGCATCGCCTTGCCTTCCATGACGGGCATCGCGGCGGCCGGGCCGATGTCGCCGAGACCGAGGACCGCTGTGCCGTCGGAGACGACGGCGACGGAGTTGCGCTTGATGGTAAGCGTGAAGGCCTTGGTCGGGTCCTGGTGGATGGCGGTGCAGACGTCGGCGACGCCGGGGGTGTAGACCATGGAGAGGTCGTCGCGGGTCTTGACCGGGACCCGGGACTTGATTTCGATTTTGCCGCCGAGGTGGGCCAGGAAGACCCGGTCGGAGACGTTGATGATCTTGACGCCGGGCAGGGCGGAGACCGCCTGGACGACCCGGTTGCCGTGTTCCCGGTGTTCTACGCCGATGGTCACGTCACGCACAACGACTTCCTTGCGGGCCTGGATGAGGTCGACGGCGAGGATGTCGCCGCCGGCGGCGCCGATCGCGGTCGCGAGGTAGGAGAAGATCGCGCCGGTGTTCTGAATTTCAAGCCGCAGGATGAGCCGAATGCCGCCAAGCTTGTGGATTGCCACGGTGGGAGTGCCTCCTTGTAATTTGCCGAGACTTATACAGTCCACATTATAACGCTAAGGACACGAAGGAGACAGCGGCGCGAATAGACTAATCACTGGGGATCTTAGGTACTTTTGCTGGGGTAGGTCCCCTGACCGGGTTGGGGCATCACGCGGCCACAGCAGAGGCTCATCGCGGTTACGGGGCAGTCCCACGTGGCCCCAACGCGGGCACAACGCGGTCCAACGCGGGCACAGCGCGGTGCTGGGCGCCCTCCGCGGCACCGTGCGACGCATTCCGCGCAGCCACGTGGTGGTCTTGATGGCTTCTCGCTCAAGGCTCGCGGGGTTCGTTTGCCCGTCGCACCGTCACCACGAAGGGGTTCTGCGGCGGCCGCGTGGGTCCGATCTGACGGTATCAGGGGAAGCCAAGCGACAAAACACCCCTTGCTGCAAAGCCTTCTGCAGCAAGGGGTGGTAGGTTTGTCGTCACGGTCGCCGCAGGCTCCGGGCGCCCCGGGGGGAGTCCCAACGCGGCCACAGCGCGGTCAATATGCAGGCTCAACGCACTCACCACGCAGCCATGAGGCAGGCTCATCTGCGGCAGCTATTTGCCGTTCTCTTCACCTTCAGCGTCCTCGCCCGCAGACCGAGGGACGAACTTGCGCTCCTCAGGCTTGCCTTCATAGTTGACCGTCAGGGCCGGCCACAGCTCGCTTTCTTCCGGGGCCATGACGACCCGACGCAACTCCCTGTAATTGGCCTCCACGGCATAGCCCTGGGCGATGAGCAGATCGGACAGGTTGACGGAGATGGTGCCGTTCTTATAGCGCTTAATCTCAAAGGCAGTATTGTCAGTCGCAGGGGCAGGGTACATGACCAGGAGGCCCGACTCGCCCAGGAAGTAGGCCTGGAGCTTGACCACCTTCTTGTTGGTCAGCTTGACTTTCATGAACTTGGCGATTGCGACCAGCCGCTCGTCGAACTGGACGGTGAAGTTGTGACGGCCGGGGCCGTAGGTCCAGACGCTGGCCGGGATGGTGGTGCCTTTGAGGATTTCGGAGGTCAGGTCGGGGCGCTGCAGTTGGTCGCGGCGGGCGTTTAGGAACAAGTCGTGGGTGGCGTGGTCGGCCTGCTCCCGGAACTTGGCCAGGGCGGCCCTGGCTTCCTCTTCAGCCTTGGATTTGGGCTTCGGGGCCGGGGGCTTGTTGTTCGTGGGATCTTCAGAAGCCATGTGGGTCAGCCTCCCTTGTCCGGTACCAGGATTTGTATTTATCCTAGCAGTCTAGCGTGCGATAGTCAATACATGCGTTAAAACTTTTCTCGTTGGTTGGGGTGGAGAATGCCCACTGGTCGGCACTCGTAGCGCTCGTCGCAGCCACATCCGCCACCGTAAACTTTTTTGACGAAAATAGTCCTATCCCAAAGAATTTTTTGTGAACACACCCAAGTTAGTATCGGCCGGAAACTCTTACGATTGCGACCACGGCACTAACGAAGGAGGCCTCACCATGCGCGATACCGATTTAGGGCTGGCCCTGCAGTACGACGACGGGGTTCAAACATCTGTGGCGATCAACAGCAAGGGCCGGACGGTGCAAGTCCACAAGGCCCAACTCTACGACAAAGTGTGGTACCACACCGGCACCACCAAGGGCATGGATGTGGCCTGGAGCAGCAGCCATCAGTACGATGACGGGGTAGCGCCCTCGGTGGCGCTCAACGACCACGGGCTCGTGGTCGAAGTGCACAAGGCTCAGACCTGGGACAAGCTCTGGTACCATGTTGGCATGCTGAACGGCGAGAAGATCGACTTCGGCTCCAGCCACGACTACGACAGCGGCGTGAAGCCCTCCGTGGCCCTCGACAACGCCGGCTGGTGCGTGGAAGTACACGAGTCCGAGGGCAACAGCGGGCTCTGGTATCACGTGGGCATCCTGGATAAGGGCAGCAAGTCCATCTCGTGGGGCGACAGCCACCAGTATGACTCCGGGGTGCAGCCTTCAATCGCCCTGACGAACGACGGCTTTGTGGTCGAGGTGCACAAGAGCGAAGGGGCCGGCACGCTCTGGCGGCGTGTCGGGCAGGTGGACGTGGCATCAAAGACGGTCAACTGGTCCGGCAGCCGGCAGTATGATTCGGGCCAGGCGCCCGCGGTGGCAGTGGCGGCGGACGGATCGATGGCGATTCAGACCCATCAGTCGGAAGGGGCGACGACCCTCTGGTTCTCCACCTCCCTCGCGGTCGACCGCATGCGCTGGATGGAGAACCTGTACGGCACGTTGCAGAACAAGCAGCTGCGGCAGGTGACGCTCCCCGGCAGCCACGACAGCGGCGCGTACGACATGGGAACAGACCGGGCGCCCTGCCATGACGCACCGGACTGGCTGCCCGGCGTGGTCGTGCGCCCCTTCTCCACGGCGCATACCCTGTCCATGGCCGGACAGCTTGAGAATGGCTGCCGGTACTTCGACCTCCGCCCCTACCGCAAGGACGGCACGTTCTACACCTATCATGATGTGCTGGGTGCGAAGGTCGAAGATATGCTGAACGACGTGGCCGGGTTCTGCAAGGCGACCAGCCGGGAGCTGGTGATTCTGCAGATCTCGCACTTCTGCCAGTTCGACGACAAGCAGCATGCGGATCTGGTGGGGCTGATCGGCAAGACGGTCGGAAGCTACCTATATAAGGGCTCGGGGAATCTGGAGTCGACGACCATCGGGCAGTTCGTGGGGCAGGGGTCGCGGGTGGTCATCTGGTACAACAACGATTACATCTTGCAGCATCCCGCGGATGGGTTCCGGCGGAACCTAGCCTGTACGATTCGTATTCGAACACGGATGATTTTGCGAAGATGGAGAAGGATCAGCTGGAGAAGATGATCGCCCATGCCGAGGGGAAGCATTCGGAGGAGATGTTCCTCTTGTCGTGGACGCTGACGTTCCAGGATTGGACGAATATCTTCGACGGATCGCTGGAGGGGATTTCGAAGCCGGCGTCCGCTCGGTTGGGCCAGTTCCTGGCCGGGGAGGGCCATGGGTATCCGGTGAATATCTTGTATGTCGACTTTTTGCCGAACGTCCGGGTGACGGATTGTGCGATATTGCTGAACCGGTAGGCGGAGGGCGCGCGAACAGGACGAACCCGCACCGTGATGGTGCGGGTTCGCCGCGTGGTGGTGATGGGGCGCTGTGCGGTGGTGCGTTAGCCGAGGAGTTCGTCGAGGCGTTTCTTGAGCGCCGCCTTCGGCGTAAACCCGACCACCCGGTCGACCACCTGCCCACCCTTGAAGAGCAGCACGGTCGGCAGGCTGACCACGTCGTACTGCGCAGCCAGGTCGATCTCGGCATCGGTATCGACCGCCCCCACCTTCATGACGCCCTGGTACTCAGCCGCCAGTTCGGCGATGATCGGGGCGAGCATCCGGCACGGCGGGCACCAGGCTGCGCCGAAATCGACCAGCACAGGCATGGAAGCGTTCGCCACCTCATCCTGCCAGTTCCCCGACGCCAGGCTGACCACATGTTCACTTACCACAATCCAAAACCTCCTGATTCGCTCACAAACAGAGCGTGAATTGCCGCTTAACTGGGTCTACTCGGAGTGTAGTACTTCAAGTAAACTTGAGGTCAAGAGGTGGTTTTGCGTGGATTTGATGTCGATTGGGGAGCTGGCAAAGAGGGCCGGGGTGCAGCCTTCGGCAGTCCGGTACTATGAAAGCCTCGGGCTGCTGTCGGCGCCTGAGCGGGTAGGCGGGAAGCGCCGCTATGGCCCGGAGATGCTGGCCCGGCTGAACGCCATCGGGCTCTTCAAGCAAGCAGGCTTCACCATGGCTGAGTTGCAGGTCCTGCTGCGGAGCGACCCACTGCCGGACCAGACGGCGCTGGCGGAGCTGGCCGACCGGAAGCTGCGGGAGCTTGATGAGTTGATCAGCCGGGTGCAGGTGATGAAGGAACTGTTGGCGGCGGTGCGCCGGTGCGGCTGCCTGACCGTGGAGGAGTGTGCTGTGCTGATCACGCAGGATGTGTAAGAAAGGGGTCCCCTCTGGCGTGACCCGGGTGGACGGGACTACCGGGGGGGTGACGCTCCGCCCCTGAGGGGCTTACTTCTTCAGCCTTTCCAGGTAATCAGTCAGGTCCTCGTGGCCGCGGAGGTCACGCAGGGGCAGCAGTTTGCCGATTTTCGCCTGCAGGCCCTGGAGGCTCAGGTCGTGACGGCAGACCACCACGAGGGTCATGCCCCGCTCCTCGCAGAGCACTCGCTTGACTGCATCTCGGAACTGTTGTTTTGACAGGGTGACTTTGCTGGGGAAGCGCTCCGTTGTGGAGAAGTGTTGGGCGCCTTGGTATTCGAACCCGACCTTCTGGTCGTGGTAGAAGCGGTCCAGTTCCAGGGTTTTGTTCGTGTCCGGGTTTGGCAGGAAGCCCGGACGGGCGTTGTCGGTGTAGTTGTCGGTATCAATGAGGAGCGATAGGTATTCCTTCATGATCTGCTCGTTTTTGTATTCCGCATCTTCAAGGCGGGCGGCAGCAGCGTCCACTTCTTGTTTGCGGCGGATGAGGTCCGGGTCGCACAGGGTGAAGCGGATAGGGGCCTTCCTGTGCGCCTGGGCTGCCGTGAGCCAGTCCCGGGCGCCCAGGTCGGCGATGGCGTCGCGCAGGGTGTCCCGGGACAGCCCTGTGTGACAACTGAGGCCAGGGAAGGTGAAGCTGCCTGAGGGATGGCTGTAATCGGGGAGTGTCTGGAGCAAGCCGTAAATGAGTTTGCCCTGGGGTGAAACCTGTCTGTCGGCCAAGAGCCCGGCTGGTATGGAGACCTGTGCGGTTCCTGTGGGCGGGGTGAGGGTGCCGGCCCCGGGGGCGTACAGGCCGGCGGACTCCAGCTGGGCCAGGCCTTTCCGGACGGTTGGGTAGGTCAAGCCGGTGATGGCACAGAGCGTACCGGGTGTGATCTGCGCCCGCTCGAGGCGCAGGGTCAGCCAGAGGGCTTTGGCTGTTGCCGTCAGGTTCGGGTCGAGCAGGAACGAGACCGGGGCCGCAACTGCGGTCTTGCGCACCCAGGACCACCTCCTTCATAGGCACCGCGCTGAATGGGCACCCCCGGCCGCTGGTGGTTGGACGAGTGATTTTCAGCCACTTCCAACCGAGCGCTTGAAAGTTTCCCGCCGAAACTGTGCCGTGAGGGGGTTCTGGGGCCCAGAGAGGCCCTGTGCGAGCTGGGGAGGGGCTGTTGGCATGTCGGTCCATGGCGGTTATTGGCGTAACTTGTCGTTTCTCCAGCCGGTTCGGGGGGAGCACGGCCCACGAGCCCGTATTCGACGAGGAATTATCTCTCCAAGCCCTTGGGATCAGTGGAATTTCATCGTCGAACCCGGGCGGGGCCGGGGGCAACCATGGCCGAACCTGGGCTGGGGCTGGGGCAGGCTCCACAGCACCCTGGAAGTCTACACGCTCAGGCGTGCCGCCGGGGGCGGGGCGCCCGGTTCCCGCCGGCGACAGAACGGTGAGTCGCATGACACATTAGTGCTATACCCAAAGGTTTCATGCTAAACTAAAGGGACTACATAGATAAGGTCGGATTGGCATGCCACAACCCATCGGAGTCCTTCAGACCAAGCTCTACATCCCCCAGGCCCGTCCCGGTGCCGTCCCACGCCGTGAACTCTGGGACCTGCTCCACACCGCACTCGATCGCCGCATCACCCTGGTCACTGCGCCTGCCGGCTTTGGCAAGACCACCCTCGTCAGCCAGTGGCTCGACCACCTGGGCGACCGCCGGCCGGGCGCCGCCTGGGTCTCCCTGGAGCCGCCCGACGATACGCCCCAGCGCTTCTGGTCATACGTGGCCGATGCGCTGGCCCCCGCAGCACCCGAAGCTGCCCAGGCGCTAAAGGGCTCGCTCCAGGGTCCGGACCTGCCCGCCCCGGAACTCCTCCTCCTGCCCGTCATCAACCGCATGCTGGCAACGGACCGGCAGATTATCATCGTTCTGGATGATTACCATGTAATCCAATCGCCGGTCATCCATGAGGCGGTCGCCTTCTGGGTGGAGCACCTGCCGCCTGCCGTTCACCTGATTCTGCTCAGCCGGGGGGACCCGCCGCTTCCCCTGGCCCGCTGGCGCGCCCGCGGGGACCTGACCGAACTGCGTGCGCAGGACCTGCGCTTTTCGAGGGCCGAGGCAGCCAGCTTCCTGAACGGGGCCAAAGGGCTGGCGCTGGCCGAGCCGCTGATTGCCGCGCTGCACGACCGCACCGAAGGCTGGGTGACGGGGCTGCAGCTCGCCGCGCTGTCGCTGAAGGGGAGCCAAAATCCTGATGGGTTTGTCAGCGCCTTTACGGGGAGCCACCGGTATGTCCTCGATTATCTGATGGAGGAGGTGCTGGCGCATCAGCCCGCGGCCGTCCAGCAGTTCCTGCTGAAGACGTCGGTCCTCTCCCGCCTCAGCGCCCCCCTCTGCGCAGCCGTCACCGGTATGGCCGACAGCCACCAGATGCTGCAGAGCCTGGAGGAGGCTGATCTCTTTATTCTGTCGCTCGATGAGGAGCGGCGCTGGTATCGCTATCACCACCTGTTTGCCGATATGCTGCGGGCCCATCTGCTGCACGCCCATGCCGATGAGGTGACGGACCTGCAATTGCGGGCCAGCGACTGGTTCGCCCGGGCCGGGCACCTGGCCGATGCGGTCGCGCACGCCCTGGCGGCGCAGGCTTGGGATCGGGCAGCCGACCTGCTGGAGGAGGCGACGGAGTCGACCTGGGCCGATGGACAGCTGCACGAGACGCTGCTCTGGCTGGAGGCGCTGCCGGCCGAGGTGCTGCGGGCACGCCCGCGGCTCAGCCTGCTTTATGCCCGTGCCCTGATTCCCGCCGGGAAGGCCGGCCTGATTGCGCAGCTTGTGGCGGGCGCCGCGGCAGCGCTGGGGGAGGCAGCAGACCTGCCAGGGCAGGTGACGGCGATGCAGGCCCAGCTGGCCCGGCTGCAGGGCGATACCGCCGAGGCGATGCGCCTTTCGCGCCTGGCCCTGGACCAACTGCTGCCCACCGACCGGGGCTGGCGGGGGCTGACGTCGCTCTCGATGGGCGGATGCCACCGGCTGGCCGGGCAGCTGACCGAGGCCCGCCAGGCCTACGGGCAAGCGGCCATCGACTGCGGTGCGGCGGGTAACCGGTTTCTGACCCTGACGGCGGCCAACCTGCAGGCGGAAGTCTGCCAGCAGCAGGGCCAGCTGCGCAGGGCGCTGGCGGCGTTCCGGACCGCATCACGACAGGCGCCAGCGCATCTGCCCGTGGCCGGCTGGTCGCTGGTAGGCGAGGGCGGCGTGCTGCGGGAGTGGAATCAGCTGGATGAGGCCGCCGAAGTGCTGATGCGCGGCATCGACCTGGGACGGCAGGGGCGGCTGATCAACGTGGTGGTGCCCGGCCAGATCGAGCTGGCCCGGGTCTTGCTCGCCCGGGGAGATATCGACGAGGCGGCGCAGCTGCTGGCCCTGGCCGAGAAGGCGGCCCGCGCCAGCGGCATACCCCGGGCGCTGGGGCGGGTGATTCCCTGGCAGGTGCGGTTGCTGCTGATGCAGGGGGATGTGGCCGGTGCGGCCGCCCTGCTGGAGAGCATGTCAGACGGGTCGGGCGAGACGACGCTGGCCCATCTGCTGGCGCTTGCCCGCATCCAGATAACGGCGGATGATCGGGCAGCGGCGCTGGGGACACTGGCGCGGCTGCGCCGTGAGGCAGAGGCCACCCAGGAAGATGGCGCCCGCCTTGAGGGGATGCTGCTGGAGGCCCTCTGCCTGCGGGCGCAGGGGCAGAGCGGCCCGGCCCTGCGCACCGTGGACGGGGCGCTGGCTTTGGCGGAGCCGGAGGGGTATGTGCGCCTCTTTCTAGATGAAGGGCCGGAGATGATGGGGCTGCTCGCCCAGGTGCGGGGGCCGCGGGAGGGGTATGCCCGCCAGCTGCTGGCCGCGGCGGGGGGCGGTGCCACGCCCGGCGGGCTGGTCGAGCCCCTGAGCGACCGGGAACTGGAGGTGCTGCGGCTGATCGCGGAAGGTGCGAGTAACCAGGCGATTGCCGAGCGGCTCTTTATCTCCATCAATACGGTAAAGAAGCACACGACGAACATCTTCGGCAAGCTCGGGGCGGAGAGCCGGACCCAGGCCACCGTACAGGCCCGGCTGCTGGGGTACCTGTGAATCACCCACCCCACTACTACCTTTGTGTAATCACACGGCCGCCGGCGGCTGGTATCCTCAAGTTGCGGCTAAGCGATAAGGGGGATACAAAGAATGAAGCGGTTTGTAAGTGAGCGGCCTGTTCTGTTTTCCAGCCTGTATGTGGCCCATACGATTGCACTCTTTCCTCTGTTAACCTGGCTCCTGCCCACGGTGGATGTGATGGCGCTGAAGCTTCTGATCATGTTCGAGATGATCGGCACCGCCGGCGCCCTGCTCTGGCTGATGGGCTGGTGGCGGGAGGCGGGCTTCAACCGACCCTCGGCCTGGCGGGAGATGCACCTGCACTGGATCGGGCTGGTGCTGCCGGCCTGTGTGATTGCCATTTTAGGCATTAAGATGACCGAGCCGGGCCAGCTGCTGGGGCTGATTCCTGTGGTGCTGCTGATCGGCATTCAGGAGGAGATGATCTTCCGGGGGCTGGCGATGCGGGCCCTGCTGCCGGGGGGCGCGCTGCGGGCGGTGCTGATTACCTCGGTGCTGTTCGGGGTGATGCACTTCGGGAACCTGTTTGGCGGTGCCGACCTGACCTACACGGTGGTGCAGGTGATCGCTTCGATTCTGGGCGCCGTGGGCCTGGGGGCGATTCGGGTGCGGACGAAGACGACCTGGGGCCTGGTGGTGCTGCATGCCATTAACGATTATGTGATGTTTATTACCCGGGATGAAGTGAACGTGACGCAGGCGCAGTCGACCTTCCTGCTGGTGGGGAAGATCGTGTACACCGTGGTGATGCTGGGTTACGGGCTCTACCTGCTGCGGGATGAGCTGCCGTTCCGGGCCAAGAAGGCGGTGGCTGCATAGTGCGGCAGTACCAGATTCGGGTGAAGGGGCATCTGGGGGCGCCGGTGGCCGTGCTGTTCGCCGGGATGCGGGTGGAGAACGGGCCGGACGGGGATGCGACGCTGACCGGCCCGGTGGCGGATCAGGCGCAGCTGCGGGCGGTGTTGCTGCGGGTCTTTGACCTGGGGCTGGAGTTGGTCGGGGTGGCGGTGCTGGGGGGGTAGTATCGCTCCATTCGGGCTATCCTATATAAGGGTGAGCGAGGGGAACTGCTGCGGAGCCCGGATCAGTCCGGGTCGCGTGGGGTATCAACGACTAAGTAGTTGAATCAGCAGTCGGAGGATTACGCCAAGTAGAACCTTGAATGCGACTTCAGCTACCCACTGATGCAGCACGGGGACTCACCTCTTTCAGAAGCCGAGTCTCCCCTTCGCTCACCCATATCCTACCAGATCATCTGTGCGAACCTTGTCGGCTCCTGGTGTCGATCCGAAGAAACGTTCGACACGGTTAACCGCCCCCGACCTCTCCTGGCCGGGGGCGGTTCGCATCGGCGCAAAGAGTCTCCTCTGCAACCCAGTCGTGATATGGTAGTTACTGGATTGGCTAGCGAACGGCAGAGGCAGGACCGGGCCCTGTGGCAGGCTGAAAGGCGGCACTTTGCCCAAGCAATTGGCGTGCTGCACCGGGACGTCTCGGTGCTCAAAGAAAGGTAAGCCCGAAGTACTGGTGATCTTGTCTTCCACATAAAGGCGAAGCGGCGGCAACCAGTGCCACCGCTTTTCATTAACGTACGTACGGCCCCAGCACCCGGCCCAGGACCTCCTCCCCCGCCCCGGGCGCCAGCCTGAGAATCCCGAACCCCCACCGCTCCTGGTAGTCGGGGGCCAGGTACCGCCGGTCGCCCGGCTCCACTGGCTCCCCCGGGCAGAGCAAGAACCCCGCCGCCACCGCCCGGCGCCCATCGGCAGTCACCAGGGCATCCCGGTAGCGGTGCATGTCGCCCAGCCCCCCGAGGATGCCCTCATGGCCCACCCGGTACTTGGGGTCGAGCAGAAGCAGGCCCCCCGGCCCCTCGATGGTGATATCCGGCATCTGCATATGCGAGATCGAATACGGTCCGCCGGCGCCCGAGTGGTAGCGGAACGCCCGCTGATAGGACACCGTCACGCCCTCGGCTGCAAACGGCACGTCGAGCCGCTTCCCAAGCTCCAGGGCCAGCCGCAGCGTTGCGCCGCTCTGGCCAATCGCCCCGCCCACGGCGGCATCGGCATCCCGCCCGAGGAGCCGCGCCACCGCCCGCACTACGGTCAGGAAGCACCAGTACTCGTAAAGCTGATAGGTCCGGTCGAGCGTCAGGGGCCGATCGGCCCCGTCCACGAGCGCGACCGCCCGGCGCCAGCGCAGGTAGAAGCGCCAGAGCGATCCGTAGACCGGGTGCTTGAGCAGCGCGGGAGTTGGGGAGATCTGGCCCGGGGCGGGGTCGAGGTCGGCCAGCCAGGTCTCCCGGAGCCAGCTTGATACCCGCTTCAGCATCGTCCGGGCCTGGGCAGTCCGCTTCTCGGCCACGGCCCGGGTTGGGCCCGGGGCGGCGCCAGCCAGCATGGTGATCGCTTTGCCCAGCCCCTGCCGCAGGTCGGCGAGCATCGTGACCACGAAGAGGTTCTCCGGCACGGCCAGGGTCGAGTAGGCCGAATCTTGGGGGAGCATCTGGGGGAGGCGGCCCCCAGCGGCGGTCCGGGCACGGGCCAGGGGACCGGGGCGGGGTACGGGCGCCGCCGCCCACGTCCAGGGCCGCTCTACGGCTGCCAGCCACTGCCGACCCGTCACCGTCTGCACCCGATGCAGCCCGGCCTCCACCGTCCGCTGCACAAGGCGGCGCCGCGGCCGCGCCAGTACCTCCTCCACCTGCCGCTCCACCGCATCCCAGTGCCGCTGCAGCAGCGCCAGCTGCGCCAGCGCCGACTCGGCGGGCGCCCGGGATGTCGCCCCCCGCATCTCCCCCGGCGCCGGCACCTGCCCGCCCGCAGTCCAGCGGAGCAGATCAGCCACCATCGCTTCATAATGATCAGCCGTCAGCTTGCGCAGATCGGGCGCCACCACCACTCGCCCCCCGGCGCCGGCGGGCGGATAGATGCGCTTCCCCTGATACCGGATGACAAAGGCAAACTCGCCGGTGAAGAAATCCGGCGTCCACTCCCACTCCAGGCGGATTCGCCCGCCGGCAGCCCGCTCCCTGACCAGGGGCAGCAGCGCATCACCCGCCTCGGCCTGGTACCCGTCAGGGTCGGCATCCGACCGCTCCTCTTCCAGGCGCAGCCGGTACGTGCCGTGCTCGATGATCAGGCCGGGGGGCGCCGCATCCAGCGGATAGGCGGCGCCATCGATGACCAGCGTCACCTCCATGATGGCTACCTCCAGAACTGGAAGGTGCCGTAGCGACGGGCGTCCTCCATCATCCGGTCCAGCGCCGCACACGTGCGGTGGGCGCCCTGCCGGTCAGGCTCGCCCAGATGCGCAACGACCTGCCGACGCATCGCCTCCAGGGTCGGCAGCAGCCGGTCATCACCCCGGAGCTTCGGCAGCACCTTTTGGACGACCATCAGATCAAGGGCCTGTGCCTCGGGCAGGGACGGGGCGCCCGCCGCATTGGTGATCAGGAAGCGGCAGATCTCCTCGACGGTCCGATAAGCGAAATGGAGGCCGACAGGCGCCAGCGCCTCGTGCAGACTTGACAGCAGGTCGATGCCCTTCTGTAGGACCGCCTTCTGGCCCGGGTCCTCGGTCTGAGCGATCAGCTTTTCGCCGAACGCGCGGACATCAACGTGGGTCAACTCAACCGTAAAGGCCCGGTCCAGCACCTTCGGACTGAAGCCGTGGGTCGTTTCGTCGATATTGACGGTGCCGATGACCAGCAGATTATCGGGGATGACCAGCCGGCGGGGCAGATCGGCCACCTGGTCGGGCTGGTCGTGCAGGGTGATCGCCTCGCCCGACTCCCAGGCAGAGAGGAAGTCGGCGAAGTAGTGCTCGACGACGGCCAGGTTCATCTCATCGAGGCAGATGATGTAGGGACGGCCGGGCGCGCTTGCGGCCTTCAGGACGTGGGCCAGGAAGTCGGGCACGAGGTAGCGCTCGGTGAGGGGGTTGAAGTAGCCGAGCAGGGGCGTGCGGTCCTGCCAGGTAGGCTGGACGGGGACGAGGCAGTAGTGCGGGTTGTCGGGCTCGGCGAGGGGCCGGCCGTAGAGAGCGTTGGCGTAGGCCTGGGCGAAGCGGGATTTGCCGGTGCCGCTGACGCCGTGCAGGATGACGAAGTGCTTGTGGGGCAGGGCGTTCAGGGCGTGGTGCAGGTTGATGAGGTCGGCGGGGTCATAGACCAGGGTGGGTGATGCTGCGAAAGCGGCGAGGATCTGGTCCAGTGTGGCGATGGGTGCTTCATCGGCCTCTTCGGCGTCGGGAGCGACTTCATCTTCGGTAAGGGGATCGGCGCGGCGGACGGTGTAGTGCCCGTCGGCGTCGGGGATGAATACCGCCCGGTCGCCATGGCGGAGGCCCAGTATGGCGCCGACTTCGCGGATCGTGTCGTAGGCGCCCTCGCAGGATGTGAGGGTGGCGCCACCCGTGGTGATGTTGAAGCGGACGGAGTGGTCGTTGACCGTCGCTTCCATGTGGGTTCGGCCACTGAACAGCTGGGCCTCGCGGGCGCCGAAGCGGAACTGGTAGGGGCCGCGCAGGGGGCCTGTGGCCCGGGCATCTTCGACCTTGCCGAGGGTCTCAAACCGGGCATAGCAGGTCGTGTTCTCTGAGCCAGCGCGCCACTGGCCGCGGGCGCGCAGGACCGGGACCAGGGCGGCCATGCGGGCGCCGATCGCTTCAATGAAATCGTCCTCAGTGCCTTCCCAGTCACCGGGGTGCCAGGCGGCGCCCCACAGGTGGTCTCGTGCCTGTGCCCAGGGCTGCTCGGTGATGGGCCAGTCGTGCTCGGCCCAGGCGTCACGTGCGGCGGGTACGATCTGCTCCTGGATGTCGAGGCCCTCGTTGCCCCAGCGCAGCAGCCCGCAGTAGATGCCGGCCATGCGGTAGCCCTCTGGGGTGCGGACGGTGTTGATGCGCAGGGCGGCGAGCCAGTCGTTGCCGCCGGTGGCGACCGTGCCAATCATGACCCGGTCCCAGGTCGAGGAATCTTCCATGAATTGCTTGAAGAACGGGGTGATGCCGGCGACGGGGGTGTAGTTGGGCTGCTTGTATCGACCGATGCGATCGGCAGTGAGGCGCCCGCCTTTGAGGAGGCGCTGGATCTCTTCGTCCTTCAGGTCGAGGCGGCGGTACGCGGCTTCCAGGCAGCGGAGGGTGAAGGCGCGCATCATTAGGATGAGCGGCTCTTTAGGCAGGGCCGTGCGGTTCTGCCAGACTTCGAGCAGGTTCATGGTCGCTCCCTCCCCAGGATGGTTCTTGGGTGAATAGTTCGGCAGGGTGCGGCTGGGTCCTGTTTTGGGGTGTTCATTGTATATGAACCGCCCGGACCGGGCCACCATATGTAGGGTGAGCGAGGTGAGCTGCTGCGGAGCCCGGATCAGTCCGGGTCGCGTGGGGTATCAGAAGCGGACTAGTTCGAGCGCCAGCCGAAGGATCTCGGCAAGCAGAACCTTGAAGGCGACTTCAACGACCCACTGATGCAGCACGGGGACTCACCTCCTCAGAAGCTGAGTCTCCCCTTCGCTCACCCATATACTACCAACTCATCTGTGCGGTGTTTGTCGGATTGTGGTGTCGATCCGAAGAAGCGTTCGACACGCCGCCGTGGTCAACAAAAAACGAGGCCGCACCTGGGGTGCAGCCTCGTTTTCGCGTAGCAGACGGTTACCGCGCCCTACTCCGGGCACGAATCCAGGTCCGGGTGACCGACTCCTGATTCGTCATGTTCAGATTCGGGCGCCGCGCCCGCACGGCCGCGAACGCTTCCTCATAAGTCATCCCATACCGGCGGCCGTAATAGGCGACGAGCACCGCACCCGTCCGCTCCTGCCCGGCCCGGCAGTGGATGTAGACCCGGGCGCCCGGGTCGGCCAGCACCTGGGTCAGGTAGTCCCACACGGCATCCAGATCCGCTAGGGACGGAGCGCCTCCATCTGGCGCCGGGCGCCAGAGCCCGGGGCCCTTCAGGCAGGCCAGCGCCTCCTCGCCAAAGCGGGGAGCGGTCCACTCCTTTGCTTCCCGCAGATCGACCCGGTGGGTGATGCCCATGGCGTGCAGCCAGGCAGCATCCCGCTCCGTCAGCGGATTCCGGCCGGCCACGATCTGGTGGTCGATGAAGTTACAGTCAAAGCGCGGCAGATGGGGCGTCGCATAGACCGCATTGTGCCGTTCGATCTGCCGGACCACGGCGGCACCGGCAGACGCATCACCGGCGAAGATGGCCTGCAGCGCAGCATCTGCGGCCGTAAGCAGCCGCTCGCACCCCATCAGGACCGCCAGGGTTGTGTTCATCCGGTAGACCGGGTCGGCACCGTGGATGGTACCTGTCCCCTGCGCCGCCGCCACCAGCTCATCCTGCAGGGTCTGCTGCCAGATGAGGTGCCGCTCTGGCGCAGAGGTCTGAAAGGTCCACGGGGTGAGGGGTTCGCGGTTCTGCAGCCAGCGAGCCTTCTTTTGCAGGCAGCTGATGTCGTTGTCCAGCGCCCGCTCCAGGCGAGCCTGCAGCATGTCGTGCGGCAGGAGGTCGAGGGTGAACTGAACCCAGGAGATCGTATCCTGCATGATCCGTTCGGAAGCGTCCATCGGTCGCCGTCCTTTCATGGGTACAGCAAGTACTTGTGCGGAGAGTAGAAAGAATTGGCGCGACCGATGGTGTTTTCCTGCCATCTGCAAATGTACAGGTTTGCCTAATTACCGTGACGCGTTCGCACTGCCAGCAGTGCGGCTACGGCGTCGACTTGTGCTGGCGTTCCCACATCGACCAGGGGGACCGGGCGGAACTCAGCCTTCTCAAACCAATCGCCTTTGGCCGAAGCCGCGAGCCCCTGGGGCGCAGCACAGCGCCGGAACCCGTCGGGCAAGTCCTCCCCCATCTCCACCTGCTTGCCGACCACGGCCTCCTTGATCCACCAGGTCTGCGGCCCCCGCCCGTCAGCTCGGCAGCGGAAGATACAGGCAGCCAGGAGCGGCTCGACCGGCTGCCAGTCGGCATCGGCAAAGAGGCAGCCCACGCCGAGGACGGTGGTTTCGGGGCCGTCCTTCATCGTAAAGTATCTGACCACATGCGCCGGTGCGAGCGTGCGGCCGTTGGCCTTCAGCTGCTCGGCGTCGAGGCCGCTGCCCTTGGGCGTGAAGCCACGTTTCTTGAGCGCCGCATCCATTTCACCGAGCAGGTAGCCCGCGTTCTGAAGGATCGCCCCCAGCCGTGCAAAGGTCTCCTTGATGGCGGAGGCCGGGTCAGGCGCCATGGCCCAGGGCTGGAGGGTGGCCAGGCCCTTCCGCTCCAGGAGCGCCTGGATGTCGCCCAAAAGCGCCAGCTCGTGGTCGGCCGCCGTCTGGGCCCGCAGGGCCTGGATTCGTCCGTGGATGTGATGCCACCCGAGCCAGTAGAGGTTTGAGCCGGCGGCGGCGTCCGCCTTGCGGATGCTGGCGAGCGAGTCCTTGAGGTCCGCTTCCGGGCAGGAACGGTGCGCCGTCAGGTAGATAAGGGCGCTGCGGGTGGAGTCGGCGCCTAGCAGGTGGGTCAGGTACCGGTACTCCTTGGCGAGTTGGTCTCTGATCGGTTCTTCCTGGGCTTTTGCCTGGTCAGGAGCGTCGGTGCCCGATTTGCCGGAGCGGTATTTGGCTTCGATGAGGAGCCAGAAGGGGGCTTCGTGTTCGAACTTCCATTGGATGACGAGGTCGGGCTCGATGCCGTCCCGCCGGGGCCAGAAGGCGAAGTGTTCCTCGGTGATGGCGAGGGCGCCGGTGGTGATGCGGGCGATGACGTCGTGGGCGCCGAGGGTGAGGCCGGCGGGGGTGATGGCGTCGGAGATGAGGCGGGCGACGGCGCCCTTCCTGGGGAGGTAGCGCAGGGGGGCGAAGGTGTCGGAGGTGAGACACAACGGCGACGGTGGATGCGATCACGCTGAGCTAGCCTCTAAAAGCGAACCCCCCCGAGTCAAATCGGAGGGTTTTGCTGTCTCAAATTGGCGATTGGTGGCCTTTCCCGGGCTTCCCCCGGCCAAAAGCTGTGTACTCCCCCTGCAGCCCCAGCAGTGAGGGACAGTCCAGAAGGACTTGCTGATCGTCATCGGCAGTTAAGCGCAGGCCGTGTTCGCCCTGGTAGGCCACGTATGCCTTCAGCCAGAGCCGGTAGTTGCCCAGGGTGAATTCGATAACGCTGTCGATCAGCCACCGGTCCTGGCGCGACGACGCCCTTTCAAGGCAGGCGATGGTCAGCACCAGTCCGACTCGGTAGCCATGGTGGCTCCAGAGTTCAGACTGGCCTTCGATGCTGTCCCGGTCGTCTTCGCTAAACGCATAGAGATTTCCGGCGAGCACCTCGTCTACCCTGCGGTATGGGTGCGTATGGAAATCGCCCAGAAAGGTCAGGTGCGGCCAGTAGGAGGTCATGATGTCCCGCTTTAGCTCCAGAGCCTGAAGACTTGGAATGACCGAGTCGTGGTCCATAGCTGCGGATGTATCCACCGTGGCCATGTCGATGGCGTAAAGGGTTCGGCCATCCGTCAAGGGGGTGGCGTGCCCCCAGAGCAGGCCGTAGGTTTCAAGCTCCCGCCGGGGACCCTTCCGCTGATGGGCGACGCTGTATGCTTCCAGGCCGGTCTGGCAGAGATAGATGAGGGCAGGTTCGCTCAAGCGAATGACGTAGCCCCTGGGATTCCATTCGGTCACTGGCATGGCCCCTCTCTTCTCTACTACAAGTGTTTCGAGCCACCCGCTCCGTCCACGAAGAAGAAGGCGATCCCACTCCCACCGCCCAGGTGGAAAGAGCGAGTCGCCACACGTTTGCATGCAGGACTCGCTCCGACTGTTAGAAAGGGACGTCGTTGCTCGCTTCATAACGATCCCAATAGACCAGGGACTCGTCTAGATAGCACTTCACTGCATACCGGCTAGTGTCTCGGAGATTTTCAAGACTAAGCTCCAGCTTGTCATTAGCATAGTAGGCGGAGCTCGAACTGGTGTACACCAGGCCGGTGCTCTCCTCCAAAATGTTGACCACAACCCTGAACGGGCCAGGTGACGTGGTGCTAGGATTGAAACTGAGCTGGATTTTTTCGGCGGTCAGATTTGCTGTCTGCACATAGGTCCACTCGCTGAAAAACAGGCTGCTTCTCGTTGCCTGACCAATCTTCTTCTCCCACCTGTGCCGGGCTTTGGGCGACAGGTGACTCATCAGTGTACGCAATTCCGCCGGACTCCTGCAGAGGATGAACCTGAGATTATCCTCGGTCAGTTCGAGCCAGTTGGGTACTACAACTTCAGCGTGCCGGTGGTGTATGATCTCCCGTTTTTCTGTCGGGTCGCAACGATATAGACTGGAACTGTGGTAGATCATCTCCCAGGGCAGACCGACAAAATCGGCCGCCGACGAGCGTGGCGGAGAAGTCTTGAGGTTGCCATCGGCAAACATGGTTTCTGCCATGGTGAGGACTTCTCTGGCGTTGAGTAGGAAAAACACAGGCACCGGGCAGTGGGACTCATTGTCCCGATTGTCCGCGGTTCTGACGCCCTCGTTGTTGTGCTGTGTCGGTGTTCTTGGTCGGAAATAGAAACGAGCGTAGCTTTTCGCTCTGTCATCTGTCTTCTGAATGACAGAGCTGCTGGCGTTGTCCGTTTGCATGAGTCCGCGGGCAACAGCTTCGTTCCGAGAGTAGATGCGACCGGACTCCAATATGCTGACAGCGTTCCGCAAATCCGTGAAGTGATAAACATACCTTGGCCACCATGGCTCGGCGTCACCTGGAGGAGCCTCGGACAACCGATCCAGATGGGCCAAAATGAGCGCTGCATCAGGCTTCCGGCGAACGTGTATCATTGGCAATCTCCACTTGTTCGATCGGTAGAGCTTCACTACTACTCAGTCGTACTGGGGCAACGAGTTGAAGGGCCGGGGGAGCGGTGTCAAGGCCGTCATAGCGCCGTGACAGAATGGCCGGGCGGAAATACGGTAACTTGGCTAACAAGGCCTGCAGATGCTTGCTGATGTGCGACAGGCCTCGCGGGACGATATCGTCTGTGAAGAAGCCCAAACCCCTGACCTGTTGCCAGAACTCAAACAACTGCTGGTTCTCAGCGACCTCAGTCCACCCGTCCCCCTGCAGACTCAAACCCATAACGCCTTCAGATTGCAAGGCCAAATCGACCTTCACCGAAAAATCCGGCCCCGTCACCGTTAATCCTTGGCTGCCAATCAGTGTTTCCAGATCATCGAGAAACTCTCCAAATGGAAGGTTGCCGGGCTCGCTGTGCAACCAAGCCTTGATTTCCTTCGGGTTTCTGTGCTCAGGAATGAGCGGGCTCTTTCGGTAGACGTATACGTAAACGTCGAGCAGCAGGTTCCGCAGGTATCGCTCCATGAGTGGGCTAACCTGTGTGTCCCAATCTAGTTCGCCATTACCACACCCCAACATAGGAAAGGCAATCGACGTGATGCCCCTTTCCTTGTAGGTAGCGGCGAACTTCTGAAGACCCGCCTCGATATATTCCAGCCTGGAAGGGTGCCGCCAGTGCCGTTTGGTCGGAAAGTTTAGCACCCATTTGTGGTCTGTCTTATACAGCCACAGCTGGCCGATGTCAAAACGCTTCTCCTCGCACAGGCGCTGGTAGCGGGCAAACATGTCTGGGTAGATGTCTTTGAACTCCTTCGCAATCCCCTTACCCATGACGCCGACCGTGTTGACGGTGTTAACCAACACCTGTGCAGGACTTTCAAACAGGTTGCCAATCACGTATGTGATCATATTACGATACACTCCTCACCCCGATTGGGGCTGCGATTCAACTTCGGCATGAGCCGGCCTTGTCCTCTAATATTCTACGTATCTCATGCAAAAGTCGTTCGCGGAGCTATGCATTCCTCAGGGCGCGGCGACACCCGACTCGCCTCGGCTTCAGCACCAGCGAGGCGAATCGGGTTCAGAACAGTTTACTCCCCGGTCTCGAACTCAGCCTGCCTGAACTTCAGGGCATTACTATTCTCCCTGACCGCCCGCTTCAGTCCCTCATCAAAGGGCGTTGCGGCCTCCGCCTCGATTTCCACCGAGATCTTCACATTCACCCCGGGCTTCGCCGTAAACAGCAGGATGATCTCATCCACCAGCTCGGCGAACTCCTTCTTGGCCAGCACCGGGTTCACCGCAACCGACCCGAAGAACCGCCGATGCTCCACCTTGGGAGGCTGATCGGGCTGCTTCGGCGGGAAGATGGGCGGATCGATGGGCTTCGGCGGGAAGATGGGCGGATCAATGACGGGCGGCACATCCGGCCCGGGCTTCCGCTGCGCCTCCTCATAAGCCGCCGCAGCCCCCGGCTCAATCAGCAGCAAGGCCGTGTTAAAGAACACAGGATCCTCCTGCCCCAGGCAGAACCCATCATAGTGGTCCTCTGATTTCCCGTAGGCGATCCCGAAGAACTCCCGCTTCCGTGCCCCCGCTTCCAACGTCCGGCGGAAGACC
Source organism: Symbiobacteriaceae bacterium (assembly GCA_029239785.1). GTDB lineage: Bacteria > Bacillota > Sulfobacillia > Symbiobacteriales > Symbiobacteriaceae > JARBUG01. The sequence goes on along the minus strand of JARBUG010000017.1, from coordinate 16,423 downwards.
TGCTCATCCTTCAGCCGCGGCATATAGAGGTAATAACACGTCTTCTGCCACACATCCATCGCCCCGACCTCGGCGACATCCGGCTTCCAATACCAGGTCTTCAGCAGGTTGACCAGGTGGACAGGCGCCCACTCGGTAATGACCAGCTCATTCTCCTTCAGCACCCGCTCGATCTCACCGCCAAAGCTATCGGCACTGGGATTGAGCGCAAGGTTCTCCCACTGCATCTCCGAGATGCCCTTCCCCGGCCGGGCCTCCTGCATGGGCGCCAGCAGCCACTTATACGCCTCACGGACCATCCGCTTCAAGGCTGCATCGGCATCATCGAGGCTCTTGTTCGCCTGCTTCGCCTGGAGCTGATCCAGATTCAGCTTCAGCTCCTTGATATCCGCCACAATCGACTGCCACGCCAGCAGCGAGCGCACCTGCTCCTTCAGCCGGCTGACGCTGTCGTAGTCGACAGCCAAGAAGATAAGCCGGTTCTGCTTCTGCCGCGGCTGGTCGCCCCGGTTCTTCAGGATCGCCGTCGCCTTCTCGATGGCCGTGGACGGGGCGGTACGGCTGTAGGCCGCGTCGGGCGGCAGAATCACCAGGCGGAGGCCCCAGTCATCCGGAATATCGCTGCTAGCGGTAAAAGCGTGCACACCGTTAAAGAGGCCAGGGCCAAAGCTCCGCTGGAGCCGGGTCTGGATGGCGGGGTAGACATCCAGCTTTTCATCAAACCGGCGTTTCCGCTCCTCCATCTCCCGGCGCAGGTTGGGACGGGTGTCAAACCAGAAGCGGTTGTTGGCGCTGTTGATAAAGTGGAGCCGGTCGGCCAGGCGCCGGAGGCCATCTTCATAGATGCCGGCCTGCTGCCCGGGCTGGGCGCAGCCGAGCATGATCTTCTGGACTTCCAGGCCGCGCAGGTTGGCCGTGTTGGGCGCCGTGCCCAGGAAGATGGCCCGGGCCACCCGCCGGCAGGCCTGGACGCTGCCCAGGCGGGCGTCGCGGTTTTCAATATCGGTCGTCTCGGCGCGGCCGCCGTCGATATCCCGCTCCAGCACCGGGTCCCAGCCCGCAGGCAGGTAGTAGAGCACCTCGTTGCGGGTATCAGCATCATAGAGCGGCAGGCTTCCTGGCATAATCATGGCGTCCTTGTTGCCGTCGGTCCAGAGCCGGTGGATCACCTTGGCCATCAGCTTCAGCACGCCGCGGGTACGCTGGAAGTTGTCCAGCGCCGACCAGTCGCCATAGAGCCGGTCGAAGACCTCAGGGTGGATGGGGTAAGCCCGCATTAGCCGGTCGAAGTACCGGGCCTCCTGCGTCTCGTGCGGGAAGGCTTCGCTGTTAAAGATGTAGTAGTTGGCGAACGAGCGGCAGACGTCCTCAACCGTGCGGAGGTCCGTCATGTCGGTGAAGAGCCGGCGCCGTACGATTTCGAACGCCTCTTCCGTTGCCACAGGCTTCCAGAGCGCCTGAACCCGCCCGAAGTAGTGGGAGAGCGTGTCCAGGGTCTTGGCGCCGCGCTGACTGCCCGCTTCCCGCTCGGACTCGGGCAGCGAGGCGAGCATCATGGCGTTGGGCACGGCCTTGAGCGCTTCGGTCAGCGCCTGGATGAAGGAGAGGTTCGAGTCGTATGTGCCGCCCGTCAGCGTCTTGCCCTCTTCGAACTGCGAGATGTACCGGACCAGCTCGTCGACTAGGATGACGCAGGGGGCGTAGTCGCGCAGCAGGCTGATCAGCACATCCTTGCCGGGGGAGGTGCCGGAGATGTCGGCCTCCCGGATCTGCTCGTAGGCCCGGGCCTTGCCGAGCTGCCAGGCCAGTTCGCCCCACATGGTGCGGACGGGCACGCCGTCGTACACCTTGGGCATGTTGGGCGAGAGCGAGTTGCCATCCAGGACGACCACATTCGCCCGGGGCAGTTCGATGATGCCGGCGGCGTTCAGAATTTGGGCGATGCCCTGAAGATCGCTGGCCGGCGCCTCGCCCTTGGCGAGATGGTAGACGGCGAGCATGGTGTGGGTCTTGCCGCCGCCGAAGGCGGTCTGGAGCTGGATGACCGGGTCGCCGCCCCGGCCCGTCAGCCGCTTGACGACGGAGTCAAGCAGCAGGCGCATGCCTTCGGTGATGAAGGTCCGCTGGAAAAATAGAACGGGGCTCAGGTATTGCTCTGCGGCCTCACCCTTCCGGACGGCAGTCAGGTCAGCGGCGAACTCAGCTTGCTGAAACGTTCCCTTCAATACGTCGGAATGTGGCACTGCAATCTCGCGCCATGGCTTCAGGCTCATCCTTCGGTCACCCTACCTTAGAAGTCAAACTTGGGCTGATGTCCTTGATTGCCTTCGTCCTCAGCAGCCTGTTCGATACCGGACCATGCGTCTATCAGTTCGTTGTAGGCCCGGGCTTCGGTGGCCCAACCTTTTCGTTCGCAAAGCGTGTAGAGTCGATAGGCGAGCTGGCGAATGTGTTCACCCCGCTCAGGCATTCGGGACAACAAGGCTCCGGCAACTTTTTCGCTGATACGGAGGCCTCGGATAAGTTGGTGGGTAGCTTCCCAAATGGGGGTGCTCTTGTCTTTATCAGGTTGCCAGTCCGCAGGGTATTCGTCGCTTTTGTAGAGCCGCACCTTACCCTGTCCGGACTCTACAACTCCTGCATCGGCGACGTGATCAACTGATGTACCCTTGGCGCGGGCCAAAACGTCGGCCTCACCAAACTGACCGGATGTCCAACCCTTTTCCTCAAACCACGCGAGGCAGAACCGGGTGTCAGAGTCGAAGTCGTCTGGATCGCCGGGCAGGTACGTATTGATCAGCATCAAGGCCGTGTGAACGCTCATTGGGGTTCCATCGGCTTCCAAGACAGCAGAATACTTAGAGAAAACGCCCATTCCCGGACCGATGATGGCTTGTGCAAGGTCCACTGCAGCGACCGGAGAGCGACCATGATCGCCTGAGGTCATGTCCGTCATGGCGTGAGGCAGCACCTCTTTGAGTTCCCTGATGAACTCACGCCTCGAAATGGTAACTGCCCCCTCATCCCGCTTTCGGCATACAAGCACAATGCTAGAGGCCAGAGCATTGTTGCCCGCGCCGATAAGGCGGTTGGACAGTTCGGTTCTCATCGGCCAAGTCCCGGTAATGCTAAAACCTGCGCGAAGAACAGCTTCGAGAAAGACTTCCCAACCTGTATTAGCAGTCCCCGTGTCTGTCGTATCAGACTGCTTAAACGCGTAGTAGATTGTGACCGGGAAAGCGGTGTGTACCTGCTGGGCGGCATTCTGAATGGCCCTAGTCATTCCGTCCAAAAAGAAGGCCTCGGCAGCAGCCTTATTGCCGTGACGATATGGCGTTGCGACTAACTCCTCGGCCTTGGGAACCACCATGGTTCTGCACAATGCTGGAACCACCTGCTTGAGCGATCTGCGTAGCCACAGATAGAAGAAGTCCGAGAGATCTGCATACCCGATATTATCATAGTAGGGCGGATCGGTCGAAACGATTGGGTTACCCGAAAACCTAACAGAAACAGCGTCCGCTTGCAGCGCAACGCCCCGAGGGGTGGCGTTCGCTGAAGTCTCAACAACTTTGGTTACCCAACTAACTGCGTCGGCGTAGTTCCCTGATGACGGGCTGAAGGGATTACCCTCAACGTAATCCCAGACCATAGGCAGGGCCTGTCGGCCAAATGTATTAGCTATCTTTGGTGCATAGCCGCTAGGATTTGGGTCCCAGCGACAGAGGGATGAGTGCCGGTCAACCATGCGGCTGCCTGCAAAAGCCAAGAAGATGCATATCGAGTCGGCATATGCAGTCGGTCCCAATCCACCCTCGTCAAGTGGCTTACCGTCATCGCGCCAACCACTTGCGACGGCTTCCGTTCGGATTTTGGCATGAACCTCTCGCACCAGTTCAGAGAAGGTGGTTAGGGCAACCAATTGCCGTTCGGTAAATAGGTCGCCGTACTTCTTAAGCCCATATAAGGGCGGCGAGAACCAGCGGGGGTTCGCCGGCATATCGACGTCTGGACGCCAATTCGCCTGAACGCCCTTGGCCCAGTCTTCCATCTCGGGAGTTGGCGAAAGGAACATGCGCCCACTTGGTCCGTCCGCAACAACGGCCATAAGCTTAGCCCCGAACCTGTGGCCTTGACCCTCAGCATAGATGTAACTGGGCTCGATCGGTGAGTCTGATAAAATGCAACGGAATTTCGCGCCCCGGGACAGTTTCGTACCGTCTTTCGCACTAGCCGGAGGCCTTCCGTGCTGAATCGTGTTTTTTACCACGAAACTATAGCTGTCACCGTCTACAACCGGCTCAATCCAGGCCTCTTTCCCAGCCTTAGTGGCTAGCATAAAGGTCGAGGATAAGGGAACGTCGACGTGGGCGTAAGCAGGGTTAGGGCTTTTGACGGTCCTGGCCCAAATCCATGCGATCACGGTACCCAGAACCTGCCCTGGCTGCTCGTGTCCACTCTTCACTGGAAGACCGGTGTCGACATCCACTTTCGGATAGAGGTGCCCGATCCGCTCCAATGCCTCTTCTCGTATCCATGCTCCGTAGCGCCTCACGTCCTCGGCGAGTCCCTTGGCTCCTGCCCAATCATCCGCAAACGACTTGCCGTACTTCTCCTCCGATGGCAACGGCCCCAACGGCGCCCGCCCCGCGAACTTGGGCGGTATCTCAATCATCGCCTTGTTAATCAGCACCGCCACAGGGTTCAGGTCCGAAGCAAATGACTCCAAACCCAACCGCTGTGCCTCAAGCGGAATCGCCCCGCCCCCGGCGAAGGGGTCGTGAAACGCGGGCAGCACATCGGGATCAAACCCAGGTTTCCCCTTGTTCATCTCGCACGTCTCACGCCAACTCTGCCGGATGGCCGCCCGCGCCCGCTCCAACACAGCCTCGTTGTTGGTGTTCTCCCACTTCACAAGGTCCCGGATGATATCAAAGAGCCGCTCCCGCTCCGCCTGCGCCTGCTCCATGGACATGCCGGGCTTGTAGCCCCGGGTGCCGCCGGGGTCATTCACTGTCTGGGCAAAGAGCACAGCCCGCGCCGCGGCCAGCGGACGCCGCGCCCACCAGAGGTGCAACGTGGACGGATGCCCATGCCGAATCGACTTCTCACGGGCCGCCGCTTCATTAATATCATCAAGTGGCAACGCCACCTCAATCAGCTTCTTGGGCGCCTTGATAGGCATACAAACAATCTCCCCTAGTTCGGCGATTCGGACCGGGCGAGTAGCAACGCCAGGTCCAGGTTCTTACTGGTCTCGGTCGCTTCAGGTTCCTGCGTAAACGGCCTCCGCACATAGAACGGCCCCTCGAACGTATCGCCATCTACAAGCACGATGGCCAAGATGAACTTGTCGCTCTGGTTGAGGCCACAAAGGACTTCGTTCCTCGTCACGGTAATCGTAGTCTGGCCCTTCGCCCGGCCCTTCACTTCGATGTGCCGTGACGGTGGCAACTTGCCGTCCACTGCTGGCGGAATGCTCGTCACATCCCAGCCGCACTTCTGATCGGACACGTCCTTTACGTCGTTGCCCAACGCCCGCTCGGCATCCATTACCGCCTTCATGGCGATCTGCTCGACCCGTCGCCGAGCATCTGCATCCGCCGACCAGCCGGGCTCCCCCTTCCGTTGCGCCAGCAAGCCGGCCGGGATCACCAAAGCGCCGCCGATGGGCACCGGATGCGCCGCCACCACATGCCGCCTGGTCTGCAGTTCCTGCTGCCGAATCTGCAGCCGGGCCGTCAGCTCATCAATGCGCTGGCGGGCCTGCTCCAGGGCGAGGCGGACCTCCTTGCCCGCTGCCGCATCGTCCTGGAACTTGATCAGCCGGTCGGACCAGAAGTTGATCTCCTTGACCAGCCGCTCCTGCACAGCTGCCAGCGTCTTGTCGACCTGCCGCTCCCGCCGGGTCTTCACTTCCTCGAAGTGCTCCGGCACCATGTTGACCGCTGCGTGGCCCACCGCCACCTGCTCCAGGTCGGCCGTAATCCAGGGGGCGTGCAGCAAATCGCTTATCAGCGGCAGGTCCGCCGGGTCGATGGGCTCCAGGTCTAGGTGCGGCGCCCAGCCGGCGTTCACCGCCTTGCCCTGCCCGTCGATCTCCACGAACTGGAGGCGCCGGGAGATAACATTGCCGGGATCGTTCCCTTCCTTGACGACATGGTCGATCAGGAAGAGGACCTTCGGGGCCAGGCCCATGTCCGTGGGGTCGACCAGAATGGCGCCCTGCTTCAGCTTGTTCCGGTTCTGCTCCAGAATCAGGTCGGTCGTGGCCTGCATGAGCGGGTGACCGGGATGCAGCAGGCTCGCCATCGGGGCGCCGACCCGGTCCATCAGGCGGACGGCCTGCTTTTCGAAACAGACCCGCTCATAGCGGCGGAGCACCGGGTCGGCGTTGCGGCGGTCACGACCCGAGATCTGCCGGTCACGTTCCCGGATGAGAGCGGGCACGTTTGTGATCTCATAGCGCCCCTGCTCCCGGGGGCGCAGTTCGCCGCCCAGGCGGCCAAAGGCCTGCTGGAAGAAGGAGCGGATGAAGTAGGGCTGGAGCTTGCGAGCTTCGGCCTTTTCCATCTCTTCTTTGATGGCGAAGAGCCGGCGATCGTCCATGACCTCTTCGCAGAGTGCACTGCGGGCGATGATCTCCTTTAAGTGATCGGTATCCAGGGCGCCCTCCACCTTCTGGAGCAGGCGCGCCCGCACCGCCGGATCGTCACCAAAGCGGATGGCCCGAATCAGGAGGTCCTTCAGGCTCTCCTCTTCAAAGACCTCGCCCAGGATGTCAAAGACCCGCCCGCCCAGCGCCTCGCGCTCGACCTCCAGCTTGGCAAAGAGCTTTTGGAAGACATCGCCCTCGCGGGTCTCGGCGGCCACCATGTTCCAGAGGTGGCAGACCTCCGACTGCCCGATACGGTGGATGCGGCCAAACCGCTGTTCCAGCCGGTTCGGGTTCCAGGGCAGGTCGTAGTTGATCATCAGGTTGGCGTTCTGAAGGTTGACGCCTTCGCCAGCGGCATCGGTCGCCAGCAGCACCCGGGCAGAAGGGTCGTTTCGGAAGAGTTCCTGCACCTTGCGGCGCTCCTCCCGCTTGACGCCGCCGTGGATCATCACGACCGCATCATCTATATTGAGGAGCCCCCGAATCTTGGTGGCCAGGTAGTTGAGGGTATCACGGTGTTCCGTGAAAATGATCAGCTTCCGCTGCCGCCCCTCGGCGTCGCGCATTTCGGGCGTGTTCTGGAGCAGATTGGAGAGTTCGTCCCACTTGCGGTCCTGCTCAGAGTGGACCACCTGCCGGGCCTGCTCCTCCAACTCCTTGAGGATCTGGATTTCGGCCTCCAGTTCGGCGATGGTCTGGGCCGCCGTGGCCTGATCGACCAACTCTTCCTCGTACTGCTCGTAGGTGTCGGGCTGCATCTCCTCGGCCGCATCCCACGGGTTCTCAACCGTGGTGCTATACGTGGTGGCAGCCAGCCGCTCGCCCCGCTGGCGCAGTTTTTCGTCCTCGACCCGCCGCTTCAGCTTTTGATGCCGGCGCCGGAGCGACTGGAAGATCGCTTCCGGGCTGGAAGCCAGCCGGCGCTGGAGCGCCGTGAGGGCAAAGCCGACGCTGCCCTTCCGGCTGCCGTCCTCCAGGCGGTCGACCTTGTTCATCTCTTCCTTGACGTAGTTGGTGACCGCCGTGTAGAGGGCGGCGTCCATATCAGAGAGCTTGTAGTTGACGGTGTAAGCCTTCCGCTCCGGGAAGAGGGGCGTGCCGTCAAACTTGAGCAGTTCTTCCTTGACCATGCGGCGCATCAGGTCGGATACGTCCACCTTGTGCGCCCCGTCCCGGAACTTGCCATAGAACCGGTCGGAGTCCAGCAGCGAGAGGAAGAGTTGGAAGTCCTCCTCCTTGCCGTTGTGGGGCGTGGCGGTCATGAGCAGGAAGTGTCGGGCGATAGAGCCGAGCAGCTTGCCGAGCTTGAACCGCTTGGTTTCGGTGACTTTGTTGCCGAACCAGGTGGCGGAAAGCTTGTGGGCTTCGTCGACGACGACCAGATCCCACTGGGTGAGGCGGAGCTTGTCGAGGAGATCGTCGTTGCGGGCGAGCTGGTCGACCCGGGCGACCAGCAGGTCGTGGTCGTCAAAGGGGTTGCCCGTGCGGGACTGATCGATCTGCTCCCGGGAGAAGAGCGTGAAAGAGAGGCCGAACTTCTCCCACATTTCGTCCTGCCACTGCTCGACCAGGCTGCCGGGCGCGACGATGAGCACCCGCCTGGCATCTGCCCGCATGAGCAGTTCGCGGATGAAGAGGCCCGCCATGATGGTCTTGCCGGCGCCGGGGTCGTCCGCCAGCACGTAGCGGAGCGGCTGCCGGGGCAGCATCGATTCGTAGACGGCGGTGATTTGGTGGGGCAGGGGCTCCACGTTGGAGGTGTGAACGGCCATCATGGGGTCGAAGAGGTGGGCCAGGTTAATGCGGTAGGCTTCGACCGCGAGCTTGAAGTCGGCCCCGGGCGCGTCGAAGGCCCAGGGGAGGCCGGCTTCGGCCAGGGCCAGTTCGGCTTCATTGGAACGGAAGAGGACGCGCTCGTGGAGCACCCCGTCGGGGGTTTTGTAGTAGATGGTGAGTGCGTTGTCACCGACGGGTTCGGTGGTGACGACGCGTACGACTTGGCCGGGTACGATGCCGGAGATCGCTGCGTTCTTTTTGATCGCTTCCAGCTTGAGCATGGAATCCACCCTTTGGCCGACGTTTTCGGATTCAAGGTTTCGATACCGGGCAACCAGTCTCCTGTAAGGTTCGGGGGGCGTTGTAGGTAGAGATTAGCATGGGGCGGTGACAACTGTGTGTCAATGCAAAAGCAGGGGCCGGTGGGGCGCCCCTTAGTGCTGGGATCCCTTGGTTCAAGACCACCTTGGACCATGAGGTGCCCCTCAGTGACATCATCTCAAACCGGTGGACCGACTGGTACCATCTCCGGTGCACCTGGGCCATTGCCGCAATGGAGCAGTTGTTCGGCGTCAAATAGCCTTTGGCGCCCATAACGAACGATAACGCTGGCCTCCCGGCGGAGTCTCCAAGTCATGCCGTAATCTGAACAGGGCGAACACGTACTTTCGAGCACGAGTTCGCCCTTCGCATAGCGGGTAACCTCGAACGCGTGCACTACGTGATCTGCATCGTCATTTCGCTCGAGAACCTATCCAGAGCGGTGAAGTACGCGTTGCATCCAAACGGGGTCCTAAATCATGTACCGGACGACGTTTCAGGCGAAAAGTCTGGACCCACGGTGCCTCGGACCGATCGCCCGCTAGGCGTGCGCGAGGGTCGCCGTAATCTCCGCACAAATTGGATGTCCGCAGGGTTGCCCGGCACGGGCGGCCTGACACAGCCGGTTTGTGAGGCTGGAGCGTGTCCGATCGCCGAAAACGCCATGATCCAGTTCATCTAGTGCCGCTTGCGCTTCGGCACAAGCGGCATGTTCGCAACCTTTTCCGTTCCGAGCCGGACCGCACATCTTGTTCCTGACGAGCCGTTCGGCGTCGTCCCATTTGCTCAAGGCTAACACCCTCGCTCTCAGCGAAATATCGTCAACCGGTGATGCGGCGGTCGTTCAGCAACGCCCAAACGTGCGAGGGACCCTGGACGCCTGGTTTAGTGCTCCTGGACCGGGGACGGGGCCAATCTCATAAGCGCTGCTGAAATTGGTTACATGTAGCGGACGACTCGTTCGCGATACTCGCACTGCCGATCCTTCCACGGTGTAGGTGAACTTCAGATTGCTGGTTGTCGTGAAGGCTTCCCCCTGATGCGCCACAATTGGCCCCGGACGTCGCGGAACACACGCATCCTCCTCCGTTCGTGTCTTCAGCTTACCAAATTACATGCCGGAATAATAGGAACAATTGAATGTGAATGCACTACGCGAAAAAGGACAAACCCGTGCATCATTGCACAAGTTCGTCCTGCTTCACCGTGAGACTCCAGCGGCTACCGCCTTGCTGCACCTAACGATTCTTTCCCGATCCAATTGCGGCCTTGATCGGGTGCTGTAACCGCCACCGTTCGAGGTTTACTGCACGCGACACCGACCGTTTTTCTGCGGCAATACTACTGGTTGGCCGCTCACTTCGCTGAGGCTGGGCAGCCACCGTGACCACCTTTTTCTTTAGGCTGACAAACCCACTGTACGTCAGTGCGCCGGCCAGCACCTGGACAGCCAGGCGGACAACACGGTCGCTACGAATTGTCGGAGCCGGCAAAGTAGCGAGCGCTTCGGAAACAGGATCAACCTTGCGTGTGCGTAAGGTTGTACACAAGGACTGCCATATCCGAACACTAAGGTAAGCCGCTTCCAGCCCGGAACTGAGACTCCTGATGGCTCGCGCTAGACCGACGAGCGCATCCAGCCACTGGCGGTCGTTCGCAACCAGAACCTTGTAGCGACCACTGTTAGCCTGCCACCAGCGTGTGGTCCATTGCACAACGGTCATTCCTGTTTCAAAATCTGGCGAAGTTGCGGCTTTGCTGGCGCAGTCCTGAACGGCAGTCAACAGCCGACCAGCAGGGGGCTGCTTGGGTGGGAGGGATTTCCGGTTGGGCTTCATGGTGACACTCCTTACACACGTGACGGTCCACGTCCACACTAAATGATCGCCACCCCGGTACATGACCAAACGGTCGCCGGCAGTCCACCAGGGCCAACTCTAGTCCTCTTCTTCCTCTCCCTGATCTATCTCCCCGCCTTCGGATTCCCAAACCAGACGCCAGGCCTCGCCCTTCACCAAGCCAACGAGGTGATCCTCAAGGGCCGCATCGCTGATGTCGATGTGCTCCGGAAAGCCGGCCTTGATCCTCTCCGAGAAGTACTGGTAGAGCACCAACTCTGCCGTCTGACCACTAAGCCCGTCTGCCGACACGCAAGTATGTAGGATGCAGTGAACCAGTCTGTCGTTGTCCACTGTCCGGACGGCTTCGCCCAGAAAGAACGCACACCATTTCTTTGCCAACCGCTCTTCGTGAGTTAGCCCGTCGAAAGAGAACTCCATCTGATATGAAAGGTACTCCGCTTGGTAAGCCCGCGCCAAGTCGACATACACCTCATGAAGCCCTTTCAGGTTCGGGATCGGGGTTTCAAGGCGGCGAACCATGTCAGTCTTAACATCGCATAGCCTCGCAGCTCGCAAATAGCGATCCCGGACCCACCAAAACCACATGCTCATCAGAATGGGACCCAGTTCATTCTGCATCTGCCCGAAGGATCCGTTCATGGTTGCCTCCCCTAGTGGACCACGCTCACGGAATGGCGCTGGTCAGTTCGGCGGCCAGGTCGTTTACAAATGCTGCTTCTATACCCGGATTGATGGGCAACAAGCCACCGTAGTAACGGGGGCGCCAAAACGGGACATTGTTGCAGTAACGGTTGACTTGCGGTGAATACTGGTTGCTTACAAAGCGGGAGACAACACTCCCGGAAGAAGGAAAATCGTCGAGTACACCTACCCAAGCTTGGGCCAAGTCCCGGTCTAGGCGAATGTTGTAGAACTTGCACTCGATCGCACCCACCAGGCCACCCGGCCCCGGGGTCTGCTTTCCCCGCATGTTGCTCCTCAGACGGCGGGCGTAGATGGATCTGAGCAGCGATAGATCCATCTCCTGCTCTTCACCGCACGCTCCCCGCCAACTAATGCGACTATGGACCTCAAAATAGGTGCTGTTCAAGCAACAACTCGCGTACCCAAAGTCTCGGGTCCTGCCTGTCAGGGCTCCCGGCCCGCACCGGACGACAAAGGTACTCGGCGCTCTTGAACGGGAGCCAATCGACCGAAGGTTCACCGTTCCGCCGGCCTGGCGAATCGCCCGCAGAACCAGCGTGAAGATATACGCCTCGTATCCACCGAGACTCATGTTGTTGATATTGACGGCAATGGAGGATCTGGAACCTGTGAGGCCGCCAAGAAGGCTGTTGATTGATGTCATTAGCGCGTTACTGAGTGCGGGTGGGATCGTCATTCAATCACCTCTGACGGCAAAATGGTTCTGAGGACTTGAACATGCATACGCATTTCATCCACGAACGCCTGAATCTCTTCAGTCACCTCATAGTCTGACGGGTCCGGGGCGTCGTCCTCCTCACCCGAAAATGCCAGTACCACCCGTCGCACGCCAAACTCGCCTACCAACGTTGCCCTGGCTGCTGAGCAACAAGCAGGCAGTTCAACTAACACACTCTCCAAAACATCCAGGTACGCCTTGAATCGTCCGACCGCGTCTTGTTCGTAATGAGCCCTGTCACTAGCCTGGCGTTGGGCGACCGCATCCCTAATCCAGCGGCCGCGTGGCCCCATTTGACGCATGTGCTGGTCGAGGTAGGAAACGATGTCTTCAAGTTCCATCAGCAGCTCACTCCCACGATGGTTGTGGCACATCTGAGATCTTCACATTCAAATCTCGAAATTCATTCACCATGCATAAGCCCTGCTACACAGGGGCGGTCTTCGAGCAATCAAGAACCCTAACCATGCGGGACCGTTGATTCGAGCCTGTATGGACGTGAGAATCGAATGATAACTCCAGTTCTGCCGGTCCCTTCCGGTGTAGGGTGGTACGGCGCTTCCGGGTTCTCGAGGTCACGATGTACTGGGCTGGTTCCCAGAACCCTTGACCGCGCGGTAGATGAGCGCGCTCAGTCCGACCACTGCAGCCCCCAAGAATACTCCTGAGCCGAACGAAAATCGGTTGGTCTGTTCTGTACTGGTATTTGCTTTATCAATAAAGCCTCTTACATCGCGCCTAATCTCGGCCCGCTCTTCCGCTGAGGCTGCCTGCTCGTACGCCTTTTGAGCGAACCTGATCGCTTCGCGAATATTCTCCTGGAATTTCGCATTAACATCGCCCTGGCTCTTTGCAAGGACCCCAAGCGCTTCGAACGCCGCCTCAGCAACACTTGCCTGATGACCTACGAATTTGATGTACTTGTCGAGTACATCAACATCAAGTTTTTGGAACTTGTAGACCAAATCGAGGAGGCTTAGCAGTTCTTGTTTGGATGGCTGCTGTGGGTCGGCGACGCCAGCCTGGGCAATGGCCCTGAATACTTCCTCACGCGTCATGTTCTTACCCCCTGGGTTTGGCCGGAGCCATATGGTTTCACACGCCCCATCCTGGAACCGGCGAAAATCCAATGAATCACTCCCGCCGCAACCGCGCCAGAATCTGCAACATCCGGAACGCCGGCTCGTCGGTAGCCGAACTGTTAACCTTCGCCACCGCCTGAAGCTGATCAACCCGCTCTGCGTACCGCTTGTTAATCACCATGGTCGCCTTCATGCCCTGCCCATTCAGTTCCATCTCCAGGTCCAGCAGCTTGCCTGCCAGCCCCTTGGATACAACCGGGGCCCACACCTGCAGCTCGTAGGCCCAGCCTTCAAACTGGGTCGCGGCAAACTCCCGCGCCCGGGCGAGCTTGTCCCGCACCTTGGCAACGGTCTCGTCGTTGCCACTGCCGTACAGCATCCCAACAATATGGGTCGTCACTTCACAGAAGAAGACCCTGTGCTGCTTCGGGTCAATCACGATGAGGTCCATCTCGCCCTGCCCCTGATCAAACTGGGCGTTATGGACAACCATACGAATGCCCTCTACATACTTGAAATACGCTGCGACAAGGCTCTCTCCCATCTCCATCGACGTTCACCCCCTACGAAATGCGCACCTGACCCGACTCACTGACCCAGTAAATCCGCAGCGGCACCGACCGGCGGAACCAGTGGACCCGCTCGGCAAGCGACTGATACGTCTTGTATCCGTCCGGCAGGCCAATCGCCAGATCAACCGTGGAGTTTTCCCCGCGATAGAGCACCATGTCAAAGATCGCGTGCGCAAACCAGTGCCGTGCCTGCACATTTGTGCTGCCCTTGGGGGTCGGGAAGCCCTTCACGCTCACCCACAGTTCGCGCCCGTCAGGCCCCACCGCCACGACATCTTTGCCGACCTCTTTTGAAGCCGTATCAGCGATGCGCCTGATGCTGTACCCGGCCTGGACGAGGTAGTCGACAATTCGGGCTTGCACATTCCCCTCCCAGTACCAAGGACGTTCGCCACTCACCGGATGCTCCGCGACGACCTCGGCAATCGCCGGAGTAGCTTCCACTTGGGCCTGAGCGTCCAGGCGCCAGTTGACGAGCTTAACCTTTGCGCAGATAGTGCAGGTCCCCTGCCCCCGGCCAATCTGGCCGCGTTCCCTCAGTTCCGTACCACGCGCATTCGCCTGCTGGCGGGCGCTCAGGCCAACATGCCTCGTAAGGCAATCATCGCATACCGGTCCCGACGCCTGATTGATGGCGTGCAAAAGCTTGTCCCGGTTGGCCACTGTCTCGTCTCCTTCGCTGTTTGCGTCTGAATGCCAGCCGGGAACCGGGACAGGGGGGATGTCAGCAATGGGCGTGGTACCAGTCGTAGAGAGACTGGTGGCCGTGATAAAATCCGCCCGCCCTGGTTTTTTGACATGTGATGTCCTGGCCCCAGCAGTCCTCGTGGATACGGATCTGCCCACAACTTGGGTGTCCGATAATCGTTGGGCGACCATGGCGAGCGACCACTGCTTCCACTTCGTACTTCGTTCCTCTGCTGGATGTTACTGCCGCAGGACCGTGCTCCTGAAGAACTGTGAACACCTGCATAAAGGTCGGTCTTTCGGTCGGAGATGTTGCATGAAGTGATCCTCCTCGACGGAAGCGCTTTGCCGCGATATTTCAAGAAGTGTGACTGCAAGTCCTTCCAATTAGCGAAACACGAAAAGGACGAACCGTGCATACGTGCACAAGTTCGTCCTTCTTCACTGTGAGAGTCCAGCGATACCCCTGGTTCTGTCATTGGATGATCATTTATCTCACGACCCTGACCTGGGCCGTGGTCCCCAAAGGGGACTGCGTCCTACCCGCCCCGAAGGGCCTACTTGGACTTGCACCGTGGCGGAGATTGCCCGTCTCATCCGGCCCTCACGGGCCGACCTTCGTTTCTATAGCTCTTTACAGGTACCAGCGTCTCACGAATGAGATAGCCTTCCCCATCGTCGGCTCACGCCGCCTGGGCTTACGCCCAGCGCCAACTTCTTGCCTAGCGGCAAGCGGTGCCAGGAAGTTCCTCACCACGCCATCCCGGTGCAACCGGCTCAAACGAGCCTCCCGGTTAGCGCAGCGCGATCATCTGCTGAACTCTCACATATTCACCCGGCGCGCGGTCAACAGCGCCGTTTTTTCTCTTCATCGTCCCGCCGTCTCATCGGCGGAGACATATCGTATCACGCAGCCAGCCCGCAAACAACGAACAAATCATGGCATCTTTGCCGCCCATCCCGGATACCCATACCGATTCAACAGGCCATAAATCAGCACCCTATGCTTGTCCAAACTGCAGCACGTCCCCGCATAAAAGAACGACTGCCTCATCTCCTGCGCCGCCGTGCGCGGGATCGGACCAGCCAGCCAGGCGGCCGGCCGCCGATGCGCTGAATCGTCGGCAACCCCATCAACATATGTAGCGGCGCCCGTCACACAAGCGATGTAGAAATGATCCTGGTGCGGCACCACAACCAGATCGCCCGGCTTCATCTGATGCATGAAGCGGTACGCGCCGCTAATCCAGGCCACCTGGCCCGGCGTCCATGGCCGCCGGGCATCGGGGAAGTACGTGAGGATACCGTGCTCCTTGAACGCCGCCTGATCCACCAGCTTGACCAGTTCCCTAGCGCGGCTCCAGCCGGTCAGCAGCATACCGGGCGCCAGCGCCTTCGGGACCAGATTAGCCCCCTCGGGGTCCATGCGCATCAGCCAGCATCGTTTGCCTGCCACACTGCCTCCCGCTTCGTTACCTCGGTCTGCGCGCCGCCGGCCCTCCTCTAGGAGACGGCCTTGCCTATAAACAGCGAGACCGGCTGCCCATCGCCCCGGCCAACGTGGAGCAGGACGGGACCGTACAACTGCCCGGGCACCACCCGGAAGCCTGGCTGCTGCGACAGCAACACGCCAGCGGTTGCCAAAAACTGCTCAGCGTTGCCGCATCGGGGAGATTTCGGAAAATGGGAAGGTGGAAATTGTTGAGCCGCCGTAATGATAAATGGGCTTGACCTTGTAGGGGTGCCTGCCTTTGGTCCGGCTGTGCTGTATTTCAACGCAACGTTGGTCGGCTGCAACATGCAAGGGGGAAGACAATGCTCTTCAGGTTCGTCACTACAATCCCCAGAGTGCTAAACTGGTCGGTCATTCTATCCCTACTCACCCTCCTGATAAAGATTGTGTTACTGAATAGACTCCCGGAGTCCTTTCCGGGTGCGAATCAGCTCGGCATTGTGGTTGAGGGCATCCTTGGATCCATGGTTGCCAGTTATGTATTCTATCTGGTCGTTGTCCACACCAAAGAGATCAAGGACAAGCAGGC
>JARBUG010000158.1 GCA_029239785.1 Symbiobacteriaceae bacterium | reverse complement strand
CGCAGCCTGGGTGTGCGGATCGACATCGTCAAGTAGGGGTTCCGTCCATAGCCGGCGACCGCCCGCACGGAGCAATAGACGAATTTCTCGTGCAGGCGGTTGGTGCTGTTTTCGGGGCGCCGCGTCAGGGGCGCACCAGTGGCAAATGATTCTAGTATGTGGCTGCCGTCTTCGTCGCACATTAAAGCCACCAACACATAAGGAGGTCACCGAACGACATGGCTAACAACAACAACAACGAGATCCTGGTCAGCAACGCCCGCGGCGCTCTGGAACAGCTGAAGAACGAAACCGCCTCCGAGCTCGGCATCCAGAACTACGCGCAGCAGTATAAGGGCGACCTGCCCAGCCGTGTCAACGGATCCGTTGGTGGCTACATGGTCAAGAAGATGATCGCTCTGGCCGAGTCTCAGCTGGGCGGCGGTAGCACCACGACCCGGTAACCTCCGAGTATCCTGGTTCCGGCCCAACATGGTAACGACTCGTCTTTGTCTTAGGAGGGTCTGGCTTTGGCTAACGTGTTTGGCGGCACCACTGCCGGCTTCGGCGGCATGACGACGCAGCAGGGCGGCATTGCCCAGCAGAGCACCGGCGGAGGCGGCGGTGGCGGCGGCGGTAACAATGAGATCCTGGTTTCGCAGGCCCGTGCGGCGATGGAGACCTTCAAAAACCAAACGGCCAGCGAACTGGGCATCCAGAATTATGCCCAACAGTACAAGGGCGATCTGCCCAGCCGTGTGAACGGCTCTGTTGGCGGCTACATGGTCAAGAAGATGATCGCCCTGGCTGAGCAGCAGCTCAGCGGCAGCACCGGTGGCACCACCACCCAGTAGCGGGGCGATCGAATGAAAAGGCAGGGGCGAACGGCCCCTGCCTTTTGTTTCTTTCCGGACAGTTATCTTGTCGCGGATGTTCCTGGTCTTTTGCATGCCAGACTTTGCCACGGATTTCGCGGATATGCACGGATTAGCCGGGTATTCGAGTTCGGCTGCCTTCCGTGGCGCCAGATCCGCTAAATCCGTGGCAGGAGAACGCCCGGAGAGCCTAACCAACTCCCGCAGCTAAGGCGGTGGTCCGTACTCAGGCTCCTTTTTGGGAGCGGACCTGCGCCCGCCTGGAACCTATGGCCGCCCCAACCCCGGAACCGGCGAGGAGCAGCAGGACTGCAACAACGCTGACCGGGCCGGCCATCCACCGGAGATCTGACTTGGTCATCATGGTGGCAACGAAGCCGACAAAGAGGGCTGGCACCAGCATGGCGAAGAGCCCGGTCGACGCTCCTTCCCGGGCGTTCCTGGCCGGCTGCGTCCCCCACCAGAGGATGACCACCATGGCGAACGGCACCAGGGCCATCAGCACTTCGCCGCCAAGCAGGGAACCCAACAGGCAGGTCAGAACCAGAATTGCCCCGCCCCGCAGGACTGCCACAAAATACACCACGAACCCTCCCTGACGCTTCGTAAGTTGCTTCAGGATGTTCTGCTTATTCGCCCGTCCTTCCTTCTGGGGAGAATGAAAAAGGCGTGTGCCCCACGACACACGCCTTTGACCACCCTAGTTAAGATACCGCAGCAAATCCTGACTGCCCACGCTGGTATGCAGCACGGCATTCAATGCGCCGGCAATGACCTTCGCCATGTCCTCGATCAGATCATCGATATCTTTTGGCGTAACCACCAACTCGCCCACCGCCGGCGAAATGACCTGGTTGATCATCTCCCGACGCTCTTCATGGGAGTTGAATAGTTGGAAGAACGCTTTCTGCCCCTGGAACTGGGTGTGGAGCGCTTCCATGGTGTCGTGGGCGATGGTGGAGGCGTGTACCACGGTTGGCACGCCGATGGCGATGACCGGCACGCCCAGTGTATTCTTGTTCAGCCCCTTGCGCTGGTTGCCGATGCCCGACCCCGGATTGATACCCGTGTCGGCCAGTTGCACGGTGGTACCGATGCGCTCCACGCTCCGGGCAGCCAGGGCGTCTACGGCGATGACCACACTCGGTTTAACGTGCTCGACAATGCCGTGAATGATCTCTGCCGTTTCGATGCCCGTGATGCCCAGTACACCGGGGGAGATGGCGGCCACTTTCCGCAGCCCGCCCGCTACGTCAGCCGGGACATAGTCGTGCAGGTGTCGGGTGACCATCAGCTTCGACGTGACCCGGGGACCGAGGGCGTCGGGCGTGGCGTTCCAGTTGCCCAGCCCCACTACCAGGACGCTCTCCTTCGCACCCAGGTTTAGCAGTTTGGCCAGTTGATCGACCAGCACTTTGCCCACTTGCTCCTGCAGTTCCCGGTTCCGCCGACGCAGGCCCGGTGAGTCAATGGTGATGTAATTGCCGATGGGTTTGCCTATGACCTGTTCGCCTTCGGGGGAGAAGACCTCGACCCAGCTGACCGTGGCGGCGTCGCTCCGTTCCTCGTGCATGCGAACGCCGGGAATTTCCGTATGGGCGTCGCCGCGTACAGCTGCGGTTGCCTCAACCGCAAGGTCAGAATAGGGCATGTCGTACAGGTTGTCGCGTTCCTTCACGGGGCTCACCTCGTTCGAGTCTCTTGCCCCTTAGTCTTCGCAACGCAACGCGGTCTGCATGCAGAACCGGGTTACATCGATGGTCTCATGAGGGAAACAACCTTGCCGACCACCCGGACATTGTCCACCCAGATGGGCGCCATGGTGGGGTGGGCGGGCTGAAGGCGAACCCGGCCCTTCTCCCGATAAAAGTATTTGACCGTAGCTTCATCTTCAATGAGCGCCACCACGATTTCGCCGTTGCGGGCCGTTTCCTGCCGCCGCACCAGGAGCAGGTCGCCGCTGTGAATGCCGGCCTCAATCATGGAGTCGCCCTTGACCGTGAGGAAAAAATGCTCCGACGCATCCCCCCGCATGCGCTCCTGCGGGAAGGGGATTTCGTCTTCGATGTTGCCGGATGCGAAAATGGGCAGACCGGCGGCCACTTGCCCCAGGAGGGGAATAGAGACCGTTCGCTTGCCCGGCCTTGTGGGTGGACCATCAGCGAGCATTTCGATGGCCCTGGGTTTGCTGGGGTCGCGCCGGATGTAGCCCTTTTGTTCCATACGGGTGAGGTGCCCGTGGACGGTGGAGCTTGATGCCAGACCGACCGCGGTGCAGATATCGCGGATGGAGGGCGGATACCCCTTGGCGGCAATCTCCTCACGCAGGAACTCGTAAATGCGCTCCTGCGGTTGTGACAGCGGGGGACGGTTCAACTTGTCGCCGCTCATGGCGCTCCCTCCTGTTCTGGTTTCTTTCGTCATGCGTACATACGTTCCGACACGATCTAGTGTTCGCTATCAGCGAGAAGGATTCCTTCCTCACCCTGCCACTTTTCGTGCAACTTCCGTCGGGCTTGTGGGTCTGCCCAATGTCATGCAATGGTTACCTTGCCATTGGTCGACTTTTGGGGTATAGTGAGAATTACCGCACGGACATTGAATTCCATTGCAGTCCTTACATTGCATTGCATTGGATCCCGGGGTCGGCAAGGGAGGGGGAACGTCATGGCCGCACCGTCCAAGCCAAGGGATCACCTGGCGCCCCACCATATCGACATGGGCGACCGGGGCATTTATCACACCGGCAACCGCCTCAACGACCTGACGGGCAAGGAATGGGTTTTCAGCACCCGTTCAGTCATCAACAAGTCCTTCCCGCCCTCCTTCCAGTTTGAACTCCGCAGCCGCCACGGGGGGCAGAAGCCGCCCGAACTTTGCGCGGATCTCGTACGCACCTTCACCAAGGCAGGCGCAAAAGTGCTTGACCCGTTCGCCGGCGTGGGCGGCACCCTGCTCGGGGCCACACTGGCGGGCCGCTATGCAACGGGTATCGAGTTGAACCCGGCCTGGGTCCACATCTATAACGAAGTCTGCCGGCTGGAGAACTTGGAACCCCAGCGCATCCTGACCGGCGACAGCCGCACCCTGCTGCCAACCTTGGAGGAGGGCGCCTTTGACCTGCTCCTGACCGATGTCCCCTACTGGGATATGGACCGCCGCCGCCGCTCCACCGGCACCTTCAAGCGCGCCGGGGGCCAGGCCACCGAGCGGCGCCGCTCCAAACTGAGCACTTTCAACCCCGAAACGCCCGACGCCCCGGCGGCGGCAGCCACCTCGGGGATCACAGGCCTCGATGACTGGCTGGCCCTGCTCGGCGACGTCTTCACTGCGGCCCGTCCGCTGCTCAAGCATCGGGCCTACCTCGCCGTTTTCATCGGCGACATGTACCACTCAGGGCGGTACCACCCGCTTTCGGCGCACCTGACCGGGCTGCTGGACAGCCTCGGCTACACCATGAAGGCGAACCTGATCTGGTACGACGTCTCCAAGAAGCTGAACGTGTACGGATATCGGTATGAGTTTATTCCTAGCATGACGCATCAGAATATCCTCATCTTCAGAAATGAGTAGGAGGGAAGAACCGTGGCGGCGCCCGAGCTACTCACACGGCTGAAACCGGTCTATGTGCAGAATCGGAAGTATATCGGCAGCAAGTATCACCTGCTCGACTTTATCGCCGGCGTAGTGGCGGAGCGTGCGCCCGGCGCCCGGTCCTTCGGCGACCTCTTCTGCGGCAGCGGGGTGGTGGCCAGCTACTTTGCCGCCCGCGGGATGCGGGTGGCCGCCGCCGACAACCTCTACCACAACTGGCTCGCCGCCCGCTGCTTTGTTGGCGGCCGCCCCGGGCAGGTTGACTGGCGCAGACTGGTCCCTATCATCGAGGAGTTGAACGAACTGCCGCCGGCCGACGGATATTGCACCCGGGAATACGGCGGCTCCTACTTCACCGTTCAGAATGCGGGGCGCATCGATGCCATCCGGGAAGCGATCGCTGACCTGGTGGCCCGGCGGTGCATCCGTCCGCAGGAAGAGGCGGTGCTAATCACCAGCCTCCTGTATGCAGCCGATAAGGTGGCCAATACCTGTGGGCAGTATGATGCGTTTCTCAAGCATCTCGGAGCGGAGCCCTATTCGGCGGAAGGGGTCCACCGGGTGGATGCCATGGTCTACAAGCCGATTCAGCTCGGCCTGCCGCAGGTTGTGGAAGGGCCCGGCAACCGCGTGCTGCTAGGCGATGCGACCGACCTGGCTGCGACCATGGCGTGCGATGTGCTCTACCTTGACCCGCCGTACAACACCCGTCAGTATGTGGATAATTACCACGTGCTGGAGAACATCGCCCGGTGGGAGAAGCCCGAGCTGCACGGAAAGACTCGCAAGTTCGCCCGCGATCCGCTCAAGAGCGGTTTCAGCATGAAGCGGCAGGCGCCGCTCCAGTTGGACCGCCTGATCGGCCGGGCCCGGGCGGGCCACATCTTCCTTTCCTATAATAATGAAGGCATCGTGCCAGATGAGAAGATCATCCAGGCGCTGGAGCGGCGCGGCCCGGTGGAGGTCTTTACCCGGTCCTACGCCATTTTTGGTAACGGGGCAGGCCGGTCGGTCCGCCGTCCGATTGAGGAGCGGCTCTTCTGCTGCCGGGTAGTCCATCCACCAACCTTGTAATGACCGCAGAAGTTTGCGCTGCCAGATTGTGGGCGACCGACAGGAAATCAGGTTCGAGTCACGAAAGAATATGGTAAGGGGACAACAGCAGGGGGATGACAGGCTTGCCATTTACGGCAGGCCCATCGCTCCTGCTTTGTTTTTTCGCTAGGTCGGCCCGCTCCCGCGGTGCGAAGCGGGCCGTCAATACCAACGCCGAGAGGGAGGGACCCATGAACGGTCAAACGAGTAACCGACGATGGATCACCAGGCTGGCCCTCGCTGCCCTGCTTACAGTAGGGCTGTGCGCACAGGCCATAGCCAGCAGCGCCCCTGCGCAAAATCCCCCCAGCGCGACCACGCCCCAAGGCCCCGTTTTCGCCGACCTGGCCCCGGGACACTGGGCTCACGCCGACGTCATACGCCTGCAGGAAGCGGGCGTCGTTTCCGGCGATCAGAGCGGGAACTTCCGCCCGAGTGACCCCATTAGCCGCGCCGAACTGCTGAAAATGGTGCTCGCCGCCCGCCGCATCGATGCGGGCACCGCCTGCGCCGGCACCTTCGCCGATGTGCCTTGCAGCGCCTGGTTCGCGCCTTACGTCGAAACCGCCTACCGAATGGCCATTACGGACGGTCAGTCGGCGGAGCACTTTGCACCCCACGCCGCCGTTACTCGCCAGGAGTTGTTCACGGTGATCGTCCGGGTGCTGGGCCGCCGCTGGGAAGCGTCCAACCTTGGCTGGACAGAGATCAGGTCCCGGGTGAGCGCCTTCTCCGACCGGAGCGCCATGGCCGACTGGGCGCAGCCCGCAATTGCACTGGCCGTCACTGAGTCCATCGCCACGGGCTACAGCGATGGCACGTTCCGCCCCAGGGCCGTGGCCACCCGGGCCGAGGCAGCCGCGGCTGTCAGCCGGATTCTGCTGCTGGCCGACCAGGCCGCCCTGGTCGAAGTCGATGGGCGGAATGTGGCCTTTGCCGAGGCGATGGCTCTGACAGCATCGGCCTATGCGACCGGGGAGCCCGGCGTGGGCACGGTCACCTACACGGGTGTGATCGTCCGCCCCGGCACGGTGGCGGTTGACCCGCGGGTGATTCCTCTGGGGCGCCTGCTGTACGTGGAGGACTACGGGTACGCGGTAGCCGCAGATATTGGCGGTGCGATCAAAGGCGAACGGATCGACCTGTTCACCCACAACTACGAGGATGCCCTCTACGGCTTCGGCATGCAGAGTCGTCGGGTCTGGGTGCTGCCCTGAGGCAAAAAAAGGGGCAGGTCCGGCGTAAAGCCGGTCCTGCCCGAGCAGAGTGGGAGAGGAGATTGAACGGAGGAAGAGCCGGCGGGAGGGGTGGAAACACTCCTCCCGTGCGGGTCCGTGGGTCTCGGACGGGCTCTTACTGACTCTATTGTGCCGCGGCCGCGAGCGTGCTATGCATCGCTGGCGGCTTTTTTGCTGGAGCCGCCCGCGGACATGGTGAACAGGACTCGCTGGGACAATCTTGGCACCGACGCCAGGGGCGACAGGAAATGGCAGGCAGAACGGAGAAGGGCCATAGAGAGCGCCCTCGCATGAAGGGCGTTGCTTTCGGGAACAAGAGCCAGAGGTGATTCTAGCCATGCGTGTCATCACAGGAAAAGCCAAGGGCCATTCCCTGGTCACGGTCAAAAGCCGCGACGTGCGCCCTACCGCTGACCGGGTCAAGGAGTCGCTCTTCAACGTGCTGGGTCCGCGGGTAATCGACGCTGAGTTTCTCGACCTGTTTGCCGGCTCAGGTGCCGTGGGCATCGAAGCGCTCAGCCGGGGCGCCCGCCGGGCCGTTTTTGTCGACCTGGCGACCCAGCACCTCAAAGTGGTGGAACAGAACCTGACCGCAACCGGCCTGCTGGCCGGCGCCGAACTGCTCCGGCGCGATGCCCGGGCTGCCGTGGCCGACCTGGGGCGGCGGGGCCGCCGCTTCGACCTCATCTTCGTCGACCCGCCCTACAGCAAGGGGCTGGTGGATGAGGCCCTCACAGCCATTGCCGAACACGGGGTTCTCGCCGAGGGCGGCTGGGTCATTTGCGAACACTACAAAAAGGATGCGGTGCCAACTGCCGCCGGTGAGGCAGGAGGTTTGACCAAGTTTCGGGAACTACTCTTTGGTGAGATCATCATTTCGCTTTACGAGGCAACCGCCTCGGCCCCGACTCGAGCCCCCAGGGAGGAAGACCGGTCTTGAAAACGGCCATCTGCCCGGGATCCTTCGATCCCGTGACGAATGGGCATCTCGACATTATCCGTCGCGCCGCCCGCACCTTCGACCACGTCATCGTCGCCATTTTGACCAACCCGCGCAAGGCGCCCCTGTTCAACACCCTTGAGCGCACCGATATGCTGAAGGCATGCACACAAGACCTGCCCAACGTCAGCGTTGACAGCTCCGCCCCCGGGCTGCTGGTCGACTTTGCCCGAGAAAAGGGCGCCCAGGCCATCGTAAAGGGGCTGCGCCCCATTCAGGATTTCGAGTACGAGTGGCAGATGGGCATGGTCAACATGCAGCTGAACGACGAAATCGAAACCTATTTCCTTATGAGCCGCAACGAATATTCGTACCTCAGCTCGAGCATTGTGCGCGAGCTTGCGTCGCTCGGCGGCAAGCTGGAGAATTTGGTGCCGCCGATTGTGGAACAACGGCTCCGCCAGAAGTTCGCCGACAAGTAGATCTACTACAACCCTGGTATTGGCATAAGCTGCAGGAGGTTATGACGGTGGAGATCATGGCGATGCTTGACCGCCTGGAAGACGCAATCGCCCAGGCGACGAAAGTGCCCCTGACCGGTAAGGTGCTGCTGGACCCTGACGAACTGCTGAGCCTCATGGATGAAATGCGCGAACTGCTCCCGCAGGAGATTCGCGATGCCAATCGCGTCGCCCGTGACCGGGAAGCGATTCTGACCGAAGCGCGCGACCAGGCTGAGTCGACCGTGCGTGAGGCGCAGGCCCTGGCTGCCCGCCTGACGGCGGAGCATTCCGTCGCGCAGGAAGCCCAAAAGGCGGCTGACGAACTGATCGACCAGGCCAAGCGGGTCGCTCGCGAAATCAGGCAAAATGCCCTGGAGTGGGCCGACGAACTGTTCGGCCGTGTGCAGCCCGACCTCGAAAAAGTGGCAGCCGACACGCAGAAGGCGGTCATGGCCGTGCGCAAGGCCCGGGAAGAGCTGGGCCAGCAACTGTAACCCCAGGCCGAAAGGGCGGATCCGAAGGTGCGTCTTCTCGCATGGTATAGCCGGCGGACCCCCTGGACCCGCCGGCTCCACTTATTGCTGCTCTCACTGACGGCGCTGGGGCTGGTACTCTGGTACACCCCTACGCCGTGGTACATTACAGCGCCCGGGGCCGCCATTGACACGGGCGGCCTCATCGAGGTGGCGGGGGGCGACAGCCGCCAGGGCCAGCTCTTTATGCTGGTTGTCACCACACAGCCGGCCAACCTTTTCTGGTACCTGTACGCCAAGGCCGACCCCCGTGCCGAACTGGAGACGCGGGAGCAGTTCCTGGGCAACATCACCGATTATGAGAAATACGTTGAATTGACGCGCCAGATGATGGAAGACAGCAAGCAGACCGCTATGGCCATCGGGCTGAAGCACGCGGGCTACGGACGAGGTACGGTGCCGGTCGGCGCCCAGATCACCGACCTGTCCACCGGCAGCCCCAATACGGATCTCTTCCGCCCGGGTGACGTGGTGGTGGCCGTCGGGGGGCGCTTGATCACAACGGCCGGGCAACTGCGTGAGGCGCTGGCTGCCGTTACCCCTGGCTCGCAGGTGGCGGTGCGGGTGAAGCGGGCAGGCAAGGAGATCGATCTGACCGCCCGGACCATCGAAAGCCCCGACCCGGCCCGCAAGGGGCAGGCGATCCTGGGCGTCCTCATCAAAGACAGCATCTTATTTGATGTGCCCGTTGATATTGCTATCAAGACTGGCGCTATTACCGGCCCATCAGCCGGACTGATGTTCACGCTGCAGATTATCGATCAGCTGACGCCGGGCGGCATTACCGGCGGACGGGTGGTGGCAGGCACCGGCACGGTTGAGGCCGACGGTGCGGTCGGCCTGATCGGCGGCGTCAAACAGAAGGTCTTTGCGGCGGAGGCGGCGGGCGCCAGCGTCATGTTTGTGCCCCGTGCCAACTATCCGGATGCGGCAAGTGTAGCCACCCGGCTGACGGTGGTACCGGTCGACCGGGTGGAGGATGCGCTTGCGTGGCTCAAAGTGAACCGGTAACGGGCGGGGCTTGCTGGCCCCGCCCTTTGGCATACCCGGGGCGCGATCTGGCAATAGTAGGAGGAGCGTCGCTGACTGGTTGGTGAGTCCCCGTGCCCTTCACCCGGTCCCAGGTCCTCAGGCGGTATCGTACTGTGCTTCGTGTCTTCTCCCGGTACGGCTTCGGGTCGCTGGCCGAACATCTGGGGCTTGGCGGCTGGACCCGTCCACCGTCCACGGCGGGCGCGGGCGCCCGGCGGGGCGAGCGGCTGCGGCGGGCATTCGAAGAACTGGGTCCCGCCTACGTCAAACTCGGGCAGATGCTCTCCACCCGGGGCGACATCCTGCCACCGGATATCGTGGCCGCCCTGGAGAAGCTTCAGGACCAGGTGGCGCCCTTTCCTTATGAACAGGTACTCGCCGTGTTGGAGGCCGAACTGGGCGCCCCCCTGGAGCGCCATTTTCAGAGCATCGATCCAACACCGATGGCGGCCGCCTCGCTGGGGCAGGTCCATCCGGCCGTGCTGGCGAATGGCAATCCGGTGGTGATCAAGGTCCAGCGACCGGGCGTACGCGAGGCGGTAGAGCTCGACCTTCAGGTGCTTCAGGGGCTGGCCAGCCTGGCGGCCCGCCGGACCGCCTTCGGCCGCAGCTACGACCTGGTGGGGGTCGCCCGTGAATTTGCCACCATGCTCCGGGGGGAGCTGGATTATGTCCAGGAGGGGCGCAACGCGGAGCGGTTCCGGCTGCATTTTGCCGACGATCCGGCCATCCACTTCCCGGGTGTCTGCTGGGAGCAGACCACCGGGCGGGTGCTGACGCTGGAGCGGGTCGGCGGACTGCGCATCACCGACCGGGAGTCGATGCTTCAGCAGGGGATTTCGCCGGCCCAGGTCGCAGGGCGGCTCGCCGGTGCCATCTTTCGCATGGTTCTTTCCGAGGGGTTCTTCCATGCCGACCCGCACCCCGGCAACCTCTTCGTCACGCCTGCAGGCGGCATCACCTTTGTGGATATGGGGATGGTTGGCGAGTTGACGCCAGCCATGCGGGAGAACATCATCGACTACGTCATCGGCGTCGTCACGAAGGATACCGACCTGGTGGTCGAAGCGATTCTGCGGATGGGCGTCATCAGCCGTCCGGCCGATATGGCCGGGCTGCGCCGTGATTGCGACAGGCTTCGCGAGAAGTATGGCGAGGTGCCCATTCGTGAGGTATCGTTGGGGCCGGCACTCCGGGAGACGCTTACCATCGCGCGCAAGTATCAGATCTCCTTTCCC
>JARBUG010000157.1 GCA_029239785.1 Symbiobacteriaceae bacterium | reverse complement strand
CGGCCGGCGGGTGCTGCTGCTTCACCGCCCCGGGCTCGAGTACCTGGCCGGGTTCTTCGGCTGCATGTATGCGGGCGCCACAGCCGTGCCCGCGTATCCGCCCAAGACTCCGCAGATGCTGCAGCAGCTGCAGGCCATCGCCGCCGACAGCGGGACCAGAATTGCGCTGACCGATGATCTGGTGCTGAGCCATGTGGCGGCATCGCCGGCAGCGTCCATGCTCCAGTGGGTCAGCACCGAACAAATCGGTACCGATATGGCGGCTGGATGGGTCCCCCCCGATCTGACCGGGGAAGCGGTCGCCTTCTTGCAATACACATCGGGGTCCACCGGCACACCCAAGGGTGTCATGGTGACTCACGCCAATCTTTTACATAACGCCACGGGCTGCGCCCGTGTCATGAACCTCAGTTCCGCTGACCGTGAAGTGGGCTGGATGCCGCTTTACCACGACCTGGGCCTGATTACGATGGTCATCTGCCCGCTGTATGCCGGCTTCCCCTCTGTGATTATGTCGCCGGACGCCTTCTTGCAGCGGCCGATGCGCTGGCTGGAGGCGATGAGCCGGTACCGGGCCACTGCAGCAGGTTCACCCAACTTCGGGTATGATCTGGCTGTTTTGAAGAGCACGCCGGCAGAGCGGGGCGCCCTGGACCTGCGTGCCTGGCGTGCGGCCTTCAACGGCGCCGAACCCGTGCGGGCGGAGACGCTGCAGCGCTTTGCCGCGCTCTTTGGTCCGGCGGGCTTCCGGTCCGAGGCGTTCGTGGCCGGATACGGCCTGGCGGAGTCGACGTTGATCGTGACGGCCGCGCAGCCTGGCGCCGCGCCTGTGGTGCGCTCGGTCAGCCGGGCTGCGCTGGAGCAGCACCGGGCCGCCGCCCCGCAGGGTGACGAGCAGGTGCTGGTGGGCTGCGGCACGGCGATGCCCGGTCTGCGTGTGGTCATCGTCCACCCCGAGCGGCGGGAGGCCCTGGCTCCGGGAGCGGTGGGCGAAGTCTGGGTGGCCGGCGCGAGTGTGGCGCCCGGCTACTGGAACCGGCCCGATGCAACGGCTGCGGTCTTTGGGGGGCGGCTGGCCGATACAGGCGAGGGACCCTTCCTCCGGACTGGTGACCTCGGTTTCTTGGACGAGCGTGGTGAGCTTTTCATCACCGGCCGCATCAAGGAACTGATCATTGTGCGGGGGCGGAACCACTACCCGGCGGATATTGAGAAGAGCGCCCAGGCGGCTGTGGCGGGGCTGATGCCGGGCGCCGGCGCGGCCTTCACGGTGGAGGTGGCGGGCGAGGAGCGGCTGGTGCTGGCCCAGGAAGTGAAGCCTGACTTTGCCGGGGAGCCCGGCGAGGTGGTCACGGCCATCCGGCAGGCCGTTGCCCGGAACCACGAGCTGGCTGTGTATGGTGTGGTGCTGGTGCAGCCCGGCGGACTTCCCCGGACGATGAGCGGCAAAGTGCAGCGGTTCGGCGCCCGGGCGGCCTACGTGGCCGGTCGCCTGCCGGCGCTGGCATCGGAGGTGGTGGGGGCTGCGGACGGGGCTTCGGGCACGGCCGAGCCTGGTGCCAACACGGTGGCGGGCGCCATCGCGGCCATGGTGGCCGCTGCCCTGAAGGTGCCTGTGGCGAGTGTGGCGGTGGACCGGTCTCTGAGCGCGTACGGCCTTGATTCCCTGGCCGCCGTCGAGGTCACCCATCAGATCGAACAGCGGTTTCAGGTGAAGCTGCCGCTGGAGTTCTTGCTGGAGGGGCCCAGCGTGGCGCAGGTAGCGGCCCGGGTCGGCTCCCAGGCTGCCTGCGAGGCGCCCGCGGCCACGGAGACGGGCGCCGGCGACTACCCGGTCTCCCACGGCCAGGCCTCCATGTGGTTCCTCTACCGGATGGCGCCAAAGAGCGCTGCCTACAACATTGCCCGGGCGGTCCGCTTCGTATCGCCGGTCGACCCCGACGCCTGGCGCCGGGCCGCCCGGCGCCTGTCCGACCGGCACCCGGCCCTGCGCACCACCTTCCATGACGGGCCGGACGGCCCCATCCAGCGGGTACATGCCGCTGCCGAGCCATACGTGGCGGTCGAGGCGGCGCCCGCCGACCTGGAGGCGCGCCTGCAGGCCGAGTCGGTCCGCCCGTTCGATCTGGAGCAGGGCCCGCTGTGGCGCATCCATCTCTTCCAGATGCCTGATGGCACCACGGTCACCCATTTTTCCATGCACCATATCGTGGCCGACCTCTGGTCGCTGACGGTCTTTCTGCAGGAGCTGGGCGCGTTCTATGATGCGGAGGCCGCAGGCACCGATGCCGGGCTCTCCCCGGTCCCGGGCACGTATGCCGCGCACGTCCAGGCGCAGCGGGCGATGTTGGACGGGGAAGAAGGAGAGCGGCTGCTCCGATACTGGAAGGAGCGGCTCGGCGGCGAACTGCCGGTGCTGGGGCTGCGGACCGACCGGCCCCGCCCTGCGGTGCAGAGCTACACCGGGGGCTCCCGGTCGGTGGCGCTTGACCCGGCGCTCTCATCTGCCATCACCAAACTGGGCCGCAAGCACGGCGCCACGCCGTTTGCCACCATGCTGGCGCTCTACCAGGCTTTCCTGCATCGGTACACGGGCCAGACGGATCTGATCGTCGGCTCGCCGACCGTGGGCCGGACCCGGTCGGATGTGGCCGGCGTGCTGGGCTATTTCGTCAACCCGGTCGCCCTGCGCACCCGGGTCGACGGCGATGAGCCCTTCACCGCGATGCTGGGCCGGGTGAAGGAGACCGTGGTCAGTGGGCTGGCCCATGCCGGTTACCCGTTCCCGCTGCTGGTCGAAAAACTGCAGGTGGAGCGGGATGCCAGCCGGACGCCGATCTACCAGACGATGTTTGTGCTCCAGCGGGCGCACAGGCGGCAGGAACTGAACGGCCTCGCCCTGGCGGAGCCGGGCGCCCGCTGCCAGATGGGCAGCCTGTCCATGGAGGCGCTGCCGGTCTGGCAGCAGGCTGCCACCTGCGACCTGACGCTCTTTGCGGCCGAAGTGGATGGCGCGTACCGGCTGTCGCTGGAGTATAACACCGACCTGTTCGATGCCGCGACCATCGAGCGGATGCTGGAGCACTTCCAGGTGCTGCTGGCCGGTGCCGTGGCTGACCCGGAGATGCCCGTCGGCCGTCTGCCGCTGATGACACTGAGTGAGCGGGAGCAGGTGGTCTTCGGGTGGAATGCGACCGAGGCGGCTTATCCGTCCGGGTCCACGCTGGTGGATCTGTTCGAACAGCAGGCCGCCCTGACCCCGGACGCACCGGCGGTGGTCGGCGCCCTGAGCTTCGCCGAGCTGAACCAGCGGGCGAATCGGCTGGCCCATCATCTGCGGGGGATGGGTGTCGGGCCGGACGTGCTGGTCAGCGTCTGCATGGAGCGGGCGCCGGAGCTGCTGGTCGCACTGCTGGGCGTGCTGAAGGCCGGCGGGGCCTACCTGCCCCTGGATCCGGCTTACCCCCGGGAGCGGCTGGGCTTCATGCTGGGCGATGCCCAGGCGCCGGTTCTGCTGACGCAGCCCCATCTGCTGGACCGCCTGCCCGAGCATGGCGCCCGGGTCATCTGCGACCTGAACGTGGCGGGTCCTTCTGCCAACCCGGTGCCCATGGCCGGCCCTGGGAACCTGGCCTATGTGATCTACACCTCCGGCTCCACAGGTCGGCCCAAGGGCGCCCTGATCGAGCACCGGGGCCTGGTCAACTACCTGTGGTGGGCGAAGGGCGCCTACCGGGCGGAGGCGGGGGCGGGCGCCCCGGTTCACTCGTCCATCTCCTTTGACCTGACGGTGACGTCGCTCTGGACGCCGCTGATGGCCGGGCGCCCGGTCCACCTGGTGGACGAGGCGCAGGGCATTGAAGGGCTGGCGGGTGCGCTGCGGCAGCCGGGCGGCTTCAGCCTGGTCAAGCTGACGCCGGCCCACGTGGATTTAGTCAGCCAGCAGCTGACGCCGGAGCAGGCTGCCCGGGGCGCCGGCGCCCTGGTGATCGGGGGCGAGGCGCTCCTGCCTGAGACCCTCGCCTTCTGGCGCCAGGCGGCGCCCGGGACGGCGCTGATCAACGAGTACGGCCCCACCGAGACCGTCGTCGGCTGCTGCGTCTACTGGGTGAAGCCTGGCGACCAGTTCCAGGGCTCGATTCCCATCGGCCGGCCCATCGCTAACACCTACCTGTATGTGCTGGACCGGTACCTGCAGCCCGTGCCCGTGGGCGTGCCCGGTGAACTGTATATCGGCGGCGATGGCGTCTGCCGGGGCTACCTGAACCGGCCGGAGCTGACCACCGAGCGGTTCGTGGCCGACCCGTTCCACGGGGGGCGGATGTACAAGACGGGCGACCTGTGCCGCTATCTGACGGATGGCAACCTCGATTTCCTGGGCCGCCTGGATGAGCAGGTGAAGCTGCGCGGTTTCCGCATCGAACTGGGCGAAATTGAGGCCGGGTTGACCGCCCACCCGAGTGTGGCGGCGGCGGTGGCCCTGGTGCGGGAGACGGAGGCTGGTAAGCAGCTGGTCGCCTACGTGGTGCCGCGGGCGGGTGCCGAGATCGATCTGCCGGCCCTGAAGGCCCACCTGCGGGACCGGGTGCCTGAGTACATGGTGCCCGCGGCCTTTGTCACGTTGGCGGCGCTGCCGCTCACGGCCAACGGCAAGGTGGACCGGAAGGCGCTGCCTGCGCCGGCGGTTGGTTGTGGGTCTGGCGAGGCGTCTGCACCCAGGAATCCGGTGGAAGAGCGCCTGGCCGCCATCTGGGCGGAGGTGCTGCGGCGTCCGCCCGTCTCCATCGATGAGAACTTCTTCGAACTGGGCGGCGATTCGATTCTGTCGATCCAGGTGGTCTCACGGGCGCAGCAGGCGGGCCTCAAACTGACGCCCCGGGACCTGTTCCAGCACCCGACCGTTGCCGGTCTGGCTGAGGTTGCCATGGCAGCGGGAGTTCCGGCGTCTGCCACTTGTGACCTGGGGCCCGTCACCGGGCCGGTGGACCTGGCGCCGATTCAGCGCTGGTTCCTCTCTTCAAATCCTGTGGATCCGCATCACTATAACCAGACCGTCTTGCTGGATCTGAAGGGAACCGTGACGGCGGCACTCCTCTCCCGGGCGCTGACCCGGCTGGTTGACCACCACGACGCCCTGCGGCTCCGGTTCCAACGCACGCCCGCGGGTGAGTGGCAGCAGCGCTGCGCGGCACCTGGCGAAGTGGTGCTGGTCGATACTCACGAAGGTTACGATGCGGCGGTGGCTGAGCGGCTACAGGCGTCGCTGGACCTGGAGCGCGGCCCCCTGCTCCGGGCAGCCCTCTTCCGGGGCGCCCCCGACCGGCTGTTGATCGCCATTCACCATCTGGCGGTGGATGGGGTCTCCTGGCGAGTCTTGCTGGAGGACCTGGAACGGCTCTGCCAGCAGCCCGACGCGCCGCTGCCCGCCAAGACCGCTTCCTACCGGGAGTGGGCGGCGGGGCAGGCTGCGCGTCCGGTGCCGGCGTCTGCTCCGGCTGATCCGACCGATACTGTCGCCTCGGAGGGTGTCGTAACGGTCAGCCTGCCCGCGGCCGACACCGAAGCGCTGCTGCAGGGCGCCCCGGCCTCCTACCGGCTCCGCCCGGATGAAGTGATGCTGACAGCCCTGGCCCGGGCCCTGGGCGGGGAGGTGCTGGTTAACCTGGAGGGCCACGGGCGTGATGGCGACCTGGACCTCTCCCGCACGGTGGGCTGGTTCACCGAAATCCACCCGCTCGGCCTCACCATTGCCCGGGGCGCCTCGGATGGGGAGGCCCTGAAGGCCGTGAAGGAAGCTGTGCGAGCCGGGGCTGAGGCGCCGGCGCCGGGCGAGGCGCCCCAGGTCAGCTTCAACTACCTGGGCCGGATGGATCAGACCGGCTCGTCCCTCTTTGCGGCCGCGGGCCTCGCCGGCCTGAGCCGCAGCCCGCGCCAGCTGCGGCGCCACGCCCTGGAGATTGACGCCATGGTCGTGGGCGGTCAGCTTGCGGTCAGGTTCGCCTTCGGCCGGAACCAGCACGGCCAGGCTGAGATGGAACGGCTGGCCGACACGTTCCGGCGGGAACTGCTGGGCCTGGTCTGCCACTGCGCCGCACCCGACGCCGGGGGCTGCACCCCCTCCGACTACCCGCTGGCCGGGCTGTCGCAGGGCGCCCTTGACCGGGTAACCCAGACCCTGGCGGGCCGCCTCGGCCTGCCCCTGCGGGCGGCGCTGCGCGAGATTGAGGAGATCACCGCCCTCACCCCGCTCCAGCAGGAGATGCTGGATGCCACGGCCCGGGCGCCCCACTCGGGCGTCTGGACAGTCCAGCTCGACCTGGGGCTGGCAGGGCAGGTCAACCGCACCGCCCTGGTCCGGGCCTGGGAGGGCGTGGTGGAGCGGTACTGCCAGCTCCGGTCGATCTTCGTGCAGGCGGACCGGGGGGAGAAGAGCGTCCGGGTCGTCTGGCGCCGGGGCCACACCCCGCTGCAGGTGGAAGACTGGCGGGGCGCTGCCGACCTGGACCGCCGCGTCGCCAACTACCTGCAGGAGGACCGCCAGCACGGCTTCCGCCCGGCAGATCTGCCCCCGGTCCGCGCCACCCTGGTGCGTACCGGCGAAGAGGCCCACCGGCTGCTGCTCAGCTTCCACCACGTGCTGCTCGACGGCTGGTCCACGGCGCTGCTGCTCAAAGAGCTCTTCGAGCGGTATGCGGCGCTTACGAATGGGACGACCCTGCAGCTTGCCCCGGGGCGCCCCTACGCTGACTATGTCGCCTGGCTCCAGAACCTGGATCAGACCGCGGCCCATTTCTACTGGCGGCAGCAGTTGGCGGGCTATCAGCCGCCGCTGCCGCTCGGGGCGGGCCCCGCCCGGGGCGCCCTGATGACCGGCGCCCACCGGGACGCGACGCTTAGCCAGGAGGTGACGGCGGGCCTGACCGCCGCAGCCAGGCGCTATGGCGTCACGCCGGGCACGCTTGTGCAGGGCGCCTGGGCGCTGCTGCTCGCCGGGCTCACCGGCCAGAATGATCTGGTCTTCGGGTCCGTCTTCGCAGGGCGCCCCGCCGAACTGGAAGGCGCCGAGGCGATGATCGGACTGCTGATGAACACGTTGCCCATTCGCACCCGCTTGACACCGTCGATCGCCCTCGGAACCTGGCTCTCCGCCTTGCAGCAGCAGGTCACGGACGCGGCTGAGCACGGGTATGTCTCGGCGGCCCAGGCCGCCCGCCTGGCCGCACTCCACCCGACTCAGCCCCTCTTCGAGAGCGCGGTCTTCTTCGAGAACTACCCCGTTGATGAGTCGCTCAAAGCGGGGGCGGCAGGTGTCCGTCTAAGCGGACTCCGCTTCCACGAGCAGCACCACTACCCGCTCAGCCTGATCGCCATGCCCGGCGAGCGGCTCGGCCTGCGGGTGCTGACCCACCAGGACCGCTTCTCGCCGTCCGCAGCGGCGGGTCTGACCCAGCGGCTGACCGACCTGCTCGAAGCGATGGCAACCGAGAGCGAGCCTACGCTCCAGGACCTGCTGCGCCTGGCCCGGCCCGCTGCCCAACTGGCGATGTCGGCAGGCGAGTAAATTCCCCTGTTGACAGCGTTGAAATGTTGGTGGTAAAGTTAGGTCTAACTTCATCGGGTCACACTTTTGCGATGAGTGGGGAAAGTACCCAATTCCGATCCGTCACAGCGAGCCGGCGACTGGTGCAAGGTCCGGCACGGGGAAGGTTGGCGAATGGTCCCATGAGCAGTCCGCTGAACACTGGGCTCTTTTGCCCGGGTAAGTATGCAGACCGGTGGCTTCCGCCGTTATCGGGTAGAGGGTATGTTAGTACCCGCGACAAAGCGCGACGGCTATCATTAGCTGTCGAACTGAGGTGGCACCACGTAGGTCTTTACAGCAAAGGCCTTCGTCCTCTGATTCAAGAGGACGAAGGCCTTTTTCTATTTGTCTGAAACAGGGGTGAATCGGGCATGTATCAGCCGAGCCTGGGGACGTACAAGAGCCTGGCTGCAGAGTATTCGCTGATTCCGGTCTATCGCGAGGTGCTGGCTGACCTGGAAACGCCCATCTCGGTCTTCATGAAGCTCTGCCAGGAGGAACCCGGCGCCTTTCTGCTGGAGTCGGTGGAAGGCGGGGAGAAGGTAGCCCGCTATTCGTTCCTCGGCTGCCGGCCACTCGTCACGCTGGCCAACCACCACGGCGAGAGCCGCATCATGGAAGGCGATGCCGCTGCCGAGTACCGGACCATCGGCCATGGCGGTCAGGGCGCCCGGCGGCTGGAAGGCGAACCGCTGGCTCACCTGAGGGACCTGATGAACGCCTTCAAGGTCCACCAGCCCGCCGGTCTGCCCCGCTTCTTCGGCGGCGCCGTGGGCTACCTGAGCTACGATGCGGTCCGCTACTACGAGCGGCTGCCCGGCACGCCCCACGACGATCAGGACCTGCCTGAAGCGCTCTTTATGATCACCGAGTTAGTCGTCGCCTTTGATCATCTCAAGCACAAACTGCTGCTGATCGCCAATACGCAGCCCGGCCCCGAGCCCGAAGTGACCTATCGGCGGGCGCAGGCCCTGCTGGACCGGGCGGTGGAGCGGCTGCGGGGTCCGGTCCCGGTGCCCCCGGGCGTCTCGCTCCTGCGGCCCCGGCCCCTGGACGTGAAGTCGACCCTCACCCGTGAGCAGTTCGAAGCCGCCGTCGTGGCGGCACAGGAGTACATCAAGGCCGGCGACGCCTTTCAGGTCGTCCTCAGCCAGCGGCTCCAGACCAGCGTGCGGGCCCGACCGCTCGACATCTTCCGGGTGCTGCGGACCGTCAACCCCTCGCCGTACATGTTCTACATCACCTTCGGCGATCTGAAGATCATCGGCTCCAGCCCCGAACTCCTGGTGCGGGTGGAAGATGGGGTCGCACAGACCCGGCCCATCGCCGGCACCCGGCCCCGGGGCGCCACGGAGGCGGAAGACCAGGCGCTGGAGCGGGAGTTGCTGGCGGATGAGAAGGAGCGGGCCGAGCACATCATGCTGGTCGACCTGGGCCGGAATGACCTGGGCCGGGCCTGCCAGTACGGCAGCGTCACCGTCCAGAACATGATGCACGTGGAGCGCTACAGCCACGTGATGCACATCGTCAGCGACGTAAAGGGCCGTGTGGCGGAAGGCAAGGATGCCTTCGATGTGCTGAGGGCCTGCTTCCCCGCCGGGACCCTGTCGGGCGCCCCGAAAGTGCGGGCGATGGAGATCATCGATGAACTGGAGCCGCTGCGGCGGCACATTTACGGCGGCGCTGTGGGATACTTCGCCTGGGGCGGTGCGATGGACACCTGCATCGCCATCCGCACGATGGTGATGAAAGGCGATAAGGTGACGATTCAGGCCGGCGCCGGCATCGTGGCGGACAGTGACCCGGCGGCCGAGTACCAGGAGTCGCTCAACAAAGCCAAAGCGGTGGTGCGGGCGCTCGAACTGGCGGAGGAGGGGCTGCAGTGATCCTCGTCATCGATAACTACGACAGCTTTACATTTAACCTGGTCCAGTTCCTGGGCGAACTGGGGGCGGACCTGCAGGTCTATCGCAACGACGCACTGACGGTAGATGAAGTCAGGCGTTTGGCTCCGGAGAAGATCATCATCAGCCCCGGGCCGTGCACGCCGAATGAGGCCGGCATCTCGATGGATGTGATTCGGGAGATGGGTCCTTCGACGCCGGTGCTGGGGGTTTGCCTGGGGCACCAGGCGATTGGGCAGGTGTACGGCGGCAGAGTCGAGCGGGCGCCCTACCTGATGCACGGCAAGGTGAGCCGGATTCTGCACAAGGGCGAAGGGCTGTTCAAAGGGCTGCCCGCTCCGATGACGGCCACACGCTACCATTCGCTGATCGTCGACCGGGAGTCGCTGCCTTCCGATTTGGAGGTTACCGCTGAGACGGAAGACGGCCTGATCATGGGGATCAAGCATAAAGAACACCCGGTCTACGGGGTACAGTTTCATCCCGAGTCGATTCTGACCCAGGGCGGCAAGGAACTGCTGGGCAATTTCCTGGCACTGTAAGGGGGGGCTCCTCATGGAGATGGATATGAAGGCGCTGATCCAGCTTGTCGCCGAGGGCAGCGATCTGACCGAGGCACAGGCTTCGATTGCGATGACGATGATGATGAACGGCGAGGCCACCCCTTCACAGGTGGCGGCCTTCTTGATGGCCCTGCGGATCAAGGGCGAGACGGTGAGCGAGATCACGGGCTGCGCCCGGGTGATGCGCTCCCGGGCGACGCCGGTTACGCACACCCGGGAGATGGTGGTCGACACCTGCGGCACGGGCGGCGACCGGTCCAATACGTTCAATATCAGCACGACGGCGGCCTTTGTGGTGGCGGGCGCCGGGGCGCCGGTGGCGAAGCACGGCAATCGGGCGGCTTCGTCGCTGACGGGCTCCGCCGATGTGCTGGAGGCGCTGGGCGTCAACCTGATGCTGACGCCGGCCCAGGTCGGGCAGTGCATCGATCAGGTCGGCATCGGGTTCATGTTTGCCCCGTCGCTGCACACGAGCATGAAGCATGTGGCACCGGTGCGCAAGGAGATTGGGATGCGGACGATCTTCAACCTGCTGGGGCCGCTGACCAATCCGGCCATGGCCGGGGCGCAGGTGATGGGGGTCTTCAGTCCGAATTTGACCGAGCCCCTGGCCAGGGTGCTGGGGAACCTGGGGTGCCGGCACGCCCTGGTGGTCCACGGGTTGGACGGGGTCGATGAGATTTCGATTTCCGGTCCGAGCGTGATTTCGGAGATGGAGGATGGGTTGGTTCACACGTACCGGGTTGTGCCGGAGGATGTGGGGATCGCCCGGGCGCCCCGGGAGTACATTCGGGGCGGCACGAAGGAAGAGAACGCCGCTATCACCGAGGCGGTGCTTGGCGGTGAGAAGGGGCCCCGGCGGGATGTGGTGCTGCTGAATGCCGCGGCGGCGCTGCTGGCGACGGGGGCGGCGCGGTCGCTGCGGGAGGGCGTGGGTCTGGCGGAGCAGGCGATCGATGCGGGTGCGGCGCTGCGGGCGCTGGAGGCGTTGCGGCGCTTG
>JARBUG010000156.1 GCA_029239785.1 Symbiobacteriaceae bacterium | reverse complement strand
CCCCGGAGCCGCCGAAAACGGAGCCGCCCTTGTAAAACGCGTCCACCGACTGCTTCTGGTAGGCGCGCAGGTCAAAGGGGCGCCCCGAGAGCGTAATGGCCCGCAGCGCCGTTTCAAGGGGGGCACCGGTGGTGTAGCCGGCCAGGTCTTCTACTGGAAAGCCGATCTTGATCATCGCCTGCTTGACGTGCCCCCGGCGTTCCGGGTCAACCATCAGGCCGCCGTCGGGGCGCTGCTCCATCAGATACTGCCGCACGGCCTTATTGTGCCACACCTCGGTAAGCAGCAACGAGTCGGACGAGCGCAGAACCAGGCGGCCTTGCTCGTCTTTGACCAACTGCACGCGGCCGTAGCGGGCGACGTAATCGCCAATATCCTGCTTGAGTGTTTCAGGCAGGGGGAACTTGCTGAGCCGCTCCAGTCCGCCAATAATGGCAGCGGAGTTCAGGCCGCTGGCCGCGGCGTTCCAAAGCGAAAGCGGCGTGATTTGATACGTATGTATGTGTTCCGGGCTCTTCACCAGCTCGGCAAACTGAGCCAGTACATCGCGCGCCTCTTCGAAGAGTGGGTTCATCACTTCCAGCAAAACGGTCCGATCGCTCTGCACGATCAGCGGGTTCTGCGGCTGATAACTCACCGGTTTTCCCTCCGCCACTCGACCTGTTTCCATTCGTAGTCATTTCGGTTCCAAACGGTCCAATCCCTCCTAGGCACCCTCAAAGGGTGCCGCAGCCCGTCAGGCGTGGGCCTATTCTCGACCGGCCCATGCCGAGAGGGTCTAGGCACCCTCAAAGGGTGCCGCAGCCCGTCAGGCGTGGGCCTCTTCTCGACCGGCCCATGCCGAGAGGGTCTAGGCACCCTCAAAGGGTGCCGCAACCCGTCAGGCGTGGGCCTATTCTCGACCGGCCCATGCCGAGAGGGTCTAGGCACCCTCAATGGGTGCCGCAACCCGTCAGGCGTGGGCCTATTCTCGACCGGCCCATGCCGAGAGGGTCCTGGAAAGTCTGGGAGGAGATTCGACCGCGCTGCCCGAACCCCCACATTTGATGAAGTTTCTGAAGGAGAGCGAGAGGATGGCCGCCTGGTTGCGCAGGTCTCCCGGGGTAGTGCGCGCCCTGTTCCTCAGTCTTGGCATTGCTGCCATCGCATTAGTCGCGCCCCGGCTTGGCGAAACAGTGAATTGGGGTATTGCCTTCATGTATGGCATTACCCTGGCAGTTGGCATGCGCTGGCCCATTATTTTGCAGGGGACTGGCGTCCGCCTGGTCTTTATGACCGGGCTGGTGTTTGAAGCGCTGTGGCATTACGGTTTGACCACGGCCCTAATCACCTTGCTGATCGAGTTTGCTTTTCGCATGTTGGTCGTATACCAGGGGCGGTACTACTGGGAGTGGTACCGGCCGGTTTTCGTGTTGATCGCCTTCGGCGGTGCCTACGGACTTCAGTCACTGACCGCCGGGAGTTCATTCCTCCGTGCGGAATGGCTGCACTTCGACACGCCTGATTTGGTCATGGTCTACGCATTCTGGTATGCTCTTCAGTCGTTCTGGGGCTTACTCCGGTCGGGGCCCCGGCGGGTGACGCTGCACCAGGCAATTCTGCAGTACGTGCAGCAAACGTGGTGGGCGCCCCTGCTCTTTCTCGTCGTGGCCATTCCCGTAGAGTGGATGCACGTGACCGGTTATCCGCTCGACTTTCTAATCTGTGGGCTGTTGATCTGGCTGCAGTCTGTCATTGGGCCGGCCCTTACCTCGTTCAACCAGGACCGGGCTGTCACGGCCACCATTCAGCAAATGCCTGCCCCATCGCCGGAAGAACGGCATCTGGCCCATCGCATTATGCGCACAGCATACGCACTGGGGCGCACACTTTCGCTGACGCCGCGGGAAGTGCGGCTGATTGGTTATGCGGCAGTCCTGCAGAACTGCTGCGATGAGACCCGGCCGCACCTGCCGCTCTGGCTGGTGGAGTACCCCGGCCCGGACCAGGCCGAGTGGATGCACCGGCGCCTGGAGGCCGTGGCTCAGCGGGTTGCGCGCGACGGCTCCCTGGAAGAGGTCGCCGCGCTCATTCGGTACCGGTACGCGGCGTACGACGGCAGCGGAATGCCAGCGGTGGCGGGAGAAGCGTTCCCGATGGGGGCGCAGGTGCTGGCAGCGGCCAACGCAGTTACCCTGCTGACCGATGGGTGCCTGGGGCGCCCCATGAGCAGCCCTGAGGCTGTGGAATGGCTGCTGACCAACGCAGGCGGCCGTTTCAGCCCGCAGGTGCTCTGGGCGGCGGGGCAGGTTTTTGCCCGGGTGGAAGCCAGTTCGGACCTGGACCGTGAACTGCCGGAGGCGGTCCGTCAGCTCCAGGGCCTGGTTCGCGACGTGCAGCACCCATCGCCTGCCGTGGTCGGTGCACGCAGAGTGTGGCACCAGGTCTGGGGGCGTATGGGCCTGGCGCCCGACCTGCCCGGTGAGGTGCAGGCCATGGCGCGCCTTGCCACGTACTTTGCCTCTTCCACCGACCCCGGGCGGACTGCGCACATCGCTGCTGAAGCGGTCGGTCAGCTGATTGGGGCCAAGGTCGTGGTCGCCCTGCGTGACAAGGGGCAGACCGAACTGCAGCTTCGTGTCAAAGCGTCGTATGGATTCAACGCGTTGCATCCCATCGATACAGTCGTTTCGCTGTCGCACGGACCAATCAGCCGGGCGGTGCTGGAACAGCAGCCTTTGCAGCTGGCCGATATCCGTGAGATTCGAAACGGCCTGATTCAGGAAATCGCCGCCGTAGAAGGCGTGCGCTCCGGACTCTTTCTCCCCATCGTTCACCGGGGGCAGACCCTGGGCCTGCTCTTTGTTGGGCTCCAGCGGCATCACTGGTTTGCCCCGCGCGAGGTGGGGCTCATCCAACTGATGACTGGTCAGGCGGCAGCGGCGCTGGAAAACGCCAACCTGATTCAGGAGGCCGGCGAACGGCTCAAGGCAATCACAGAGCTAAACGCATTCACCGATACGCTGCTGAACAATCTTTGGTCTGGCATTATTGTCGTCGATCCCGAAGGCAGGGTGGTGATGACGAACGCCGTGGCCGAAAAGCGGTTTGGCGGCAAGTTGGCCCTGGAAAAAGGTCAGCCATTGCCGGAAGGGCTGGCGCAGGCGGCCCAGGTTGAGCAGGCGCTGACTGGCCAACCCGGACCCGAAGTCGACTGGGAAGTGGAGGGCAGCCAGCTCGAAGTCCAGTCGGTGCCGTTCCGGGGCAGTGAGGGAGCCATGCAGGGCGCCATTTGCCTGGTGCGCGATGTGACCCAGGTACGCGCCATGGAGCAGCAGGTGCTGCGGGTAGAGAAACTGGCGGCCATTGGTGAACTGGCAGCAGGTGCCGCGCATGAAATTCGCAACCCGCTGACTTCGATTCGCGGGTTTATCCAGTTGCTGCAGGCCAGGGCTTCGCGGGCCGACGGCGAGTATTTCCAAATCATCCTCAACGAGATTGATCGGATTGATTGCATCATTCGTGATATGTTGCTGCTGGCCCGACCCAGTGCGTTGAAGAAGCAGGCGCTGTCGCTTGCAACGATTACGGATGAGGTGCTGCTGCTTCATCAGACCGACTTCCAGCGGACCAATATTGCCGTTACCACGGAGTATCACGATGATGTCGGCCTGGTGTGCGTCGACCCGAAGATGTTCCGGCAGTTGATGATTAACTTGGTTCGGAATGCCGTGCAGGCCATGCCGTATGGCGGCGCATTGTGCGTGGTGCTGCGGCGTGCG
The DNA here is from genome assembly GCA_029239785.1 of Symbiobacteriaceae bacterium. Classification (GTDB taxonomy): domain Bacteria; phylum Bacillota; class Sulfobacillia; order Symbiobacteriales; family Symbiobacteriaceae; genus JARBUG01. Next base: position 7,454 of record JARBUG010000156.1, on the reverse strand, counting down.
GGTACCGAGCAGGTGGCTTTTGAGGTGGCGGATACCGGGGTGGGGATTAGCCCTGAGAGCTTGAAGCGCTTGTTTGTGCCCTTCTACACGACCAAAGAGGAGGGCACAGGGCTGGGGCTCGCGTTGTGCTATTCGATTGTGCAGGCCCATGGCGGACGGATCGATGTGCGGAGCCACGTGGGCCAGGGGACGACGTTTTCGGTCTTCTTGCCTGTGCGGTAGGAGGCGCTCCCCATTCGATCCTAAAAACTGAGCAGAGGCAGGACCGCAAAGAAGGATTTGGCCTCCTGGCTGCTTCGAAAGCGTACCGCGGTGCGCGGGCCGGCGAACTCCAACACCAGGTCGGGGCCCTCAAGCGACCGCAGTCCGCTCAGGACATAGTGCACGTTCAGCGGCACCGAGAATTCGGGACCCCCGACCCGGGCGGGAAGGCGCTCGGTCACCTCGCCGACCTCCGGAGTACGGGCCGTCAGCTTCAGCCCCTCGGCGCCAGCGTCAAGCCGGATGCTGCTTTGGTGTGCTGCCAGGGCCGCGCGCTCGCAGGCGGCCAGGAACCGCTCGCGGCCCACGCAGACCTGGGTCGGGAACTCGGTCGGTATGTACTTGCGAAAATCGGGGTATTGACCCTCCAGGAGCCGGCTCGTGAGGCTCACGTGGCCCAGGTCGAACTGGAATTGGCTGTGCCCCGCCCCGATGCGGCAGCCCTGGGCCTCGGGCAGCAGCCGGCCTGTCTCCTGCAGCGAGCGGCCGGGCAGAATGACCGAGAACGCGCTGTCAGCCGGGTTATGTACGGGCGCCTCACTGTACGCCAGAATGGAGCCGTCCGTCGCCAAGGCGATGACCTGGTTGCCCCGCAGGCTCAGGAAGACCCCGGTAAACCAGGGGCGGGACTCATCGTGCCCGGTGGCAAAACCGGTCTCGCGGAGCACGGTTGCGAGGTGCTTGGGCTCAATTGCCACGGCGGAGGCGACAGCGCCCTCGGCGCCAGGGGCGGGGAACTGACCGGCGTCGAACCCGTGAATCACATATTCGGAGCCGTCTACCTCGATGCGGGCCGTCGCATTTGTCGGTGTAACCCGGATGGCCAGCGGGCCCGGGGGCAGGCGGCGAACCAGTTCCTGCAGGTACCTGGCCGGCAGCACCACGGCGCCCTCCTCAGCCACATCAGCCGGAACCGCCAGGCTGATTTCAACTTCCAGGTCGGTCGCCCTGAGCCGCAGCTCCTGACCGGCGGCATGCAAGCAAACACCCGAAAGAACCGGCACCGCCTGGCGAACCCCGACCGCCCGGGCCGCCGAGCGCACCGCATCATGCAGCAACCTTTGCTCGATCGTAAACCGCATTCACCATCCCTCCTTACGAACAAATGTTTCGAGAAACACCTGTTCGCTTCCTGCCTGAGCCGTCGTACAACAAAAGAGCGGGGGATCTTCGTGCCATTCGAGCAAGAACTGATGGAGATACACGTAAATGTCCTGTTCAGGCAGAACGATGCGGGGTTCCTGACCGATATCAACGAACCGCCGTATGACCCGGCGCCTCGGCTCTTTCTCGGCGCGACCAGAGCGGGTACCATCTACAGGTACCGACACGGGCTCGACAGCCGCATCAGCAAGAAACTGGAAAGCGTCATACGTCCGGAGACCGACCTGGCCGCGATCATTCGGATCTTGGAAAGCAGCGGTCCGATCACCCGTGTTGATATCGGACCGGCCTTCGTCTTTCCTGAGGTGCGTCACAGGAGTGCGGCTGCAATCCGCATGACCGAGTCAAACAAGGAACTCCTCAGAGCGCACTTTCCCTACACCTACGAGGAACTGGCCGTGAAGAGTCCTTGCTTTGCCGTCGTTCAAGATGGTGTGGCGGTATCGGTCTGCCGCAGCGGCAGGCAGACCGCAGCGGCTGCCGAGGCAAGTTTGGACACGATTGAAGCGTATCGCGGCAGAGCGTACGGCGTTGAAGTTGCGACCGCCTGGGCTGCTGAAGTTCAGAGCCAGAGACGGCTTGCTCTCTACAGCACTGCCTGGGACAACTTCGCCTCACAGGCGGTGGCCAGAAAACTGCAGCTCATCCAGTACGGAACAGACGTCATGATTGATTGACACACATGGCGAAAAACGGCCCCCCGACGCGCACGTGCGTGTCAGGGGGCCATTATCGTACAGATTAGGAAGCGGACTCAAAAACGTCGGCGAGACGTTCCGCACTTGCCCGATACTTCCGCAGCACCTTGCGGGCGTACAGGTTGGTGCCGGCATGCTCGGCTGCGCTCGGACCGCCGTTATACACGGCCAGAGCCGTTTGCAAATCTCCATACTCAGCGAGCAGCGACGCGATATAGAGGGCGCCCATGGTCAGGTTTGTTGCCGAATCGGCCAGATCGTACTCCGCCAACCCCGCTTCGCGAGCGAGAAACTCGCCGGTTGAGGGCAGAATTTGCATCAGGCCCCTTTCGCCGTGACGGCCCACCGCCTGAGGGTTCCACTCGGTCTCAACGGTAATAATCGCCGCCAAGATGCGTGGGTCCAGCCTGAAGCGGTTGGCCGCTGCCACAACCGGGCCCCGGAACTCCTCCGGCGCCAAATCGGCGATGGCGTTGGCCTGTGCCAGCGCAAGCCTGGCCTGAATCTCACTGGGGTCCGGGGGGAGCGTCTCCCGCGGTTCCGGTTCAGGCGGCGGCAGCAGGTCTCCGGCTTCCGGCGGCGTGGCCGTCGCGCCCCCCATAAGCAGGGGAGCAGCCAGGATTCCGACTGCGATGGCGGCCCATAAGGACCGGCGCTGTCGAAGACGTCGAACCATAAACGTATGCCCCTTTCAACTTCGTAAACTGTCAAGGCGATAAGTCCGGATAAAGGCTTTGCCTAGATAAAACGTACGTAGCGGCAAAAATGGGGTAGACAAAAATAACCATAACGGAAAGGGTACAGGCTCGACTTTACCAAGAGGGAACGATTCTGTCAAGAAAAGCCACCAAAATTTGGATGGGAGCCAACAACCGAAGCGCGCTGACAGGAAAGGATGGGGCCACAGGCGAAATGAGTTGGGTCGATTCGTGAACAGGGGAGAGGGTAAGCGATATGGCACTCAACCTGGAGGGGCTGAACCCGGAGCAGCATGCGGCAGTCATTCATGGCGAAGGCCCGCTGCTGATTCTGGCCGGCGCCGGCTCTGGAAAAACACGGGTTCTCACCCACCGGATCGCACGGCTGATCGAAGTGGGCGTCAGACCGTGGTCCATTCTGGCAATTACCTTTACCAATAAAGCCGCTGCCGAAATGCGGGAGCGTGTGGAACGGCTTGTTGGCCCCAGTGCGAAAGATATTTGGGTCAGCACCTTCCACTCCGCCTGTGTGCGGATGCTCCGCCGCGACATTGAAAAGCTCGGCTACGCCAAGAACTTCGTCATTTTGGACAGCGCTGACCAGCAGTCGGTCATTAAGGACTGCCTTAAGCAGCTGAACCTGTCGGACAAGCAGTTCCAGCCTGGCGCGGTGCTCGGCACCATTTCCAATGCAAAAAATAACATGCTCGACTTCCGGGAGTTCGCCGCCCGGGCCAAGGACTACTATCAGCAGCAAGTCGCGCAGGTCTACCGGCTCTACCAGGAGCGGCTCAAGGCCAACAACGCGTTGGATTTTGACGACCTGCTCCTCATGTGCGTCCGGCTGCTCGAGCAGTTCCCCGAAGTGCTGGAGCACTATCAGAACAAGTTTGAATACATTATGGTCGACGAATACCAGGACACGAACCATGTCCAGAACCGCTGGGTCTTCCTGCTGTCGGCCAAGCGGCGCAACCTCTGCGTCGTCGGCGACGACGACCAGGGCATTTACTCCTGGCGCGGCGCCGACATTCACAACATCCTCGAGTTTGAGGCGCAGTACCCTGACGCCAAGGTCATCAAGCTGGAGCAAAACTACCGCTCGACCGGCAACATCCTGGCGGCGGCGTACGAAGTGGTCCGGCGGAACCTCGGCCGCAAGGAGAAAAAGCTCTGGACCGAGGCCGGCCCCGGTGACCGCGTCCTGCGGTATCAGGCGTCGGACGAGAATGACGAGGCCTGGTTTGTTGCCGGCGAAATCGAGCGGCTGGTGGGCCGTGGGTTTGATGATGGCCGCCGTATGACCTACCAGGACTTCGCTGTGCTCTACCGCACGCACGCCCAGTCCCGCGCCCTGGAAGAGACATTCGTACGCAAGTCGATCCCTTATGGGATCTTTGGCGGCCTTCGCTTCTTTGAACGCAAGGAAGTGAAGGATGTGCTCGCCTATCTGCGGCTCATTGCCAACCCGGCTGACACCATCTCGTTCCGGCGGGCCATTGGCGTGCCCAAGCGGGGCGTGGGGCCGGCCTCGGTTGATAAGGTAGTCGACTACGCCGACCAGTGGGGCCTGCCCGTGGCCAGCATCGCGCTGGACTGCAGCCTGGTGCCCAGCCTTACGGCCAACTACCGCGCCAAAATCGAGGCCTTTGCGGCGCTCATTGAAGAGCTGACCAACATGAGCGCGTATCTGGCCGTCGGCGAGTTAATCGAAGAGATTCTGAAGCGGTCCGGCTATTTGGATGAACTGAAGGCCGACGATTCCATCGAGGCGGCGAGCCGGGTGGAGAACGTGCAGGAACTGATTTCGATGGCCCAGGAGTTTGAAATGCCCACCGGTGAGGATGCCGAGGGCCTTTCGCAGCTGGATGCCTTCCTAGCCACCGCCGCCCTTATGTCGGACGCCGATGAGGTTGGCGAAGGGCAGGACAAGGTCACTTTGATGACGCTGCACTCCGCCAAGGGCCTGGAGTTCCCTGTGGTTTTCCTGGTGGGCATGGAGGAGGGCGTCTTCCCGCACAACCGCTCCCTGACCGACGAAGTGCAAATGGAAGAGGAGCGCCGGCTCTGCTACGTGGGCATGACCCGGGCCCGGAGGCGGCTCTATCTTTCCAGCGCCATGAGCCGGTCACTCTGGGGCCAGGCGTCGTTCAACTCGCCCAGCCGGTTCCTGCAGGAAGTGCCGGAGGAACTGGTGGAGCTGACCGGGGGCTCCCGGGCCGCGGCCCCGAGCTGGGGCGGCGGGGGCGGAGGCTACTACGGAGGCAGCGCCGGGGCCGGGTACGGGCAGCCAAGCGGCCGCCGCTCGGTGGAAGGCTGGGGCGCCCAGCGCCAGCCTGAGACCGCCCGCCGCCAGGCGCCGCCTGATGATGATGACTTCGGCCCCGCCATTGGGTCGAGCGGCTGGGGCCAGAGCGCCGATGCCGAGCGCATGCAGCGCCGCACCCGGACCGGCGCCCAGCCCGCCTGGGAAACCAGCCAGCCCGACCTGCCCGCCGGCCCGAGCCTGGAGGCCGGCGACCGGGTGCGCCATCCCAAGTTTGGCGAAGGCGTCGTACGCGACGCCCGGGGCGACACCATTACCGTCCACTTCCCGGGCCTGGGGCAGAAAATCCTCGTCTCCTCCTATCTGCAAAAGGTCGATGAGTAACCCAAGCGTCGCTGCCGAAAATGGCAGCGACTTTCTTTTCTGAGCATCGAACATTTCCTGCGCTTATTCGTATGGGAATATGGAGGGATATGTACAGCTTATTCGGAGGTGAACAGTTATGGATCTGCATCATAAGGGACCGGCGTCGCTTCCATTCACGGAAGATGACCTGATCGGCCCGGATGACCGCCCCAAGCAGGAATGGGAGATTATCATGTGGGAGTGGCAGGCATTCTGCAACACCACGGTCAAGGACTGGCTGGACGAGGCGTCCGGCACCGGGGTGCGGGCTGTTCAGTGCGCTGCCCGCCCCGATGAGGGCCTGGTCTACGTGCGGACCTGCGTGCCTGAAGCGCCGAAGGCCCACAGCGTGACCGTCAGCCCCAATTTCCGTACAGCCACCTTTAGCCTCTTCTCGACACTGCAGGCCTTCGATTTTCCGAAGGTCAACTCGACCCACAAAACCACCTTCAAGTGCCGCCCCGAGACTTATGGCGACGTGAAGTTGCTGGTGATCGAGGTGACCGGCTATCGGGTCGAGAAGGTGGACCGGGAGACGCAGGAGCAGGTCGCTGCGGCCCTGAGCCTGAGCCCCGGCGGGAAGTTCTGAGATGGGGAGGGGCGGGCATCGCCCCTCCTTTTCGCGCCCGGTTTCATATTGACATGTACAAGGGTTTCGACCTATAGTGTGTCGATGCCCAAATGAACAAAGGGGATATCGTTAGTCATGGCAGCAGAAAACGTACCAGCCCGGGTCAGCAGCGGCGACCTATTCAGGCTCGCGTGGCCGCTTGCCATCGAAAACCTATTTAACATGTCCCTCATGTGGGTCGACTCGATCATCATCAATCACCGCCTGGGCACGGAATCCTTCGCAGCCGTGCAAATGAGCGGGCAGCTTATGAACATCATCACCCTGATTCTGACCGTCGTGGCGACCGGCGCCTCCATCGTGATTTCTCACCAGGTCGGGGCGGGCGAGCGGGAAGATGCGGGCAAAACCGCCGGCCAGTCGGTGGGTGCCGGACTTCTGATCAGCATCGGCATCGGTGTGCTCATCTACGCGGCGGCGCCGCTGCTCCTTCACCTGCTCGGTGCCCGCGAAGCGGTTCATACCCAGGGCGTCACCTTCATGCGGATTCTCTCCATGTTCATGCCGTCCGTGGGCATGCTCGCCATTCTCGGGGCGATTCTGCGAGCCTCCGGCGACACCCGGGGACCCATGGCCGTTACGTTCATGGTCAATATCTTCAACGCTGCGCTTAACTACCTGTTCGTCTGGGGCACGCCTGCCTTCAGCATCGGCGGTATGAGTGTGCCGTCCCTGGGCGGCGGCATGGGCCTCGCAGGTTCGGCGACTGGCACCTCCATCGCCCGAATCATCGGTGCGCTGATGATGCTCTACATGGTCCTGTACCGTAGTGAACTGACCGTGCGGGTGAAGGAGTTCTTCAGGTTCCAGGGCAAGTCGCTGTGGCGTGTGGCCCGCATGGGACTGCCCGCCGCCGCCGAGTGGGTATCTTGGCAGTCCAGCCAAATTCTCGTCACCGGCATGGTGGCGCCCCTGGGCACGGCGGTAATCGCCGCCCGCGGCGTGACGAACCAGACCGAGGCGATTACCTATGTGCCGGCCATGGCCCTGGGTACAGCCGGCAGCATTCTCATCGGCCAACTCATGGGGGCCAGGCGCCGGGACGATGCCGTTGCCACCGGGCGCCGCGTGATCACCTACGGCCTGATCGCCATGATCTCCGGCGGCGTCTTCCTGTTCCTCTTCCCCCGGCAAATCACCGGGATTTTCACCTCAGACCCCGCCGTGCTGACTCTGACGGACACCACGCTTCGCATTGCGGCCCTGTACAAGGCCGGCCAGTGCCTGAACATCGTCTGCGGCGGCATTTTTCGGGGAGCGGGCAACCCCCAGTGGCCGACCATTACGGTGACCATCAGCACCTGGCTCGTTTCAGTGCCACTGGCCTTCTT